>NZ_WJSQ01000099.1 GCF_009720245.1 Sphingomonas segetis | reverse complement strand
GTCGACGACGCGCTCCGGCGCGATGCTGCCGCTGCGCAGCCGCCGGTCCCAGCTGCTGTCGAGCGTCGTGCCAGGCAAGTCGCGCACCTGCGGCGATTTCGCCGGCACCGCGGCACGGGCGGCGACAGGTTTCGGCTCAGTCCTGGCAGCACGTATTTGGTTCTGCGTCTGCCCGTGCTCCTTGGCGCGCGACAGCGGGCGTATGGTCGAAGCGACGCGAGCCCAGAGCGCCGCTTCTTCAGGGGTGAGCGACCGCACGGGCCGCGGCGCTCTTGGGCAGCAGGATCCAGGCGACTCCATTCGCGGCCATCCCGCCGGCGATCTGCGTCGCATCCGGGCCGGCGCCCCAGAAGGTATCGAACCGGTTGGGTCCCTTAATCGCGCCTCCGGTGTCCTGCGCGACCCACAGCCCGTAAGCCTCCGGGCGGTCGACCGCGAGGTAAATGGGCGCGCCGAGGGGCACGAACTTGGGGTCGGCAGCGACCGTCCCGTGCGGCGTCACCGGCACGTTGAGGGCGCCGAGCGGTCCGGGGCCGGTCAGTTCCTTGAAGAAGATGTAGGACAGGTTCTCCCGCATCAGCGCCCGGCCCTGGTCCGGGTTGGCGCGTATCCATGCCTTGATCGACTGCATGCTCGCGCCGCCCGGAGGAAGGATTCCGCGCTCGCGCAACAGCCGGCCGATGGCGACATATTCGCGGCCGTTCTGGCCGGCATAGCCGACGCGCATGACGCTGCCGTCTGGCATGCGGATTCGGCCGGAGCCCTGGATCTCGAGGAAGAACAGGTCGACCGGATCCTTCGCCCAGGCGAGCTCTAGCCCGCGCCCCGCGACCGCGCCGTCCTCGATCTCGGCGCGGGTGAAATAGAGCACGCAGGTGCCGGTCTCGTCGATCCGCCCGCGCCCGGTCGTGCCGTCCTGCTTGGTGCAGCGGACGAGGTCGTTGGGCAGACGATAGATCGGCACATAGCCGGGCAGCGGCACCCGCGATCCCTCGATTTCCGGCTCGTAATAACCCGTCGCGAACGCCTTTCCGTCGCCCACTCGAACCCAATCGAAACGGTCGCGGAAAAAGGTCGCGGCCTGCTCCGGCGCGAGGGTTGCGGCTTCGGTGCAAAGCGGCGCCCAGTCCTGCGCCTGGGCGAGGCCGGACTGGTCCTGTCGACGCATCAGCACCGGGCAAGACGTGCGGAATGCCCGGAGTGCCCGCTCCGCCCACTGGTCGTAGATCGTCGCAGCAGGAGGCACCAGGGCCACGCCCGCCGCGAGCGCGTTAGGCGGCGGCGGTGGCGTTAGCGGGACAACCGGCGGCGGAATGGCAGGCCGAGTGACTGGAGGCGGACTGACCGGCGGCGGCGTGAGGCGCGCGGCGCAGGCAGCGAGGAGCAACGCGGAGGCTAGCGCGAATGCGCGTGACGCGAAGCTCACGCTTCCTCGTCGGTCTCGATCAGCAGCCAGTTCGGATCGCGCGAAGCGAGATCGCGGCGGAAAGTCCACAGGTCGCGCGTCTGGACTGCGTCGCTCATCGATCCGGCGACGACCTGCCCCTCGGCATTGCGCGTCACCGCGGCGATGTCGGCCTCGAACCGGACCGTGACCAGCGCCAACGAACGTTCGACGTTCGCCTCGGAAATGACCGCCTGTTCGATGGTCACCAGCCGGTTGTCGAGCGTCAGCCCGTCCTTCGCACGCTGCTCGACCGCAGTCTCGAAGGTCTCGTAGACGTGCGGGTCGACGTGCGGCTTCAGCGTGTCGAGTTCGCCCTTCCAGAACGCCTCGAGGATCAGCCGGTACGCGGCCTTCGCACCTTCCAGGAAGCGGGCGACGTCGAAGCTCGGGTCGGCGGCGAGGATTGCGCGCACACCGGGGCCCGCAAGCGGCACATAAGCGAGATCGGCGCCGTTATCCGGGGTCGACAGCGTCGCCGGCGGGTGAGTCACCCGCGGCTCGACGCGCGCGTCTTGGTCCGCCGGCTTCAGGATTGGCTGTTGTTCATGCCCCGTTCGCTCGCCGAGCACGCTGTACAGGCGCAGCCCGATGAACAAGGCAACCAGGGCAAGGATGACAATGACGGTCAATTGGAGAATCCCATCGTATTCCGCTTCAACATAGTGCGCGGCGCGTAAATATTCCAACACCAGCAAACGCACGAGGCGGCATTGCGCCCCATATTTGCGGCTGCTAGGCGCACCGGGCTAACGTGCCGCCCTCATGCGGCGGCTCCCTAAACGACGCAACAGCTTGCAAGGACGGCATTAAATGGCGGATCAGGAACCGGTTCCGGGTGGCAACGGCTCGGGCGAGAACAGCAGCGAACCGCAGGTTTCGATCCTCGCGCAGTACATCAAGGACCTGTCGGTCGAAAATCCAAGCGCTCCGCAGGTTTTTTCCTGGCAGGTACAGCCTGGGCTCGACGTGCAGTTCAACATCGCTGTCGGCGGGGCCGCGGAAGATGTTCACGAAGTGACTTTGAAGATCGAGGTCTCGGCGCGTTCGGAGAACGGCGTCCATTTCGTCGTCGACCTCAGCTACGCGGGGCTGTTCGGACTGCGCAACCTGCCCGAGGAGGCGCTCCAGCCCTTCCTGCTGATCGAGGCGCCGCGCCTGCTCTTCCCCTTCGCCCGCCAGATCATCGCAGAGGCGGTTTCGAGCACCGGTTTCCCGCCGCTCCTGCTCGATCCGATCGACTTCACTGCCGCTTATATGGCGCAGCTTCAGGCCCAGCAGGGCGCGGGCGGCGCAGGCGGACAGGAACCCACCGAAACGCCATCGCAGGCCTGATCCCGTCGCGGCCGAGCGGCGCATGAACCTGGTCAAAGCAACCGGCACGATCGGCGGGCTGACGATGGTCAGCCGAATCGCCGGTTTCCTGCGCGAGATGCTGATGTCGCGCATCCTCGGCGCCGGCATCTACACCGATGCGTTCTACGTCGCCTTCCGCCTGCCGAACACTTTCAGGCGCCTGTTCGGCGAAGGCGCCTTCTCGGCGGGTTTCGTCCCGCTCTACAGCCAGCGGCTCCAGTCCGGCGGGGAAGCCGAGGCGAGGCGCTTTTCGGAGGAAGTGCTCGCCGTTTTCCTGCCGACTTTAATTTTGTTCACGCTTCTTTTCATGCTCGGCATGAAGCTGTTCATCTACGCGATCACGGGTTGGTCCGGCGACCAGCTCGCGTTCGGCACTTTCCTGACGCGGCTCACCTTCCCCTATTTGCTGCTGATCAGCCTGGTTTCGCTCTATTCCGGAATCCTCAACAGCCTGGCGCGCTTCACCGCGGCGGCGTTCGCCCCTGCGCTGTTGAACCTTGCCATGCTGGTCGCCCTCGTCTCCGTGCGGCAAGGCGGGGCCGTGACCGCGACGGCGCTGGCGGCGGCCGTGACGGTGGGCGGCATCCTCCAGCTCATCCTGCTGATCGCCGCCTGCAAGCGCGCGGGAGTCACCCTTAGAGTGCGCCGGCCGAGGCTGACGCCCGGTGTGCGCCAGTTTATCCGAGTCGTCATCCCGGCGACGCTCGGCGCCGGTGTCTATCAGGTCAGCGTGTTCATCGACACGTTCTTCCTGACGCGCATCGGCACCGGCGCGGTCAGCTGGTTCAACTATGCCGACCGCCTCAATCAGCTCCCGCTCGGGGTGATCGGCGCCGCGATCGGGACCGCGATCCTCCCGCAGGTCAGCCGCCACGTCGACATTGGCGAGGACGACAAGGCGGCGCGCGTTCAGGGGCAGGCGGCGGAGCTGGCGATGCTGCTGTGCCTGCCCGCGGCGCTCGCGCTTGCGGTGAGTGCGCTTCCGCTGGTGTCGGCCATTTTCGAGGCCGGCCGGTTCGATGCGCGCGACGCCCATTTCACGGCATTGACCCTGTCCCTGATCTCGCTCGGCCTGCCGGCCTATGTGCTGGTGAAGGTGCTGACGCCGGGCTTCTACGCCCGCCGCGACACGGCGACGCCGGTCAAGATCGCGGTCGTGGTGCTGATCGCCAACGTGATCCTCAACTTCGCTTTGATCCCGCCCTTCGGGATCGGCGGCCTTGCCGCGGCCGTCGCGCTGAGTTCGTGGCTCAACTGCACGATGCTTTACGTCCTGCTCCATCGCCGCGGGCACTTCCGCGTCGAACGCTGGCTCGCCTCCCGGCTTGCCCGGCAACTGCTGGCCGCCGGGGCGATGGCCATCGCGCTTCTCGCGATCCGCCATGCGCTTTCCGGCTGGTTCGACGGGTCCTTCGTGCAGCGAATCGCCGGCGTCGGGGCGATCGTCGGCGGCGGACTGGCGGTTTACTTCCCGCTGGTCTGGGTGCTGGGCGGCACCGACAAGGACGAATTGAAAGCCCTCGTCAGGCGCAGGAGGCGATACACCGATGCCGGCTGACCATTCGCCGATGCGCGTCGTTTCCGGAATCCAGCCGACGGGCGGGCTTCACCTCGGAAACCTGCTCGGAGCGATCCTGCGGTGGGTGCGGATGCAGGACGAGGCCGAATGCCTGTTCTTTCTCGCCGATCTCCATGCGCTGACCGTCGACCTCGATCCCGCCGAGCTGCACTCGAACGTCCGGGAAATGGCGGCAGCGCTGATCGCCAGCGGCATCGATCCGGCAAAATCCGTGCTGTTCCGCCAGAGCGCCGTGCCCGCCCATTCGGAGCTGTGCTGGATCCTCAACGGCACCGCGCGGATGGGCTGGCTCAACCGGATGACCCAGTGGAAAGACAAGGCCGGCAAGAACCGCGAAGGCGCGTCGGTCGCCCTGTTCGATTATCCGGTGCTGCAGGCGGCCGACATCCTGCTCTACCGGGCTACGCACGTGCCGGTTGGCGAGGACCAGAAGCAGCACGTCGAGCTCACTCGCGACATCGCGATCAAGTTCAACAACGACTTCGCAACCGAGCTGTTCGTTGTGCCCGAGCCCTTCATCGGCGGCGGGACGACGGCGCGGATCATGTCGCTTCGCGACGGCAAGGTGAAGATGTCCAAGTCCGACCCGTCGGAAATGAGCCGCATCCACCTCACTGACAGCGACGACGAAATCTCGCAGAAGGTCCGCAAGGCCAAGACCGATCCCGAACCTCTTCCCGACAATGCGGAAGCGCTCGAAGCGCGGCCGGAAGCGAAGAACCTCGTCGGGATCTATTCCGCGGTGACCGGCGAGAGCATCGACCGGATACTCGCGCGCTTCGCCGGACAGGGCTTCGGCGCGTTCAAGCCTGCGCTCGCGGACATACTGGTCGCCCTCATTGCTCCGATCCGCGGTCGCCTCGACGAGCTCCGGCGCGAACCCGCCGAGCTCGACCGAATTCTAGCCGCCGGCGCTGCCCGCGCGCAGGAGCTCGGAGCGCCGGTTCTCGCCGGAGCGAAAGCCGCGGTGGGACTCGGCTGACAGGAACCCCGGTTGGACATCGCAGGAGATCAGCCACGTCCGTCGCGGATGCTGCCGCTGTCGCAGCGCCTCGCTCAGATCATCGCCGAAGACGGTCCCGACCGGCTGAGCTTCTCGGACCTCGCCGCGCAGCTCCACGCACGCGCCTGGGGCGGGCTGCTGTTGATCTTCGGAGCAATCGACCTTCTTCCGCTGCCGCCGCTGACGAGCGTCTTCTTCGCACTCCCGATGCTCGTCGTGTCTGCCCAGATGGTCATTGGCCGGCCGGCGCCGTGGTTCCCGCGCAAGCTCGAGCAGCGCGGAGTGACCAAGCAGGAGCTTGGACGGCTCGTCGGCAAGATGGCATGGCTCGAGCTTCGCATCGAGCGGATCTTCAAGCCG
This sequence comes from Sphingomonas segetis, assembly GCF_009720245.1. Taxonomy (GTDB): domain Bacteria; phylum Pseudomonadota; class Alphaproteobacteria; order Sphingomonadales; family Sphingomonadaceae; genus Sphingomicrobium; species Sphingomicrobium segetis. Next base: position 4,418 of record NZ_WJSQ01000099.1, on the reverse strand, counting down.
CGCATTTCAACTTTCACGGGACCGGTCGCGACGCGCATCATCGGCGGCCTCTGTTTCCTGCTCGCGCTGGTCGCGGCGGTGCCGATCCCAATGTTCCACTTCGCGCCGGCTGCGGCGATCGTCCTGTTCGGACTCGCGCTGATCTATCGTGATGGCGCGCTCGCGATCGTCGCGGCGGTCGCTGCCGGCTTCAGCCTCGTTCTCAACGTGCTGATCATCACAACGGGCGTTCTTGCGCTGACCTACGTAGCGGGAATGCTCGCCTTTATCCTCGACGCGCTGGGGCTCGGTACAGGCGGCATTGCGCCCATCTCCGGCCCCTCCTGAATTGCCCAGCCTCACTAGGATGGGCGGGCCCGCCGAATTGCTCCGGCGGGCCCATTCCTTTCCGGTAGTTTCGGGGCGACCGGAAAGGCCAGCTCTCCCCCTGACCGCGCGGGCTTGCCCATTGAGCAAGCCTGCGGCCGATCAGCCCTCCAGCTGTCTCGTCAGCAGTCTGATATCCGCATCTAGCTCGGCATCGCTGGCGCGCAACTTCTCGATCTGGCGAACCGCATGGATGACCGTCGTGTGGTCGCGTCCGCCGAAGCGCCGCCCTATGTCGGGCAGCGACTTGGGCGTCAGTTGCTTCGACAGGTACATCGCGACCTGGCGCGGCCGGGCGACTTCGCGCGCCCGCCGCGCCGACGTCATCTCGGCCTTGCGAATGCGGTAATGCTCGGCGACCTGCGTTTGAATCTCGTCGATCGAGATCCGCCGCTGGTTGGCGCGCAATACATTGGCCAGCACTTCCTCGACGAAGGCGACATCGATCGCACGGCCGGTCATCATCGCATAGGCGCCGATTCGGTTGAGCGCGCCTTCAAGCTCGCGAATCGACGAGGTCACCCGGCGCGCGAGGAAGTCGATCACCGGGCGTGGCATGTCGACGCCGGGGAGCGCGTCGAGCTTCGCGCAGATGATGTTGAACCGGAGCTCGTAATCGGCGGCGTTGATGTCCGCGACAAGGCCCCAGGACAGGCGCGACAGGATTCGCGGCGCGATCCCGTCGAGGTCCTGCGGCGCGCGGTCCGACGTGATCACCAGCCGCCGCCCGGCGGTGATGATCTCGTTCATGGTGTGGAAGAATTCCTCCTGCGTGGAATCCTTGCCGGCGATGAACTGGACGTCGTCGATCAACAGCAGATCGGCATTACGGAGCCGCTGCTTGAAGCCGATCGTGTCATTTTCCTTCAACGCGCGGATGAACTCCACCATGAACTTCTCGGCCGACATCGAGACAACGCGCGAGCCGCGGTTCTGGGCGAGGAAGGCATGGCCGATCGCATGCAGCAGGTGGGTCTTCCCGCGGCCGGTGCCGCCGTGGATGAAAAGCGGGTTGAAGCTGACCGTCGGCGAGGTCGCAAGGGTCCGCGCGGCGGTTGCTGCGACTTCGTTGGCCTTGCCGACGACGAATGTCTCGAACCGGTAGCGCGGGTCGAAGTTGGGCGCGTTCGGGTCGCGTTCCGTTGGAGGTGGAGCCTCCTCGAGGATCAGCAGCGGCGCTGGCCGCGGCGCGTCGGCGGCGGCGATCACTCGCACGTCGCGGACGACCGGAAGCACGGTCTTCCAGGCCAAGGCAAGGCGTTCGCCGAAGTGCGAGCGTACCCAGTCGGCCATGAACTGGCTCGGCATGACGAGATCGAGCGTGCCGCTGTCGGGCTCGAAGCTTCCCAGCTCCGCGGGCTTGAGCCACCCGTCGAAGGTGCGCGCCCCGAGATCGCGTCGAAGGCCATTACGGATCGACTCCCAGGCGGCGTCCAATGGTGCCGAAACCGGCGCCCCGGCTAGTTCAACGGACGAATTCGCCCCTCCCGCATGCACTGTTCCGCGCCTCCCTCGTCTTGCCCCCGCTCAAGAGACAACAAGATCCCGTTGCGCGTGACCCGAGTCGCGCGCGGCTGGCTTCCGATCTCTCTTGCCCCCGGCGCGGATTCGCGCCCGGAAAGGCCTTTGTGAGGCGCTCGCCGACAGCATGCAAGTGCCGTTTTTTCAGAATGCACAATAAAAGGCCTTGACAGAGGAAACGGGCCGAAAGTCCGTCAAAATGGCCGGAATCTGCCGATTTAGTGATTATCTCCGCGTTAACGGACGCGCGAATCGCGGGAATTGCTGCATTTTTTGCCGGTCTCAAAACGAGACGGGCCGCCGGTCGCCCGACGGCCCGTTACAGCGGCTTTTTGAGGGCTGTTTTCAGCCGAGGGAGGCAACCCGTTTGGACAGACGGGAAATTTTCCGCGAGGCCGTGTTCTTGTGGATAACTCCGCGCGCGACGCCACGCGCGAGTTCCGGCTGAACCTTCTTCAGCGCCTCGGCAGCGTCGGCCTTCTTGCCCGACGCAATCGCCGACTCGACCTGCTTGATGAAGGTCCGGATACGGCTGATTCGCGAATGGTTGATCTCAGCGCGGTTCGCGTTGCGGCGGATGCGCTTCTTGGCCTGCGGCGTGTTCGCCATCGAAATCCTCGTTGCTCGAATAAAAAGCGGCGCAAAGCCAAACGGCTGCGCCGACGCGGGCGTTCCCCTACTCAGAGCGGCGCTTCAGGTCAACCTCGTCCTCGCCCGCCGAGGGCTCAATGCTGGCATTTCGGGCAATAAAATGTCGAGCGCCCGCCCTGGACGATGCGCTTGACCGTACCGCCGCAGCGGCAGGGCTCGCCTTCACGGTCATAGACGGCGAAGCTCTTCGGGAAATAGCCAAGCTCGCCATTCGGCGCGGCGAAGTCACGCAGCGTCGAGCCACCTGCGGCGATCGCTTCTTCGAGCATGTCGTGGATCGCCCCGACGAGGCGCCTGAGCCGCTGGATCGAAACGCTCCCGCCCGCGCGCTTAGGGTGGATGCCGGCGCGGTGAAGCGCCTCGCAGACATAGATGTTGCCGAGCCCGGCGATGATCCGCTGGTCAAGCAGAAGCAGCTTGACCGGCGCCGTGCGTCCGGCGAGCCGATGCTCGAGCTGGCGCGCGTCGATGTCGAGCGGCTCCGGCCCGAGGGCCCTGAACGCCGGCCATTCCTCCAGCTCGCCGGTCCGCACAAGATCGAGCGAGCCGAAGCGCCGCGCATCGTTGAGCGCAAGCCGCAGACCCTCGTCCGTATCGATGATGAAATGGTCGTGCTTGCCGATCTCGCTCGGGTCGATGCGCCAGTGTCCCGACATGCCGAGATGAAAAACGAGCGTGTCGCCACGGTCGGTGTCGATCAGTCCGTATTTCGCACGGCGCCCAAGGCTGGTCACTCTGGCGCCCGTCAGCCGCTGCCCCAGATCCTCGGGCAAGGCGCGTCTCAGGTCCGATCGCCGCGCCTCGACGCGCTCGATCCGGCGGCCTTTCAGTACACGCTCCAGGCCGCGGACGGTGGTTTCGACTTCGGGAAGCTCGGGCATTCCGCTGCGATATGGCGGACGGGGCGTTACGCCGCTAGAGGCGCGAGACCATGAGCGACAAGGTCAATTTCGGCGACGAGCTCGTCAGCCCCGAGGAGAAGACGCGACGCGTCGGTCAGGTTTTCAGCTCGGTCGCGCGCCGCTACGACATCATGAACGACGTGATGTCGGGCGGCATGCACCGGCTATGGAAGGAGCGCTTCGTCAATCGCGTGAAACCGCGCTCAGGCGAGGACATCCTCGACATGGCCGGCGGCACCGGCGACGTCGCCATCCGGATCGCCAACCGGGGCGCGCACGTGACCGTTGCGGACATCAACCCGGACATGCTGGAAGTCGGAAAGGAACGCGCCGAGCGCCGCGGCCTCTCCGGCCTGACGTGGAAGGTGGAGAATGCCGAGGCGCTGAGCTTCGCCGACGGCAGCTTCGACGCCTACACCATCGTCTTCGGCATCCGGAACGTCACCGACATTCCCGCCGCCCTCCTCGAAGCGCACCGTGTCCTGAAACGCGGCGGCCGCTTTTACTGCATGGAATTCTCGTCCAGCGACTGGCCGGGTTTTTCGAACCTCTACGATGCCTGGGCTTCGAACGTGATCCCGCGCATCGGCAAGGCCATCGCCGATGACGAGGAAAGCTACCGCTACCTCGTCGAAAGCATTCGCCGCTTCCCCCGGCCGAACGCGTTCAAGGCGATGGTCGCCGAGGCCGGCTTCGTCCGCGCCGCGGCAGAGCCGATGCTCGGCGGGTTGGTCAGCATCCACAGCGGATGGAAGATTTGACCACCAGCGTCACCCACTTGTGGCGCTTGCTGAAATGGGGCCGGACACTTGCGCGTCACGGCGCGCTGCGCGGGATCGAGCGCGATCCCCTCACGCCGGTACCGGTGCGGCGGCTCACGCGCATCGCCCGCCTCGGCGCGCGCATCCCGCCGACGCCGCAATATGCCGATGCGCTCGTCGCGATCGGTCCCGCGGCGATCAAGCTCGGCCAGGCACT
>NZ_WJSQ01000098.1 GCF_009720245.1 Sphingomonas segetis | reverse complement strand
GCGCCGCATCATCGCGCGGCTCCGGCGGCGGCGCTCGATCCGCCGGACGACGTCATGAAGCGAGGGAGTTGCCGGTGACGGTTCCGGCTCCGCGACCGGGCTCTCGACCAGCTCGTCGGTCAGGTCCGTCGTCGGCTCGGCCTCGGCCCGGATTTCGGGATGCAGCGCCTCGATGAAGCCGCGCGTCTCCTCGTCGCCTGCGCGCAGGACCGACTGCCATTCGGCCGGTTGGAGCGTCGCAGCGGCAAGGACCGGCGCAGCAACCGCGAGCCCGTCGGACGCGAAATATTCGAGAAGGCCTAGCGGCAAGGGCAAGGCGGCGACGGCGCGCGCCGCGGCGGCACGAAGGTTCTCGTCAACCCTGGGCGCGTCGGCGCGGATCGATTCGAGCGCTTGCGCAACCGCCGGACTGTCGGCGTTGGAGCCCGCGCGCGCGACGAGATCCACCAGCTGGCGCCACCGCACGGCAATGTCGTGGCGGTCACCAGCCGGCTGGTTGAGGACGGTCAGCAGGCGATCGTCGAAACGCACCGGTATCAATGTCCTAAGAGACGCATCGTCTGGAGCGTGTATGCGAGCCTTCACCCGGCGCTAAGAAGGCAGCTCTTAACCATCCCGAAACGGCACAGTGCGGGATTCGATGTCGCCACCCGCGCAAAAGAAAAGGCGCCGACAAGCGCCGGCGCCTCTCCTTCAGACCGCGCTGGGGCGCGGGTCAGGCATGCTGCTGCAGATAGGCAAGCCAGAACTTGGCGATGTCCGCGCGTGCCGCGCCGACCGCCTTGAAGGCGGCGGTCGCGCCCGCCTTGTCGCCGGCGCGCGCCAGGGCCATGCCGAGGTGCAGGTTGGCGACGTCCTTGTCTGCGCCGGCCGTGCCAAGCACCTTGCGGTAGATGTCGGCCGCCTTCGCATAGTCGCCCATCCCGTAGTAACGGTCGCCGATGCGCAGCAGGTTGAGCGGGCTCGGCGACATCTTGGCCGCGGCCTCGAGGTCCGCCGCCGTCGCTTTCGGCTTGCCCTTGAGGCCATTCACGATGTCGCGGAATCGGGCGCTCGCGGGATCGACCACCTTCGCCGCAATGCCGGCGTCGATCACCGCCTGCGCCTCGTTGAAGTTCGACTGGTCGGCCGCGGCCTCAGCGAACAGCGCATATTCGCCCGCGGTCAGCCCGCCGGTGAGCTGCATCAGGCGAAGCAGGTCGAGCGTCCCTTCGACGTCGGGGTGAGCCATGTTGCGGTAGATGGCGATCGAATTGCGCCAGCTGTCCGCGCTCGGATAGGCGGCAGCCCACTCGCGCGCCAGCTCCATCGCCACCGGCGAACGCGCTTCATAGGCGACGCTGACGGCACGCTTGAGCAGCTTCTCTTCGGGCTTCATGCCGGCGGCACGCTGCAGCTGGATCGCGCGCTGGAACGCGGTCGCCGCATCGGCCTTCTGACCCTGGGCAAACTTCGCCTCGCCAAGCAGGGTGTAGAGCTCGGAATTGTTCGGGTCGATCGTCGACGCCTTCTGGAATGCCGCGCCGGCCTGGGCATACTGTTTCTCATTGTAGAACGTCGTCCCGAGGCTTGCGTAAAGCTTCGAGCTGGTCGCAGCCTCGACGAACCCGGAGCTGGCGATCGCGTCAATCGCGGCGGCCATGGCAACATTGTCCTTGGCGGCGAGCGCGGCCTTCAGCTGGAGCTGCCCGATCGCATATTTGTCGTCCGCAGTACGCGCCACCGCCTGCGCTGCGGCGACCTTGGCCGGGATGCTCGCGGTGTCATTGGCGTTGACCGCTTTCTGAAGGTCGATGACCGCCTTCTGCGCGTCCTTCGACAGCTTGATTTTCTTGCCTTCAGTCGTCTTCGCCGTGGCGTTGCCTGGCGCAGGCTCGACCGCGGTCTGGGGCTGGCCCGGCTGCGGTCCGTATTGCGCGGCAGCGGGAGCCGAAACGGCGAGCAGGGCAAGCGCGGCGGTGGTAGTCGTGAGCTTCATCGAAACGTCTCCTGTGGCGGGCGGTAGTCCTCGCCGGCATGAAAATCGGCGGCGGCTTAGACCCCTAATCGAAAGTTGTCCAAGGCGCCTGCCACCCGCCCCCTGAATGCATTTTGAACCTTCTGATTTCGCATGATTATTCGTCCACACCCAGCGACAACCGCAGTCCCCCTCGCGCGCGCGGGCGCGCGGGGTGGCGGTTAGCCCTGCAATGCACTAGATAATGAACGGGGGGCGCGGCGCTGCCGCGACCTTTGGTGTTCACCCTAATCGCAGGAACGTTTCTTGGCCACTCAGCCGCCGCTCGACGACAACGACAATAGCAGCACTCCCCCTCCGCCGGGGGACCGGGATATCGCCCCGATCTCCATCGTCGAGGAGATGAAGACCAGCTACCTCGATTATGCGATGAGCGTGATCGTCAGCCGTGCGCTCCCGGACGTGCGCGACGGTCTCAAGCCCGTCCATCGCCGGATTCTCTACGCGTGCCAGGAAGCCGGCTATGTCGCCGGGCGGCCGTACCGCAAGTCGAGCCGCATCGTCGGCGACGTCATGGGTAAATATCACCCGCACGGCGACCAGGCGATCTACGACGCGCTCGCGCGCATGACCCAGGACTGGTCGATGCGGGTCGAGCTGATCGACGGCCAGGGCAATTTCGGGTCGATGGACCCCGATCCGCCGGCGGCGATGCGCTACACCGAAGCGCGGCTGGCGAAGGTCGCCAATTTCCTGCTCGGCGACATCGACAAGGACACCGTCGACTTCCAGCCGAACTATGACGCGTCGGAGCGCGAACCGCAGGTCCTGCCCGCGCGCTTTCCCAACCTGCTGGTCAACGGCGCCGGCGGAATCGCGGTCGGCATGGCGACCAACATCCCGCCGCACAACCTGGGCGAAGTGATCGCCGCCTGCCGCGCCTATATCGACGACCCCGGCATCAGCTCCGAAGCGCTCATGGAGCATGTAAAGGGCCCGGATTTTCCGACCGGGGGCCTGATCCTCGGCCAGAGCGGAATCCGCAGCGCCTATACGACTGGCCGCGGCTCGATCCTGATGCGCAGCCGTGCCCACGTCGAGGAAGGGCGCGGCGAGCGCCGCTCGATCGTCCTCACGGAAATCCCCTATCAGGTCGGCAAGAACGGCCTGGTCGAGAAGATCGCGGAAGCGGCCAAGGACAAGCGGATCGAGGGCGTTTCCGACATCCGCGACGAATCAAACCGCGAAGGCGTCCGCATCGTCATCGAACTCAAGCGCGACGCGACGCCCGAGGTCGTGCTCAACCAGCTGTGGCGGCACACGCCGGCGCAGACGAGCTTCCCGGCAAACATGCTCGCGATCCGCGGCGGCCGTCCCGAGACCCTGACGCTGCGCGATTTCATCGACGCGTTCATCCGCTTCCGCGAGGAAGTGATCACCCGCCGCTCCAAGTTCGAGTTGCTGAAGGCGCGCGAACGGGCCCATATTCTGCTTGGCCTCGTCGTCGCGGTCACCAATCTCGACGAGGTGGTGAAGCTGATCCGCGGGTCGGCATCGCCCGCCGAGGCGCGCGAGAAGCTGCTCGCGCGCGAGTGGCCCGGCGACCAGATACGCCCGTACATCCTGCTCGTCGAAGCGGTCGAGGCGCAAAAGGCCGGCGAGACCTACAAGCTGTCAGAAGCGCAGGTGAAGGCGATTCTCGAGCTTCGCCTCCATCGTCTCACCGCGCTGGGCCGCGACGAAATCGGCAATGAGCTCGAAGGACTTGCGAAGAATATCGGAGAACTGCTTGAAATCCTGGCGAACCGTGCTCGTCTCTACGAGGTGATGCGCGAGGAGTTCGACGAGGTCGACGCCGAATTCTCGACGCCGCGCCTGAGCGAGCTCGCCGCCGCCGCCGACGGCATCGAGGACGAGGACCTGATCGAGCGCGAGGACATGGTCGTGACCGTGACCATGACCGGCTACATCAAGCGCACCCCGCTCTCGATCTTCCGCGAGCAGAAGCGCGGCGGCAAGGGCCGCGCCGGAATGGCGACCAAGGAAGAAGATGCGGTCACCAACCTGTTCGTCACCTCGACCCATAATCCGGTGCTGTTCTTCTCAACCACGGGACGCGTGTACCGGATGAAGGTGTGGCGCCTGCCCGAGGGAGGCCCCAACACGCGCGGGCGGCCGATGGTCAACCTGCTCCCGCTCGCCGAGGGTGAGACGATCTCGACCGTGCTTCCGCTGCCGGAGGATGAAACCGAGTGGGGCGGCCTGCACATCATGTTCGCCACAGCGAACGGGACGGTGCGCCGCAACAGCATGGCGGCGTTCACCAATATCCCGTCGAACGGCAAGATCGCGATGCGCTTCGGCACGGGCGCGGCCGAGGAAGAGGTCGAGAGCGACGACAGCGAGGAGCAGTCTGACCCGACCGACCGGCTCATCGGCGTTTCGCTGCTGACCGAAGCCGACGACGTCCTGCTCGCCACGCGCAAAGGCAAGGCGATCCGGTTCATGGCGACCGATGTCCGCGAGTTCCAGTCGCGCACCTCGACCGGCGTCCGGGGAATCCGCCTGCTCCAGGGCGACGAGGTCATCTCGATGTCGATCCTCCGCCGCGGCGCCATGCGCAGCCAGGAAGAGCGCGAGGCCTATCTGAAATGCCCGCCGTGGCGCGAGCGCGAGGACATCGAGTGCGCGCTCCCCGCGGACCGGGTGGCCGAGCTCTCCGAGCTGGAGCAATTCATCCTGACCGTGACCGAGAACGGTTACGGCAAGCGCTCCTCGGCGTACGAGTACCGGCGCACCAACCGCGGCGGCCAGGGCATCACCAACATCGACACCTCCGAGCGCAACGGCTGCGTCGTCGCGTCATTCCCGGCGCACCAGGGCGAGCAGCTGATGCTGGTCACCAATCAGGGCAAGATGATCCGCACAACCGTCGGCGACATCCGGGTGATGGGCCGCAACACGCAGGGCGTGACCATCTTCCGCGTCGCGGACGACGAACATGTCGTCAGCGTCGCCAAGATCGAGGAAAGCGAAGAGGAAGAGATCGCGCTGGAAGGCGGTGACGAAATCGCTCCCGAAGACGGCGCTATCGTCGGCGAGAGCGAGCTCGACAAGCCCGCCGACCCGGAGGTGGAGGAGTGATGATCAGTATTCCGGCATGACGCGCCAGTGCGACAAGCGCCGCAACCTGCCGGGACGACGCGGCGTTCTCCCTTCGAACACAAGAGGAGGAATCGTCCATGCCCCTTCCCCACAACGCGCTGGTCCTGGTCGCCGACGGCCGCAAGATGCTGTTCTTCCGCAATCAGGGCGACGAGGACCAGATCGACTTGCGGACGGAGGCCCACGAGGCGCGGCGCTACCAGCGCAAGGACCGGGAGATCAAAACCGACGCGCCCGGCGTGGTGCAGCAGAGCGCGGGCTCGGGCCGATCCACCTATGAAGAGCCCGATTTCCAGCAGCAGGAAGAGGACCGCTGGATCAAGGACGCGGCCGACGAACTGAAGGAGCGCGTGCTCCGCAACGACTTCGACGCGCTCGCAATCGTCGCGCCGCCCAAGGCATTGGGCGTGCTTCGCAAGGCGCTCCACAAGGAAGTCGAGAAGAGGATCATCTGCACCGTCAACAAGGAGATGAGCGGCAGGCCGATCCCCGACATCGAGGCCTTGCTCGTCGGCGAAACGCAGGTGGAGCTGCCCAACGCCTGACCTTCTTCCGCTGTTCACGATCGGCCACTCGACTCGGACCATCCCCGAGTTCGTCGAGGTTCTGCGCACGGGTGCCGTCGAGCTGGTGATCGATGTCCGTACGGTGCCGCGTTCGCGAACAAACCCGCAGTACAATTTCGACGTGCTTCCAGACGAGTTGCGCCCATGGCAGCTGACTTACGAGCGGATCGCGGAGCTCGGCGGCCTCCGCGGCCGCTCGAAGTCCGTGCCGCCGGAAGTCAACGGCTTCTGGCAGAACCGGAGCTTCCACAATTATGCCGATTACGCGCTGTCGGATGAATTCGGCTGTGCGCTCGAGCGGCTGCTATCGATCGCCTCCGAACGGCGAACGGCGATCATGTGCGCGGAGGCCGTGTGGTGGCGCTGCCATCGCCGAATCATCGCCGACTACGTGCTCACCCGCGGCCGCAGCGTCTTCCATCTGATGGGCGAAGGCCGCCAGGAACCAGCGAAGCTCACGCCGACCGCGAAGGAGCGCGACGGCCACCTCGTCTACCCGGCGGAAGGGACAGTCCCCGCATAGGGACTGTCCGTCGTCGTCAGCTTAGCCGCGCTCGCCTGCGCCACCCGGCGACGGAGCCGTCACCGGCGGAGGCGGCGGCGGCGCCAGGACTAGCGCCTGCGCCATCTGCAGATGCCGCTGCATCACCGGGATCGCGCCCGAGCGCCTTGAGATGCAGATATTCGATGGCTTGTTCCTCGAGGGCGGCCTTCAGCGGCGTCTTGGAGAAGCCGGGACTGCGCGACAGCGGAAGAGCGCGAACGTCGATCACCCGCTCGACTCCGGCCTTCTTCAGCGCGGCCACGAACTCGGCGACTGTGGTCCCTTCATAGCCGATGGTGAAGATGCGCGTCACTCGCGCCCTGCCGGCCTCGCGCGCGGCATGTCGTATACGCGGACATAGTCGACGTCGAAGCGTTGCGGCAGCGCCGCATCGTCGATCCCCCTGGCGCCGGCCCAGTCTCCGCCCATTGCGAGGTTGAGGATCAGGTAGAAGGGCGAGTCGAACGGCCATGCGCCGCGCCCGCCCGGCTGGTCGTTCCTGACGCGCATGTAGGCGCGGCCGTCGACTCCGGCCGTGATCGCATCGGGAGTCCAGGCGAGCTGGTAACGGTGAAAGGCGCTGCAAGCGGTCGGCACCGGCGTCTCGGCGCCGCGGCCGGTCTGCTTCACATGGTTGAACAGCGCCGTGTGGAGGTTCGCGTGGGCCACGTTGGGCTGCGATCCGACCTGTTCGAGGATGTCGATCTCGCCGCCGTCGGGCCAGCGGCTCTCAGCCTGCGGAAGCATCCAGATCGCCGGCCAGGTGCCGCGCGCGCAGGGCAGCTTCGCCGACACTTCGACGAAGCCCGTGGTGAACGCAGCTTTGTCTTTGGTGACGATCTTCGCCGAGCTGTATTGCTGCCCTCCCCAATCGGGGAAGCGGCTGATGGCTTCCGGGTCGTTGCGCAGCTCGATCGTCAGTTGGCCGTCCCCCACCCGCAGATTCTCCGGCCGGTCCGCCGCATAATATTGCAGCTCCTTGTTATACCAGCCGGCCTTGTTGCGCGACGTGTCGAAGCTCCATTTGGACGCATCGAGCGCGGTGCCGTCGAATTCGTCCGACCACTGCAGGGCGGCCGAGTGCGCCGGCATCGGCTCGTCGACGGCGTAATTGTTCGCGGACAGGCTCTGCGCAGCCGCCGCGAGGAAAACAGCTGTAAGCATGAGTGCTGGATAGCGCCTCGCCCGCGGACTAACAGCCCCCAAAGATGGGGGCGCGCTTTCTCCGCAGCAGTAATCACCGTGAACGCATCCTCGATGCCGCGGCGCTCGTGGTCATCGTGGCGCTGTCGGCATTTCCCTATGTCGGGCAGCTTGGCTTCTACAGCGATGACTGGAGCCTGCTTGCAGCATTCGAAGCGGCCGCGAGATCGGGCCAATCGGTCATCGCCGCGACTCTCCCTGATTATGGCGTCCGGCCGGTACAGGGCATTTACCTGGCGCTTCTCTACGAGGCGTTCGGCTTTCGTCCACTCGGCTATCATCTCGTCAATACGGCGGTGATCGCCGCGTCCGTCGCGCTGCTCTACCTGCTCCTCGTTCGGCTGCGGCTCACACGCGCAGAGGCGTTCGCATCGGCGCTGCTGTTCGCGCTGATGCCGCAGCTTTCGACGGTCCGCGTGTGGTTCGCCGCCTTCCAGATTCCACTCAGCATGCTGCTCGCCCTGGCAGCGATGCACGCGCTGCTCTCCTTCGAGCGCTCCAGCCGACGGCGCTTGCCGGCCTTGGCGACAGCGGCTGCCGCCACTTCGCTGAGCATCGCGGCATATGAGATTTTCGCGCCGATGATCGCCGGCTTCGCGCTCGCGCTGCTCGTCCTCCGGCTCCGCGGCCGTGGAGGGATCGACCTCCGGCGCGCTGTTGCGCCGATGGCTGTGATCGTGGTCGTCATCGCCGGTGTCGCGCTGAAGTTTCTCACGGAGCGATCGGACGAGCTCGCCGACGCGCAAAGCTATTGGCACCGGATTCGTGTATTCGTCGCGCCGCACTACGACTGGCGCGTCGGCTATGGCCTCAACGCCTTCGCCGCCCTCGACGTCCATTTCTGGCGCCCGATTCGGGACTGGGCGTGGACGCTCGTTCGGCTGGTCGCCGGCGAGCCGGGCCCGGTGGTCATCGCCGTTGCGCTTGCCTCCGGGGCACTCGCCTGGTGGCGCACCCGCTCCAGCAGGCAGGTCGAGCCGACGGAGGGCCGCTGGCGCCTCCTGCTCATCGGACTCGCCGCGTTCGTTCTCGGCCACGCCACGTTCCTCGTTGCGAACTCGATCATGTTCGCGCCGACTGGCATCGCGAACCGCGTGCTCGTTTCGGGCGCGGTCGGTGCTGCCATGATTCTCGCGGCCGCCCTGTTCGTCGCTGCGCGGAAGGTGCCTCCTAGGCTTCGCAGCACCGTCCTGGCTTCGAGCCTTGCGCTTGTATCGGTACTCGCTGTCGTTCGCTCGATGCAGGTCGAGCGTTACTGGGCCGACGCGCCGCGCCTTCAAGACCAATTGCTCGAGGCGGCCCAGCGGGATCTCGCCCATGTGCCCGCTGGCTCCACGGTCATCATCGACGGTGTCTGCCCCTATCACGGGCCGGCGATCGTCTTCGAAACCTATTGGGGTACGAGCGGCGCGCTCAGCCTTGCGCTCGACCGTCCGGTTACCGCCGACGTCGTCAGCCAGCGGATGAAGCTGACTGCTACGGGGCTCGAAACCGAAATCTACGGCGAAGTGGACCATTATCGCTTCGGGCCGACGCTGTTCGTATACAGCCCGCGCCAGCACCGCGTCGTGCGCCTCGACACTGCCAAGACGGCACGCGCCTATTTTTCGAGACCTTCCCGTCAGCCGATGCGCTGCCCGGTCGGCTATGTCGGGCAGGGAGTGCTGGTCTAGCGCTTGCGCCGGCGCTAACCGCCCCACCCGTGAACTTCAATATCCACATCGTCGGCGGCGGCCTCGCCGGCAGCGAAGCGGCATGGCAACTCGCCGAGGCGGGACTTCGCGTCCGGCTCAGCGAAATGCGCGGCGGCGGGGACACCACGCCGGCGCACGAAACCGACCGCCTCGCCGAGATGGTCTGCTCGAACAGTTTCCGCTCTGACGACGCCGAGCACAACGCGGTGGGTCTTCTCCACCAGGAGATGCGCGCCCTCGGCTCGCTCGTGATGCGCGCGGCCGACAAGCACCGCGTGCCGGCGGGCTCGGCGCTCGCGGTGGATCGCGAAGCCTTCGCCGCGGAGGTCACGCGCGCGGTTGAGCAGCATCCGAACGTGACGGTGGTGCGCGAGCGGGTCGATTGCTTGCCCGATCGTCCCGCGATCATTGCCACCGGCCCGCTCACCGGTTCCAGGCTCGCCGAAGCGATCGCCGCCGAAACCGGAGAAGGCGCTCTCGCCTTTTTCGACGCCATCGCTCCGATCGTCCACCGCGACAGCATCGACATGAGCGTCGCGTGGATGGCGGCCCGGTGGGATCGTGGTTCGAGTGAGGGGGGAGGCAAGGACTACATCAACTGCCCGCTCGACAAGCCGCGGTACGACGACTTCGTCGCTGCGCTGGTGGAGGGCGAGAAGATGCCGTTTCACGACTGGGAGAAGGACACGCCCTATTTCGAGGGCTGCATGCCAATCGAGGTCATGGCCGAGCGGGGCCCGGAGACTTTGCGCTACGGCCCGATGAAGGGCGTCGGGCTAGACGACCCGCGCACCGGCCGCTGGCCGTACGCCGTGGTCCAGCTGCGCCAGGACAATGCGCTCGGCACCTTGTGGAACATGGTCGGATTCCAGACCAAGCTGAAGCACGGCGAGCAGGTGCGGATCTTCCGAACAATCCCGGGCCTCGAGAACGCCGAGTTCGCGCGGCTCGGTGGAATCCACCGCAACAGTTTCATCAATTCTCCCAGGCTGCTGGACGGCGAGCTTCGGCTGAGGTCGAAACCATGCATCCGCTTCGCCGGCCAGATCACCGGCTGCGAAGGCTATGTCGAAAGCGCCGCCGTCGGCCTCCTCGCCGCGCGCTTCGCCGCCGCCGATGATGGCGGCGAGACCCTGCCTCCGCCGCCGCCCGAAACAGCGCTGGGGGCGCTCCTCGGCCACATCACTGGCGGC
>NZ_WJSQ01000097.1 GCF_009720245.1 Sphingomonas segetis | reverse complement strand
CGCGTCCGTCTCGGCCGGGACGCCCTCCGGGACCATCGCCCCGCCGAGCTTGAGCAGCGCGCGGTTCGCGGCGCCGGCCCGTCCGCTTCGCGCCAGCCAGCGCGGGGACTCGGGAAGGGTGATCAGCACCAGCGGAAGCAGGACCAGTGGAATGGCTCCGAAGCCGAACAGCCACCGCCATCCCAGCTGGGGGATGATGAAGGTGCTCGAGATCGACGCGGCCGCGTAGCCCGACATGCACAGCCACTGGAAGATCGCGAAATAGCGGCCGCGCGTGGCGGTCGGCGCAAGCTCGTTGACATAGGTGATCGCCACCGGCAGCGCGCCGCCGATCGCCAGGCCCTGAACGAACCTGATGGCGAACAGGATTTCGGGATTGGGGCTCAAGGCGCAGCCGAGGGCAAGGGCGCCCATGACGACCACCGCCGCGATGAACACCGGCATCCGTCCGACTCGTTCGGCGAGCGCGCCGAGCATGATCGCGCCGATGAACTGCCCGATGTAGCCCGACGAGATGAGCGAGCCGATGACCGCCGGGCTCAGGCCCCATTCCTTGCTCAGCGACGGCATGACGTAGGCGATCGCGATGCTGTCCCAGGAATCGAACATCATGATCAGCCCGAGCAGGACGGGCGCCCAGATCCTTGCCCGGAAGCTGGTCAGGCGGTCGAGCGCTTCGCCGACTGCGGCCTCGGCCGTGCTCGCGGCGGAAGGCTCCGCGGGCAGCTCGTTCACGCCGACGCTCCCGCCGGCGCTGCCGCGGCGGCGACCCCGGGAAGCTCAGATCCAATGGCCAATGGCTCGCCCCCTCGCATCGCTGTTACCGTGCACACGCGGAGCATAAGAGCAAGCCGCGGCTGAACGCCAGATGAGAGGCATGGCAGGCCGCCTCCACTCCTTGCGGAGCCCGCCGGAATGCGCTGCGAGTATGCCTGAGAACGATGGCAGCATGTTATAATATTGTGTTCTCATATAGCCGATAAGGGATAGGCTTTCTCTTGTGGAGAGAGGGAAATCGCGGAATCCGGCCGGCGCTTTCGCGTCGTCGAGGATGCGGCTGCGCAGGTGCGCCGGGCCGCTTGCGGACCGGGCCGGGCGCTTGATCCTGAATGGCGGGCGCAGGGAGGCGCTCCATCGCGGGCGAGCGCAGTTACCGGTAACTCGCAAGGCGCGGAAGCTCGCCGATCCAGCTAAGCCATTGGAGGGGGAAATCATGCTCGGACGCAATATGTTCTTCGCGCGGTCGTCGACCCTGGCGCTTGCCGCCGCATCTTTTTTCCCGGCCTCCGCGGCTTATGCCCAGGCCACGCCCGCGACCGGCGCGGCGCCTCCCGCGGGTCCCCAGGCGATCACCAATCCGGTCGCGGCCGTCACCAACCCCCCCGCGCAGGCGGAGCCCGCGGCACCGGAGACGATGATCATCATCACCGGTTCGCGCGTGGGGCGGACGAGCTTCAACGCGCCGCAGCCGGTCAACGTGCTGAGCGCCCAGCAGATGGCCAATCAGAGCATCGCCACGGTCGGCGACGCTCTCAACCAGCTGCCGTCGTTCCGCGCCACCACGACCCCGAGCGCGAACCTCTACCGGGTCGGCGCAAGCGTCGCGGCCCGCACCATGGACCTTCGGGGGCTCGGGCCGAACCGGACCCTGGTGCTGGTGAACGGCCGGCGGCTTCCGTTCAGCAGCGACAACGGCACGGTCGACCTCAACCAGGTCCCGTCGATCCTCGTCGCGCGCACCGAGGTGGTCACCGGCGGTGCCTCGGCGGCCTATGGCGCCGACGCGGTCGCAGGAGTGGTCAACGTCATCCTCGACACCAAGCTCGACGGGCTCAAGGCCGAAGCGAGCGCCGGGACCAGCAAGTACGGCGACGGCAAGGAATTTTATGCCGCGGTCGCCGGCGGCAGCGGGTTCGCAGCGGACCGCGGCCACACCGTTCTCGGAATCGAATGGTACAGGCAGAACGGCATCGGCGACCTCGAGAGCCGGCCGTGGGGGCGGCGGCACGTCAATTATGTGTCCAACTCGGGCTGGCCGGGGAACGGCGACCCCGCGATCATCGTCTCTCCCGACGCCGTTTTCATCCTCACTCCGGGCTCGGTCATCACCGGCGGTCCGCTCGCCGGAACGCAGTTCGACGCCAGCGGCAATCCGGTCCCCTTCCAGTTCGGAAGCCCGAGGGGCGGCATCCTCCAGGTCGGCGGCGACCCGTCGATCACCGGCGCCTATCTGCTCGACGAGACGCCGCTGCTCGTCCCCAACCGGCACATCTCGCTCTTCAGCCATACGACCTACGAGATCACGCCGTCGGTGAGCGCTGTGCTCGAGGGATCCTATGCCTGGGTCAAGGGCGGGCCGACGAAGGACCCGCGGCCGTTCGACTTCGGCGTTCCGATCAAGCTCGACAATGCGTTCCTTCCGGACTCGATGCGGCAGCGGATGATCGACGCCGGAGTGACCTCGGTGCCGGTGAGCCGGTACAGCACCGAGCTGCCGCCGCAGAATGTCGGGACGAGCATCAACAAGACCTACAGGCTGATGTTCGGGCTCAACGGGAGCGTCTTCCGCAACTGGAACTGGGACGCTTCATACGAATTCGGGCGCAGCCACAGCGACACCGACGTGCTCGCCAACCGGATCACCTCGCACTGGAACAATGCGATCGATGCCGTCGCCGGCCCGGACGGAACGGTCGTGTGCCGCTCGACCCTGACCAACCCGGGCAACGGCTGCATCCCGATCAATTTCCTCGGAGTGAACCCGGAGAATGTCGCGGCGCTGCCTTATGTCTACGGCGATGGCTGGCAGACCCGCACCTTCAAGCAGCAGCAGGCCGAGCTCAACCTGCGCGGCTCGCTGTTCGATCTCGGCGCCGGACCGGTTTCGGTCGCGGTCGGCGGGAACTGGCGCCGGACCGACTGGCGCGGCGACGTCGACGACCTTTCGGCGGCGCACCTGTTCACCCAGAATTATGCGACCGGTCTCCCGGCCGGGAAGCAGGGCGTCACCGAGGAATATGCCGAGGTCAACATTCCGCTCCTTCGCGGACGTCCGGGAGCGCAGGCGCTCGAAGTCGACGCCGCGGTCCGCCACAGCCATTATACCGTCAGCGGCTCGGCCAACCCGTGGAAGCTCGGGGCCCTCTACCGGCCGGTCGACGGACTGATGTTCCGGGTGACCCGGTCGAACGACATCCGGGCGCCCGTGCCGAGCGAGCTGAGCACGCTCGAGACGTTCACCGCGCTGCCGCTCAACGATCCGCTGACCAAGTCGACCTATTTCATGAACGTGATCACGACCGGCAATCCCAACCTGAAGCTCGAACGCGCCAAGACGTTCACCGCCGGCGGCGTCATCCAGCCCGGATTTCTTCCCGGCTTCTCGGTGTCGCTGGACTACTACAATATCAAGATCCAGGATGCGATCGACGTCCTCAGCGCGGCGTCGACGATCAACCTGTGCGCCGCCGGCCAGCAGCAGCTCTGCCCGTTCGTCGTCCGCGACCCCGGCACCGGGCTGATCACGTCGGTCACGACGACCTACCAGAACCTCAGCGCGCTGCGCACCGCCGGCTGGGAGCTCGCCGCCGAATACAACAAGAATCTCGCGGACATTTCACCGGGCCTGTCCGGCAATCTGAACCTCGTGCTCAATGCCAATCGCGTCAATCACCTGACGACGATCAGTCCGGACGGAACCAAGGTCGAATATTCCAACTGGACCGGGAACCCGGGCTCGATCCAGAGCCTGCTCGGAGTCCCCAGGTGGCGCGCCAATTTCGTGACCACCTATTCGAACAGCCTGTGGCGGCTGACGGCGGCCATGCGCTACATCCCGAAAGGCATTCTCGACCCGACCAAGATCGGCGCCGAGCAGAGCGGCTACAGCCAGGCGCTACCCAACAGCGCCAATCTCAACCATGTCGACCCCGCCTTCTACCTCGACCTTACCGGAGGCATGTTCTTCAACGCGTTCGGCGGCAAGCAGGGCGAGGTCTATCTCACCGTCAACAATGTGTTCGACAAGAGCCCGCCCGACACGCTTCGGCTGTTCGGCAACCCGCTCTACTTCGATCCGATCGGGCGTTTCTACAAGGCGGGCATCAGGATTAAGTTCAAGTGAGTCGCGGCCCCTTCGCGGGGCGACCGGAGCAGATATGTACGACAAGACCGACCCTCGATCGACCCTTGCCGCCGCCGCCGGCCCGGGCGCCGGAGTCAAGCTTTCCGAGGCCCAGTACGGGCTGTTCTACGAGGACTCGCCCGCGGAGGAGGATTCGAACGGCCGCAGCTGGTACTCCCGCGGGCAGAATTTCGTAGTCGCCTACAGCGAAGCCGCGCCGGGAGCGGGGTTCGTGCGCGAGCGCCAGCCCGACGAGCATATGGTGCTCCTTCCCGACCGTGATACTCCGGCGGCCATCGACGCGGGCGGGCGGAGCGAGCGGAGCGACGGATTTTCGCTGATCATCATGCCTCCGGGGCCGAGCAGCATCACGCTCCCGAAGGGCGGCCGGATCGTCAGGATCTTCTCGAAGCGCGCCGGCGACATCGCCGCCAGATGCTCGAACGCCGCAGCCTACGAGACCCAGCAGCCGACCATTCCCGCGCTCGAGGACTGGCCCGAGCCCAAAGGCGGGTACCGAATCCGGGTCTACTCGCTCGACGTTCCGATCGAGCCGGGGCAGTTCGGGCGGATCTGGCGCTCGACCAACATGATGGTCAATGTCGCGCCTCTGCAGAAGGGCGCGCGCGACCTCGCCGAGGTCTCGCCGCATCATCATGACGATTTCGAGCAGGGCTCGCTCGCGCTGCTCGGAACGTGGAAGCATCACATGCGCTGGCCGTGGTCCACCGACATGAACGAGTGGCACGATGACGAGCACGTGACGACCCGGTCGCCCTCGCTCACCGTCATCCCGGCGCGGGTCATCCATACCTCGACCTGGCATTCCGAGCTCAACCAGCTCGTCGACATCTTCTCGCCGCCGAGGCTCGATTTCTCGCTCAAGCCCGGATGGGTCCGCAACGCGGACGAATATCCGCTGCCCGACAGCGTCGCCGCGACCGCATAGGACCCGGCCGTGTATCCGAAACCGAGTCTGATCGAACGCCTCGCAGCGACCGACGCCTTCCTCGTCGGCACCTGGGCCAAGATCCCGGCGCTCGAGACCGTCGAGCTCATCGGCCATGTCGGGTTCGACTTTGCAGTCGTCGACATGGAGCATGCCCCGCACAGCTTCCAGACCGCCTATCAGGCGATCGCCTTCGGCCAGTCGGCCGGCATGCCGGTGATCGCCCGCGCTCCCGACCGCAGCGGCTCGGCCGCGCAGCGGCTGCTCGACGCCGGAATCGACGGAATCCTCGTGCCCCGGGTCGAGACCGCGGAGCAGGCGGCGGACGTCACCGCCGCGATGGCCTTCCCGCCGATGGGGTACCGGGGCATGGGCTATACGTCGCGCGCCGGCCGGTGGGGGCTGGACAGCGCCGCGGAATATCTGGACCACGGGCGCAACCGGATCCTTCGCGGGATCCAGATCGAGGACATGGGCGCGCTCGAAGCGATCGACGATATCCTCCAGGCGCCCGCGCTCAACGCCATCTTCATCGGCTTCGGCGACCTCCAGCTGAGCTCCGGCCTGGCAGCATCCGATCCCAGGCTGCGCGGACTCGAGGCTAAGGTGCTCGAGGCTGCAAGCGCCCGCAACATCCCGTGCGGGACGGCGGTGCAGAAACCCGCGGAAGCCGTGCGCTGCCGCGACGCGGGCTACCGCTACGTGATGGTCAGCGCCGACACCACCTTGTTCGCCAACGCCGCGCGCGACCTCATCGACGAAACCCGGTCGGCGCTGCGCTGAGCGGCCCGGAAGAGGAGCCATGACCCAGACGCCGCATCGACTCTACGACTCGCACGCCCATCTCGTGTCCGACGACCTCGTCCGCTACCCGCGCAACCCGATCACCCTCGACCCGGCCGAAGGCACTCCGTTCGGGCCCGGCACGGTCGGCAAGCCCGGCGGGATGCACGGTCCCGACCCGGTCAACGAGAAGCCCACCGCCGAGCAGATGCGGGCATGGATGGCGCAGGAGAATGTGCTCGGCATCGCCGCGGTCCAGAAGGGGATGATCTACCGGACCGACAACAGCTACATCGTCGATGCCGCGGAGCTGTTCCCCGATTGCATGCGGGCGGTGATCATCGTCGACCCGCAGGCTCCCGAAACCCCGGCGATGGTGCGCGACCTCGCGCGGCGCGGGATCGCCGGGATCCGCTTCTTCGGAGTCAATGTGAAGGACAAGGGCAGCTGGCTGAGCTCGCCGGCGGCGCTCGCCGTGTGGGCGCTGGCGGCCGAGCTCGGCCTCGTCGTCGACATCGAGGCGCCGTCGGTCGGCGGGGAGGTCCTGATCCCGGTGGTCGAGGCGATGGCCGACCGCTTCCCCGAGCTCAGCATCGTCCTCGACCATATTTTCCTTCCCGACGTGGCCGCGCCCGGCTTCGGAATCGGCGCCGGGTTCGACGGCTTCGCCGCGCGGGCGAACATCTCGGTGAAGTTCACCTCGCTCAACATGGACGTGATCCGCGAGAAGGGGATCGCTCCCGAGGCCGTGCTTCGCCGGGCGGTCGATTTCTTCGGCGCCGACAGGGTCATGTGGGGGTCGGACATCGGCACCTCTTCGGGGACCTACCGCGAGCTGGTCCGCCGCGGCATCGACTCGACCGCGCTGCTCGCCGACGGCGAGCGCGGCAAGGTCCTCCACGACACCGGCCGGCGAATCTTCGCCGGATGGGACGGGACCCGGGACTGAGCCCGGGTCAGCTCCTCGCCGCCGGATCGGCGTCGAGCCGGACGATCCCGTCCACCTCGGCCCTGAACGCGGGATAGCGGGCCAGAACCAGCGGGTCGTGCCCGGGAACGATATGGTCGAGCGAGGTCGCAAGGGCGCGCATGCGGTCGTAGCCGGCGAGCATGTCAGCGACGTCGTCGACGACCGGGAACGGCCGGTAGTCCTCGAAATTGGCGTAGAAATGCGCGGCGTCCGAGCCGAGCACCACCCACCCGCGGCGGGTGCGGACGCGCGTGACCTGGAGGCCGCGGGTGTGCCCGCCGACGCGGTGCACCGTCAGCCCCGGCTCGATCTCCGAGTCGCCGTCGTGAAACCGGACCCGGTCGTCGAAGATGCGGCCGACCATCGCCGCGATGTCGGCCGGCTCGTAGGCGTGCCTCGAAAAGCCGTGGCACATGCAGCGCCCGGTGCAGAAGGCCATCTCGCTGTCCTGGACGTGATAGCGGGCGTTGGGGAACAGCTCGCGGTTTCCGGCATGGTCGAAATGCATGTGCGAGATGATGATGTCCTCGACCGCGCCCGGCTCGATGCCGATCGCCGCGAGCCCCTCCTCGACCGGCCGCACCAGCCGGCGGCCGCGCTTGCCGCCCATCGCGGCATCGAATCCGGTGTCGAGCAGATAGGTGCTTGTCGGACCGACGATCGCCCACACAAAATAGTCGAGCGGCATCGGCCCGTCATGTTCGTCGCCGTGGATGAAGTTGGCCGCTGCGTTGCGGTCGTGATGGCCATAGCGCACCGCATAGATCTCGAACTCGCTCACGGCTTCGCGCCCCCGATCT
This sequence comes from Sphingomonas segetis, assembly GCF_009720245.1. GTDB lineage: Bacteria > Pseudomonadota > Alphaproteobacteria > Sphingomonadales > Sphingomonadaceae > Sphingomicrobium > Sphingomicrobium segetis. The sequence goes on along the minus strand of NZ_WJSQ01000097.1, from coordinate 2,730 downwards.
TGACCCCCGCCCATTCCTCGAACAGCCGGGCCATGTTGGTGAAGTCGCACTCGCCCCCGAAGCGCGCCGAAGTGACCGCGAGCAGGTTGCGCGCCATGCTGCCCATCAGCATCGGAACGCCCATCGCTTCGGCCTCCTCGAGGCACAGGGCGACGTCCTTCGACGACAATGCGGTGGAAAAGCCGAAGTCGAAGCTTCGCGACAGGACGGAGCGCGGGATCTTGTCGAGAGTCGCGCTGTTGCGCCCGCTCGACGCGTTGATGACCTCGAGCATCCGTTGCGGGTCGAGCCCGGCCTTCGCTCCAAGCGCCATGCCTTCGCACGACACCGCGAGCGCGACCACCGACAGCAGGTTGTTGACGAGCTTGGTCATCTGGCCCTGTCCGGGCGCTTCGCCGACATGGAACGTCCTTCCGAAATTCGCGAGCAAGGGCTCGACCCGTTCCCAGGTCTCGGCGCGCGCCGCGACCATGAGCGACAATCTGCCCGCGAGCGCTCCCGCCCGGCCGCCGCTGACCGGCGCGTCGGCGAAGAGGATTCCGGCCTCTCCGAGCCGCCTCGCGACCGATTGCGACATCCGCGGCCCCGAGGTCGAAAGGTCGATCACGATCTTGGGGCGCGCCTCGCGCAGGCCTCCCGGCCCGGCGGCGACCGCCTCCATCGCCTGCGGAGTCGGAAGGCTCATCAGGACGATCGGGCAGGACTGCCCGACCTCGGCGACCGATCCGGCCGCCTTCCCGCCGGCGGCCGCGAAGCTTTCGACCGCCTGCCGGTCGAGGTCGAACCCGGCCACCTCGTAGCCGGCGCCGACCAGCCGCGGCGCCATCGCGCTGCCCATGCTGCCAAGCCCGATGAACCCGACCCGTTGCTTCGTCACGTGCGTTTCGTCCTTCCTCAGCTTCGCGCGAGCCACCCGGCCTCGATCGGCAGGACCGCCCCGTTCATGTCGAGCCCCACCGGCCCGCACAGCATCAGCATCACCTCGACGACGCTGGCCGGCTCGACGAAGCGCCCGCTCGGCTGCTTGCCTTCGAGGAAATCACGTTCGGCCTGCCTCGAATCAACTCCGGTCCGCTCCTTCAGCTCGTCGATCCTCGCCTGGATCCCGGCGGTCTGGACGCTCCCCGGCATCAGGGCGTGGCAAGTCACGGGCGTGCCCGCAACCTCCAGCGCGACCGCTCGCGTGAAGCCCTGCAGGGCGGTCTTGGTGGTCACATAATCGACCCGGTTCACGGTCGCCCGGTGGCCGAACACCGAGGTCATGTTGAACACCCGTCCATAGCCCGACTCGAGCATCACCGGCAGCAGCCTTTTGGTCGCGACGAATGCCGCCGTGAGATTGACCGCGAGCGCCCGGTCCCATTCCTCGAGCGGGAAGTCGGCGATGGGCGCGAAATGCCGGACGACCGCATTGTTCACCAGGATCCCCACCGGCGACAAGCGCCCGAGCGCTTCGTCGAGCATCGCCGCCACCTGCCGCGGGTCGGCCAGGTCGGCCCTCAGATAGGGCACGGCTACCCCGCTTTCCTCCTCGATCTGCGCGCGCGTCCGCTCGCAAGCAGGCGCGTCCGCGACGTCGCAGACGATGACGTTGGCGCCGGCGGCCGCGAGGCCGCGCACCATCGCCGCCCCGAGCCCGCGGGCGCCGCCGGTGACCAGCGCGGTGCGCCCGGCGAGGAAGCGCCCGTCAGCCATTTGCGACGGTCAGCCCGGTGATTGCCGACGCATCGTCGAGCCGCTCGGCCGACAGCACGGCCTCGACCAGCCTGTCGGCATGGTCCGGAGCGATGGCGCCGTCGACATTCTCGCGGAACTTGGCGACGATGTCGGCTTCGCTCAGCGGGTTCTCCCTCGAGCCGCGGTTATGCTCCTCGATTTCCTCGAGCGAGGTGCCGTCGCCGAGCTCGACCCGGACCACCCCCTTGAACTGCCCGGGGCCCGGCAGCGACTCGTCGACCTCGTAGGCGACCCGGTCGGCGAGGCCGAGGATTTGCGGGTCGCGAAGCGACTGTTCCGAATAGCTGGTCCTTCCCAGCCGTCCCAGCGCGAACGCTTCGGCCAGCGTATATTGGAGGCTGACCCGGCCCTGCGAATCGGTCGCCGGCCGCCGTTTCTCCGCGGCCGGCTCGCAGACGATTCCGACGATATAGGGAGCGACCCTGCAGGTGATCCGGCGGACCGCCCCGGGCACAAGCGCCGAGCGCTCTTTCAGGCGCAGCAGCGCATCGATGTAGGGATGGATGACGTGCGCCGCCGGGAACGGCTTGAACGAGGCGTCGAGGCTGTCCCAGGTTGAGCCGAGGCCGCGGGTGAGGCGGTCGAGGTCGCGGTCCGAATTGCCGTCCTGCAGGTGCGATTCGAACAGTCCGAATCGGCCCTCGAAAATCTCCGCCGGGCCCGTCACTCCGCCGCGCGACAGGCCGGTCGCGACGATTCCGCTCATCGCCGCCCAGCCGGGATGGAGGAACTTGGTCTGGGTGCCGTCGGCCCAGCACTGGATCAGGCCCGAGGCGAGGCTTCCGACGATCCCCGCCGCGTGCCGCATCTGGTCGGCGGTCGAGCGCTCGAGGAAGCCGGCGAGCCACGCGGTTCCGAACGGGGCGAAGATTCCGGTCGGATGAAAGCCGCGCCGGTGCATTTCGCCGGGGGCGACCGAGCCCACCCGGCTCGAGAGCTCGTTGCCGATCGCGACCGCGGCAACGAGGTCGCGGCCGCTGGCGCCGCGCCTGT
>NZ_WJSQ01000096.1 GCF_009720245.1 Sphingomonas segetis | reverse complement strand
GAAGCCCGAGCGCCGCGACCGCGTGCGCGTCGCAAACCGCCGCGGCCGGCCGCCGAACATCCGCCACCAGTCGCGGCGGCGTTAGCGGCCCCTCGCAACCTTTCGCTCCGCGCGGGATTGAGATCGAAAAACCGGAGAAGCGCCATGGCCTACAAGATTGCGACGATCGTCGGCAGCCTGCGCGAGGAAAGCTACAACCGCAGGATCGCGCGGACGGTGTGCGCCATCCGCGGTGACAATCTCGATTGCTCGATGGTCGAGATCGGCGACCTCCCGCTTTACAACCAGGACTATGACTCGCTGCCGCAGCAGCCCGAGCAATATGTCCGCTTCCGCGACCAAATCCGCGCCGCCGACGGAATCTTGTTCTGCACGGCCGAGTACAACCGCGGGTTGCCCGGTGTCCTCAAGAACGCGATCGACGTGGGCTCACGGCCCTATGGCCAGAGCGTCTGGGACCAGAAGCCGGCGGCCATCATCAGCGGCTCGATCGGTGCGATCGGCGGCTTCGGCGCGAACCACCAGCTGCGCCAGTCGTGCGTCTTCCTCAACATGCCGGTGATGCTCCAGCCCGAGGCCTATATCGGCAACCTGTCCGACGACGACTTCGATGCACAGGGGTTGCTGAAGGACGGCAGCACCCGCGAGTTCGTCGAGAAGATCGCGCACGCGTTCCACGACTGGGTCGACATGATCCACCGCTCCCGCTCGCTGCTCGCGAAGGACGCCGCGCACGAGAAAGCGGCGGAAAAGCAGCCGCAGCCGGCCTAACCGTCGCTGGAGAGCTGCGGCCCCGATCCGCAGGAGAGAGAATATGGACATGACCTGGCTTTCGCGCCGGCAGCCGCAACTGCTCGCGATCCTCCGAATCGTCGTCGCGCTGCTGTTCATCGAGCATGCGACGATCAAGCTGCTGGGCTTCCCGCCCGGCGGCCAGCCCGGACTGCAGCAGGTTGGCAGCTTCTTGTGGATCGCAGGCGTGATCGAGATCGTCACCGGCGGGCTGGTGCTGGTCGGCCTGTTCACCCGGCTCGCCGCCTTCGTCGCGGCGGGCGAGATGGCGGTCGCCTACTGGATGGTCCACGCCAAGATGGGCTTCTACCCCGCGGTCAACATGGGTGAGGCGGCGATCCTGTTCTGCTTCGTGTTCCTCTATCTCACCGCGGCCGGCCCGGGCGCGTGGAGCGTCGACGGACCGCGTACCGGGAACGCGCCGATCAGGTGACCTTGGCCCGCGCCCTGAAGCGCGGTTGATCCCATTCGCGAGCCTCGAGAATTTCCGTGAGGATTTCGGCCGCGCGAACGACGTCGGGGTAGCGCGTGTAGAGAGGCGTGAACCCGAAGCGCATCAGGTTCGGCGCACGGAAGTCCCCGATCACCCCGCGCGCGATCAGCGCCTGCATCACCGCATAGCCTTCCGCGTGCGCGAAGACGATATGGCTCCCGCGCTGCGCAGGATCGCGCGGGGAGGCGAGGCGGACCTCCGAACCGCAGCGCGCCTCGACCTCATCGACGAACAGCCGCGACAGCTTGCGCGATTTCGCCTGCACGTCGCCCATAGCAATCCCGTCGAAAGTGCCGAGCCCGGCCTCGAGCGCTGCCATTGCCAAGATCGACGGCGTGCCGGTCAGGAAGCGGACGATCCCTTGGTTCGGCCGGTAGTCATCGACGAACGCGAACGGCTCCGCATGGCCCATCCAGCCCTGGAGCGGATTGGCGAGCTCGCCCTGGAGCCCGTCAGCGACATAGATGAACGCTGGAGAGCCCGGCCCGCCGTTCAGATATTTATAGCCGCAGCCGACCGCGAGGTCGCAGCCGCTGCCGTCGAGGTCGAGCTCGATTGCTCCGGCGCTGTGCGACAGGTCCCAGACGGCGAGCGCTCCGGCGGCGTGCGCGGCGTCGTTGATCGCACGCATGTCGTGAACGGCGGCGCTGCGGTAATCGACGTGGGTGAGCATGACGACCGCCGTGTCATCGTCCAGCGCACCGGAAACCTGCCCGCTGGGCACCGCTTTGACTTCGAGCCCGAGCATGTCGGCCAACCCCTGCGCGACGTAGAGGTCGGTCGGGAAATTCGCCTGCTGCGTGACGATCGTGCCGCGGCCCGGCCGCGCGCGCACCGCGGCGGCGAGCAGCTTGAACAGGCACACGCTGGTGGAATCGGCGATCAGCAGCTGGTTCGGCTTCGCGCCGACGACTGGGCTGAGCTTCGCGGCGATCGTCGTTGGCCAGTCGATCCATTCATGCTTGTTCCAGCTCGAGATCAGATCCTCGCCCCACTGCCGCTCCGCCGCTTCCGCCAATGCCGCCGGCGCCGCCTTGGGCAGCGCGCCGAGCGAATTGCCGTCGAGGTAGATGACGCCCTCCGGCAGCGAAAATCGCTCGCGCGCGAAGGCAAGCGGATCCGATGCGTCAAGTTGCCGGGCTTCGTCCAAGGTCATGCTACGTCAATGTGAGCACCGAAGGTGCGCGGCAATCCCCGGAATTCGTGTGAACAAATGCACTGCGGCGCGGCGCCTGCAGTCGAAAGTTAAAGCTTCGGCAGCGTGACGCCCGTCTGCTTCATATATTTGCCCGCGCGGTCGGCGTAGCTGACCTCGCACGGCTCGTTGCCCTGCAGGAACAGGAACTGGCACGCGCCTTCGTTGGCGTAGACCTTGGCCGGAAGCGGCGTGGTGTTGGAAAACTCCAGCGTCACATGGCCTTCCCAACCGGGCTCGAGCGGCGTCACGTTCACGATGATTCCGCAGCGAGCGTAGGTCGACTTGCCGAGGCAGATGACCATCACGTCGCGCGGCACCCGGAAATATTCGACCGTGTGGGCGAGCGCGAAGCTGTTGGGCGGGATGATGCAGACGTCGGTCGTCCGGTCGACGAAGCTGTTCGACGCGAAGTCCTTCGGGTCGACGGTTGCCGAGTCGACGTTGGTGAAGATCTTGAAGTGATTGGAAACGCGCGCGTCGTAGCCGTAGGACGACAGGCCGTAGCTGATGCAGCCTTCGCGCCGCTGGGCCTCGACGAACGGCTCGATCATGCCGTGCGCCTGCGCCTGTTCGCGAATCCAGCGGTCGGACAAAATGGCCATGCCGAACATGGGTAACGGGGCCCGCTGAAGGCTTCAATTTGGGCTGGATTATTTCTGTGGATGGGCCGCGGGCGAGGAATTCGGCACTTCCTGCGAACGCTCGCGCGAGTCGTGCACAATCAATCCACAGGCGACATCGACCGTGCTACATATGTTCCGGTTGGGTGTGGGGCCGGAACACGCCTAGGGATTGGTCATGGCCGAAGTGATCCGCATCGCCGAGTCTGCGTCAGAACCCGGAACTCCCTCTCTCCCGCAGAACGTCGAGGCCGAGGCCGCGCTGCTCGGCGCGCTGATGATCGACAACCGGCTGGTCGAGGACATCCAGCTCAAGCTCAAGGCCGACCACTTCTTCGAGCCGCTGCACGGGCGCATCTACGAGGCCATCCTCAAGATGACCGACGCCAACCGGATCGCCAATCCGGTAACTTTGCGTCCACTGTTTGAAACTGACGAAAATATAAAAGAGGTTGGCGGCGTCGCATATTTGGCGCAATTGACGGGATCGGGCGCGGCCGTGATCGGGGCGCGGGACTTCGCAGGGCAGATCTATGATCTCGCGTTGCTCCGTGCGTTGATCGGCGTAGGTCGCGACCTGGTCGAAGGCGCGCTCGACACGAGTGAGGACGTTGCCCCCCTCGCTCAAATCGAGCGCGCCGAGACCGAGTTGTACAAGGTCGCCGAGGAGGGCGGAGCCGAGGGCAGGGCAAAGTCCTTCGCCGACGCGACAAAGGAAGCGCTGGCGATGGCCGAGCGCGCGCTCAACAGCGGCGGCCATCTGTCCGGCTTCACGACCGGGCTCGAGAGCCTGAACGCCAAGATCGGCGGCCTCCACAAATCGGACCTGATGATCGTCGCCGGCCGCCCGGGAATGGGCAAAAGCGCGCTCGGGACCAACATCGGCTTCGCCGCCGCGCAGCGATTCATGCGCGACATGGAAGACGGGATCGAGCCGGAGAAATCGGCCGGGGCCCCGGTCGCCCTGTTCAGCCTCGAAATGTCGGCCGACCAGCTCGCGACTCGTATCCTCGCCGAACAGTCGGGGATCAGCTCGGAAAACCTGCGCATGGGCAAGATCAGCCAGCAGGAGTTCCGTTCACTGGCGCGTGCCGCGGCGGAGCTGCAGAGCCTGCCGCTGTACATCGACGACACGCCCGGTCTCACCATCGCCGCGCTTCGCACGCGCGCCCGGCGGCTCAAGCGGCAAAAGGGCATCGGCATCGTCGTTGTCGACTATCTCCAGCTGCTCCAGGGAAGCGGCAGGAACAGCAACGACAATCGCGTCCAGGAAATCTCCGAGATCAGCCGCGGCTTGAAGCAGCTCGCCAAGGAGCTGAACGTGCCGGTGATCGGCCTGTCGCAGCTCAGCCGCGCGGTCGAGCAGCGCGAGGACAAGCGTCCGCAGCTTTCGGACCTCAGGGAATCGGGCTCGATCGAGCAGGACGCCGACATCGTGCTCTTCATCTACCGCGAGGATTACTATCTCGCCGCCAAGGCGCCGGCCGAGGATCACCCCGACTTCGCCGCGTGGCAGGAGGAAATGGGGCGTGCCTACGGCCGCGCCGAAGTCATCGTCGCCAAGCAGCGCCACGGCGCGACCGGCAAGGTCCGGATGAGGTTCGATAGCCGGATCACCAAGTTCAGCGACGCGGTCGACGAGGGCTATCTGCCCGAGGCGCGCGGAAAGCCTCTGAAAGCTCTGGGGAGGGGGGATGAGGGCGCCGACACAGGGTTCCCATCGAAGTACTACTTTGACGGGGTCCAGGGTCGGCGCCCTTAGTCGCTGTTACGGCCCAATATCGTCGCTGCTCTTTGGCTGCTGGATTTTGCGCGGCGGACCAGGCGCGAGCTCGAGCGCCTTGGCGACGTTTTCGTCCCAGCCATAAACGTCCGGACGGAACTGGATCCGCGAGCCGTCCCAGAACGCCGTGTGGTAAAGCAGCCGGACCGGGATTTCACTGGGCAGCTTCACGAACGTCTCCTCGTCCTTTTGCATCGCCTTCTGAAACTGGTCGAGGACGCCTTCCTGCCTGGCCAGAGCTGTCGCGAACTGGATGGCATTTTCCACCCTGACGCAGCCGTGACTGCGATGACGGTCGGACTGCTCGAACAGCGCCTTTGCGGGCGTGTCATGGAGATAGATCGCCTGGTCGTTTCGCATGTCGAACTTGACCAGCCCGAGTGAATTCTTCGGTCCGGACTGCTGCACATACATGCCGTCCTTCATCACGAAGTTGTTCCTGGAGAGCCACGCCTGTCCTTTGTCGGCCAGTTCCTTCTCGCCGATGCCCTTGGGCACGGTCCAGGTCGGGTTGGCGACCAGACGGTAGATCGGCGACTGGAGCTGGGGAGTCGGCTTGTCGGTTTCGCCGTTGATGACCTTGCGATGATCGACATGCTGACCGTCGCGCCAGTAGTCCATGGTCGATGCGGCGGTGTTTACGTCGATCCGAGTCTTCGGCGGCTCGCGCTGCAACCAGCGCAGCCGTTCCATCGCAACCGCGAGCTGACGCGCCCGGGTCGCGGGCCCGGTGCTCAGCGCGCTGATGGTGTCTGGCCCGAGTATGCCGTCGGGTTCCACCCCGGAATCGGCCTGGAACTCCTTGACCGCGGCAACCAGCGAGGGCGTGTAGGCGGCTGGCGCCGCCGCGTTCGCCGGCTTCTGAGGCTGCTGCGCGTCCCGGGGCTGGGCTCGCTGGTCGTCGGAGAGATAGCCGCCTGCCCGAAGCACGGCGACGATCGCCGGAATGCGCGGATCGCGCGCTCCCGGCTTAATCGGCTTGTCGCTCGGGATTTCCTGCTGGCCGGCGTCGCGGACCTGCGCCGCGTAGCGCGTAAACGCGCGGCTCAAGGCCTTATATTCGTCCGTTTGCGGGGCCAGCGAGTTCAGCCATTCGCCGACGTTGCCGTTTTGAAGCGCTTGCTGCAGGCCCGCACGCACGTCCGTGTTCGCACGCGGAATGGTGTAGACTTCGTGCAGCTTCTTCGGGTCGGTGTACCCGTTCGCCAGCGCGGAGGCATAGTTCAGCGCGGCTTGTGCGAGGCCCTCTCCGCTCTCTCCCCCCTTTAGGAACAGGTCGGGTTTCAGGCCGTGCGCGGGAGCTCCGGCGATTGCCTCGCGGATGTCTTTCTCCGCCTTTTCGTCAAGCGCGAGTCCCGAAGGCGCCGACGCGTTTGCGTCCGACTGGTTGGAGTTGGTCTCGCCCATCGAACAGGCGGGCAAGACCGCGGTGCACAGGGCAAGACCGAGGGCCGTGCCGATCCATTTGCTTTTTCTCACAGCCGCTTGAACGCCGCGCGCGCGCAAAGGGATGCATGGTTGTTTTTCGGGAGCTTAATCTTCCTGCAGGTTCGGGTTGCGCATGCCCTCGCCAATGGTCGCGCGGGCGCGGTCGGCCTCGACGCTGGTCACCGGATAAGCGCAATAATCGGCGGCGTAGAAGGCGCTTGGCCGGTGATTGCCCGAAAGCCCGATGCCGCCGAACGGTGCGTTCGACGGGGCGCCGTTGGTGGGCTTGTTCCAGTTGATCACGCCGGCGCGGACGTTCGCCCAATATTTGTCGTACATCGCAGGCGTGCCGCCCACCAGGCTCGCGGCGAGCCCGAACCTCGTGTTGTTGGCCTCGTCGATCGCGGCGTCGAAGTCCTTCACGCGGATGACTTGCAGCACCGGGCCGAAAATCTCCTCGTCCGGCCGATCCTTCGCATCGGTCACGTCGATCATGGCCGGGGTGAGATAGGGGCGATCCTCGAAGCTTCGGTCGAGCCGCCGAAGCGGCTTGCCGCCCTTCATCATGAGGTTGAGCCACTGCTCCTGGACGTGGTCGGCGGCGGCATTGTCGATCACCGGGCCCATGAAGGGCTGCGGGTCGGCGAACGGCTGGTCGACGATCAGCCGGTCGACCAGCTTGCCGATTACGTCGAGCAGCTCGCGGTGCTTGCCGTCCTCGACGATCAGCCGCCGAGCCGCCGTGCAGCGCTGGCCTGCGGTGAGATAGGCCGACTGGACCGCGATCACCGCCGCGGCTTCAATGTCGGTCGCGTCCCACACCACCAGCGGGTTGTTGCCGCCGAGCTCGAGTGCGAGGATCTTCTGCGGGGTGTCGGCGAATTGCTTGTGCAGCGATGAGCCGGCCCGCGCCGAGCCCGTGAACAGCAGCCCGTCGATCCCCGGCTGACCGGCGAGCGCGCGCCCCTCGTCGGGGCCGCCGATCAGCAGCCGGACCGCGCCCTCGGGAATCCCCGCCTCGTGGAAGCAGCGGACCAGGAACTCGCCCGTCGCGGGAGTCTTCTCGGAAGGCTTGAAGACGATGGCGTTGCCGGCGATCAGCGCCGGGACGATGTGGCCGTTGGGAAGGTGCGCGGGGAAATTATAGGGGCCGAGCACGGCGAGCACGCCGTGCGGCTTGTGGCGGACCGCGATGCGGTTGCCGAGCGCGGCTTCCATCTTCCGCATCGGCGTTCGCTCGGCATAGGCCTCGATCGAAATCTGCACTTTGTTGACGACCGCGCCGACTTCGGTCCGCGCTTCCCACAGCGGCTTGCCCGCTTCGCGTGCAATCAGCTCGGCGAACTCGCTTTCCTTGCCGCGCACGACGTTGGCGAAGCGGCGCAGCGCCTCGATTCGAAAGGCGTTGGAATGCGCCGCCCAGGCCGGCCACGCGGCGCGCGCCGCGGACACTTCGGCCGCCGCATCGCCGGTCTCGCCGGACCAGACCTCTTCGCCTGTCGCGGGATTGGTGGACGTCAGCACGTGAGGCACGGCTGTTCGCTCCACCACCTCCGCCCGTTCGTCAAGCTGCTGTTGCATGCTGTTCCATCGCCTCGCCCATTCTCCGAATCTCGTTAACTTTGCGTTTAATCGGTTCCCAGTCGTCGCGCTCGGCAATCGCCGACCAGATCGCCTCCACCTCCTCGATGTGCATCGAGCAGGGCGCCGGATCGGACCAATAATCATGCGACCGGCTAGGGACAGTCCCTTCTTCCTCGGCGACTGTCCTTCCGAGCAGTGCGGCGAGCTTGCGAAACTCTTCGCGGGGATAGGCTTCGATCCCCGGATCGAGCCCGCCGCGCCAGTCGAAAAAGACCCGGTCGATCGGCTGCGCGCGCGTCGCCAGCGCGTTGATCAGGGCGGCCGCGACCTCGCGGTCCTTATCGCCCGCCGGGACGCCCAGGCGGCGCAGCATTGCGTCGACCAGCGCTCGCTCGAACTGTCCGCTCCATCCGGCGAGCAGGTCGGACAGCGGCGCTGCTTGCGCGACCAGCGAGAGGCAGCCGGCGAGCTGCGCCAGGTCCCATTGGATCGCTTCGGGCTGCCGGCCGAAGGCGTAGAGTCCGTAATGGTCGAAATAGGCAGCGGTGAAGTCCGGGTCCCAGTCGGGCGTGAAGCGCCACGGGCCGTAGTCGAAGCTCTCGCCCGTGATGCTGATATTGTCGCTGTTGAGCACGCCGTGAACGAACCCTGCAGCGAGATAGGAGCCGGCGAGCCTCGCGGTCGCGCTGCTAACGAGGTCGAACAGCCGCAGCGCGTTTTGCGCATCGTCGGCCGACGGCTGCTCGGCATAGAGATTCTCGAGACAGTAGCGGATGAGCTTCTTGATGTTGTCGGCCTGGCCGAAGTAGGCGAGCCGCTGAAACGTGCCGATCCTGATGTGACCGTGGCTGAGCCGTGTCAGCACCGCCGAGCGCGTCGGCGATGGCTCGTCGCCGCGTTCGAGCGCCTCGCCGGTCTCGAACAGCGCGAAGCTCTTCGACGTGTTCACTCCAAGCGCCTCGAGCATCTCGGTCGCGAGCACTTCGCGCACGCCGCCCTTGAGCGTCAGCCGCCCGTCGGCCGTGCGGCTATAGGGGGTCTGCCCGGAGCCCTTGGTCCCGAGGTCGAGCAGCCGGTCGCGCTCGTCGCGCAGCTGCGCGACGGTGAATCCGCGGCCGTCGCCGATCTCGGGGTTGTACACCCGGAACTGGTGGCCGTGGTAGCGCAGCGCCAGCGGCTCCGGCAGGTTGTCGGGGAGCGGCTCGAACCGGCAGAAGTGCCGCGCCCACGCGTCATCGCCGAGCTCGAGCCCCACGCGTTCCGCCCAGCGACGGTTGAGGAACCGCGCAATGCATTGCGGGAATCGTGCCGGCTCTACGGGGTCGTAGAATTCGGGCCCGAGCGCCAGCAGTTTGGGGTCGGGCCGGTAAAATGCCATTGCTGCCCAAGTGGCGTCTGGCAGCGCATGTTCCAAGGCTTCACCCGACGAGCAGCATGACCTTCGCGAGTGCTGCCGCGTCGGGCTCGTCGGGGGATATGGTCGTCTGGAACTTCCCGTCGCGGTCGAACAGCAGCACCAGGGCGCTATGCTCCACCTCCTTTCCGGGGACCGGATGGTGGGAAGGTTCGGCGAAAATGCCGTATTGTTTCTTCACCTTGTCGATCTGCGCCTGCGAACCCGTCAGGCCGATGATCGGTGAGTTGAACAGACCGGCATATTGCCCGACTTCCTTCGGCCCGTCGTTTGCCGGGTCGATGGTGACGAAGACGATGTTGAACTTGTCCTCGCCGCCGGCTTGGTTCCTGAGCTTCACCATGCGCGACAGCGTCGTCGGGCACACGTCGCCGCAGCGCGTGAAGCCGAAATAGATGGCGTAGGGCTCACCCGCGAGCCGCGCGCTCGAGAAAGGCTTGCCGTCGCTGCCGATGAGCGTGAAGGGGCCGCCGAAGCTCGATTGTGCCGGCGCCGACGTGTGCGGTCCCGTAGCCGCCCGGGGGATCAGGAGCAGTGCCGCGGCCCCCGCGACTGCCAAAGCGACGATCAGCCACAGGAACAGGCGCACCTGCTTCAACTTCGATCGAGGCGGATTTTCCTGGGTCACTAGGCGGCACGAACTCGATTGCCGCCTAGTCCAGGCTGAGAATGAATCCAAGCGAAGCAGCGGCACATGCGCGAACTTGTCGCGCCCCGCGCTTATCATCGGTCAGTGATAACTTTGGATAAGCCGCGGCAATCACGCGCGATTGAGTTCTCATTTAACGCGTTGACTCTCAAACCACTCGGTTCATCCTTTCGCTGCCGAGTCGGCTGTGGCGGCTCGGGCGCGCGTTTCGGCGAAACGCGGAAAAGCGAACGGGGGGCGGTTCGTGATAGATCAGTCGGGCTACCTGCTGGCCGTCGTTTCATCGCTGCTGGCGGCCGATCCCGGCCCGGCGGCAGCCCAGGCGCAGACCAATCCGCCGCCGCCGCCGAGCCGCGAAGAAATCGAACGCAGCAACGTTCCGCAGCAGCCGCGCGCGCCGCGGGCGCGG
>NZ_WJSQ01000095.1 GCF_009720245.1 Sphingomonas segetis | reverse complement strand
CCCTGCGCGACGGCGGCGGAGGGCGCTGACGGCGCCGCGGCCGCCGGCGCGGGCTGAACAAGGGCGAGCAACGCAGCGGCGAGGATCATCGGCGAGCATAAGCCACAGGATGTGCGCTGTAGGACAGCGGAATTCGGCGAGCGGCGATAATGGCGATCAGCCGGGCGGCCGCAGGTTCGCGCGGCCGCCCGGTGCGGGTTCGCTTTAGCGTCGGTAGGCGCTGCTCTGACGGATGCGGATGTCGGTCACCGCGCCGTTATAGGCGACGTTGCAGCGGAAGCTGAGCTGCTGCTGCCCGTAGCTGCGGTCCTGATAGGCGTACTGGCCGCCGTAGCCCGAGCTCATCAGCCCGGACACGCGCAGGCCGTTGTTGCGCCGCTTGACGTCGGTGATCGAAGTCACGCGCATCCCGGGAGTCCCATAGCCCTGCTGCTGGCCGTAGCCCGGCTGCTGGCCGTAGCCTTGCGGATAGCCGTAGCCCTGCTGGCCGTAGCGATACTGGTTCTGCGCCTGGACCATCGCCGCGCTTGCGCAACGGCTGACGGCCGTGCGGTCCGTGACGTTGTAGCGGGTGCCGAGCAGCTGGCCGATGATCTGCTCGACGGGGTTCTGGGCATAGCCTTGGCCGTAGCCGGAATAGCCCTGCTGACCGTAGCCCTGCTGGTAGCCGTAGCCGGGCTGGCCCGGATAAGGCTGCGGTACCTGCGGTTGGTATTGCTGATACTGCTGCTGGTAGCCCGCGTAAGCGGTCTGCGCAGCGGCCGGGACGGCAAGAGCGCCGACCGCCGCCGCGGCGGCGAGATAATGGGTCCGGAATGTCATGGGAGTTCCTTGCTCTCACCCGGGAAACGCCGGTGAGTTCAAGGGGTAGAACGCGTGTTGCGCCAATAAGACGCATGAACGGGAGACAACGATCGCGGGGCCGTGGGGCGACACCTTCGACTCGTTGACCGCTTGTCGCCCTTCCCAAAGTTAACCGCCTGAGCCACTCTGTCGCCGCGCTCGTGCTCGGGGAGCGAGTCGCAACAGGAGGGGGCTCCATGTCTGTTCGTAGTCTCGCGCTTTGCGCGCTAGTGCTGTTCGCCACGCCGGCAGACGCCGGCAAACCTTTCGATATCCACGGTCTGATCGTCGGAAATGAAGGCGCCCGCTACGTGAAGGGCGTGCCGACGCTAGACCTGCAGCAGAAATACGGTGCGGTTCAGCTTCGCTCGATAGGCTTTTACAAGAACCGACCAGCCTATCTGATCGCCTTCTACAATGCCGGGCCCGAGCCCGTGAACATCGGGCTCGAAGACATTCACGTGACGGTGAATGGCGAGCCGCTGCGCGTTTTCCCGGTCGAGGAGATGGAGCGTCAGGCCAAGAACGATGCCGGTTGGAATTCTTTCTTGCTAGCGCTCGGGGGAGCATTGTCATCCGCGTCGGCCGCCAGCCAACGTGACATATACAGGAGCCGCATCAGCGGCCCTTATGGCAGCTACATTGTAAGCGCTAGCGGACCGAGCCTCGCCGGTCAGCTCCGTGCTGCGCAAATTGAATCCGATACCGTGCAGAGCATCGCGGCGGTTCAGTATCAGCTCGACCGAACCCTCGAATTGTTCAACGACAAGATGATCCAGCGGACCACGGTCGATCCTCAGGCCTCCTACGGAGGCATGGTGATCCTCGACAAGCTCAAGCACGGCGATCCGCCGTTCGAAATGCACATCGACGTGGACTGGAACAGCGAGCGTTATCCGTTCGCCTATGTCATGCAAAAGCCCGGGCGTGCCGTGCCGGCACGTTATGCCGCCATGCTGGCGGAGCGGTCGAAACCGCGAGCGTCGAATGCCGTGTTCGCAAAGTCTTCGCCGGAAGGCGGTGGTCCGCAGAATGGTCCCGCACCGGCCAAGCTGGCAGATGGGTCGATAAGATTGCCGTCTGGCGCGGTGAAAATCCCGGCGAAAACGTCTTCCGGATACTGCCTGAAGGCGTCACGTGACTATGTCGGGACGGGCGATGAGAATTATCCGGCGATCACCGGCGCAATGCCGCGCTGCCTCGACGATTCCGGGCGGGTCGCGGCCAAAAACGACAATCCGTTCAAACGATACTGACACTAACCAAGCCCTTAGTCGGAATGTGCGGGCTTGAGCACCGTCCGCTTCGCTTCCTTCTTGCGGCAGCACGACCAACGGCGACATTCTGCTCGGATTGTCCCCGGCAATCCTGCGAATGTTCGCGAATGTTCGCAGTGACGGAGGGGAAATCTCCGTGGCGGGCGGCGCCCGGCGGCACGACGGAGGTGCGCCTGCACCGCGGGTTCTGACGATCTGCACAATCAAAGAGCCGGCGACAGCCAAGCACAGAAGGCGTGCTGTAGGAAAATGCTTTCTGCGCCCCCCGCTCAGCGGCACCTGGATGAATTCAGTAAAGTGTCACCGTAGCCCGTCGTCACCGTAGCCCGTCACGATGAACCCGGCGGGCCCGGAGGTGCTGGCGCTGAAACAGCGGCTTCGACCGAAGCCGTCCGCCCTCGCCGCTAGAAGCGGCGGTACGTCGTGGTGTGGCGTTCGACGTGCATGCTGGCGACGAGGCCGGCGGTGTCGAGGTTGCAGCGGAACGCGAGGTCGTTGTTGCTGGGATGGCGGGTGGCGTAGGGCTGCCCGCCGGGGCCGGCGCCCTCATAGGCCTCGCCGCCGTAGCCGCCGAGATAATCGACGCCGCTGTCGATCAGGCCCTTCACGCGCATCCCGTCCGACCGGCGCTGCACGGCGGTGATGGCGGTGACGCGCATGTGGGTGGCGATGCCGGGAAAGCCGGGCACGCCCACCGCGCCCGGACGATAGGCGCCGGAATAGCCCGCATAGCCTTCCGTGCCTGCATAGCCGTTGACGCCGTACAGGATCGCCCCCTGCGCCAGCGCGGCGGTGACGCAGCGCGCGACGGCCTCCTTGTCGCTGGCGCCGTAGCGGGCGCCGAGCTGCTGGTCGACGATCTCGCGGATCGGCGCGGGCGCGATGAAGGGGGCGGGGACGGGGGCGAGGGCGGGCGCTTGTGCAGCGGCAAGCGCCGCCGCGGCAGCGATGAAGAAGGGGACGGTCATGGGCAAAACCTCGGCTCTCAGCCGGAAATGCCGGGGAGTTCATGAAGATAACGCGCGTTACCCGAATAAGACGCATGAACTGAAAACAACAAGGAAGAGATGGGCGGCGGGCCCTATTTGCCGGGTTTCACCCCCGTCGACGAGGATTGACGCGCGGAGCCTGTCAGGGGGGCAGGCGAGCACGGCAATGCCGCGTGCGACGCGGTCAAGAAGGAAGCGCTGCGGCGGGCGGGGATCGGCTATGTCGAGGTGGCGGGGGATACGCCCGCCGAGCTGCGGCGGGTGGTGGAGCGGTTGGTGCGCTCGAATTGAGTGCATTTAGTAAACTGTCACCGTAACCACAAGATCCGTGCGACGTCGATCGCGTCCATTGTCCTGGCCGAGCCGCAGCTGGTGCACCGTCCTGCGGTCATCTTCGATTCCGACCTTCAGGGAGCAACCGAAGCGGACGAGATCGAAGGCCGTGCCGACATGCTTGTAGGACATTCCCTCGCGTTATTCCTACGAGAACATAAATGGAACATAACCAAGCTGGACTCGTCCACAGATTCGCGGCAGCCTGCTGTTGCTCGGTCCAGAACGAAGGGGAGACGTCGTGGATTTCTGGAGCGATGACAGACTTGGACAGGCGACCGTAGCAAGCGCCGGAGATTGCCGGATAGCTCACCAACATGACTATGATCGTTTGTTGTTTTCACCACCTGTAAGAAGGCTGGCAAACAAGACGCAGGTCTTTCCTTTAGAGGCGGACGACGCTGTTCGAAATCGCCTCACGCACTCTCATGAAGTCGTGAACCTAGCCAGATCGATGGGCGATAGGATCGTTGTCGCCCGTTCGGACGAACTCAGTTCGAAGGCCCCCACTATCCGCGCCATATTGTCCGCGGTTGGCATAGCACACGATCTCGGAAATCCTCCCTTCGGTCATCAGGGGGAAGTAGCGATTGGTGATTGGTTCAGGGGAAATGAGGATTGCTTCTCAGATTCTGAGAGTGGCTCTGTCCCCAAGCATCTCCGAAACGAGTTCCTTATGTTCGAAGGTAACGCTCAAACGATGCGAGTGGTCACCCGCCTCCAGGTGTCATCAGGTGGCAACGGCCTGGATCTTACGGCGGGTACGCTCGCCGCACTGATGAAATACACCGTTAGCGCGGACGGAGTGAAAGACGGCGAGAAGCCATCGGCCAAATATGGATATTTCGAAAGCGAAACCGACGTGATCGCCTGGATTCGAGAGAAGACTGGCATTCGTGAGGGCCAACGACATCCGCTTACATGGATCATGGAAGCAGGCGATGATATTGCTTACTCGTCGTTGGACATCGAAGACGCGATGAGGAAGCGTCTTCTGTCGCCCGACGATGTCCTCTACGAGATCTCTGCGCACGGCGACTCAGACGTGAAGGCTGTCGCGGCGGAGCTCAAAGAAAGCTTCAAGAAAATCGACAGGTCGATTTTTTCTATTCAGGAAATTAGGGAAATAAAATCTTCGTATTTCCGGACGGTCTCCATTAATCATATGATAAAACACGCGGTTGACAGATTTATCAGTGAGTATTCTGACATCATGTCTCTTAAGCATCGCACTGCTTTGTTAGACGGATGTGAACTTCATAAACTGCTCAAAGATCTCGCCTTTTCCTATGCATTTGACAGTAAGTACGTCAGGAAGACTGAAGCGGACGGCGCTGTTGCAATTCACAACGTGATGTCGTTCTTCTGGGACGCAATAAGGCTACGTGAAAAAGTAAATAAGTTATCGTCCCGCAGAACGACCGCCGCCGCTGCCTACGGCTGGTCGCTGATCAGCGACAACTACAAGCAGAGAGCGATCAGAAATAGCTATAAGGACCGGGACGGGAAGGAGCTTCCCGTAAGATATCAAGAGTTGCGACTGCTGACTGACATGATGTCCGGCATGACCGATGGCTATCTAATGTCGCTCAACGCCAACCTCATTCAGGCGGGTCACGTCTCGTGCTGAAGCGCGAAGAGGCCTCTCTTTCGGACTTGAGGTCAGAAATTCGCGAATTTCTGAACTCAGAAAATCCCGCGATGCGATCGTTGCGACAGGATATTCTGGAGCGACTTTCGCAGCTCGGGAAAGTCTACGTAATTGGCGGTCTAATTCGCGACCTTGCGATTTTTGGAATTGAAAATCGGCCGATCTCCGACGTCGATCTCGTTGTGAGATGCAACAAGGGCGCTCTTTCAAAATTTGCGAGCAGCGTCGGCGCATCCGAAAATCGCTTTGGCGGCTTCGGATTGCGAACCAAGTCTTATCGAGTGGACTTTTGGGCGTTCACGAACACGTGGGCGAAGACAGCAGGCCATGTAAACCTGACCAAAGCGAGCGATTTGTGGAAGACAACCTTCTTCGATTGGGATGCTGTTGTCTTCGGCTACGAGGAGAACGAAATTTGGGCGATCGACCGGTACCTAGATAAGCTCAAGTCTGGCTATCTCGATATCAACCTCCTTCCAAACCCCAGTCCTCTGGGGTCGCTGGTTCGATCCTTGCGGCGCCTCATGATGTGGGATGCAAAGCCGAAGGGGAGACTGCGGCACTTCATCGAAGAGAATCTTCATAGCCATTCATGGCAAGAGATTTTGGACGTCGAGGGCAACGCCTTTCATGTTCGATTCCTCGACGAATTTGGAAGCGCGGATGAATACCTGCACGCTGTGATGAAGCGCTCTGTTTTTCGAAACATTGGCGCACATGTCAGACGACAGGATAGGCTCCCCGGTATGGAGCAACTTCCAGAACGTTGGCGTGAAACCAGCTTTGCGGACAAGGTGAACCGTAACACGACAGTGCCTGCAAAGCCGAAGAAAAAAGCGTCGCGATATCTCGCCAAGGATTTGTTCGGCAACATGAGGTGAACGTGCGAGTTGCGCGCGACCGCGCTGCTCACACAAGTCCGGTTCGTCTGGAGCTTACTCGGCGGAAGCGACGGCTGCCTTAAGCTTCGCCTTGGCCTCTTCGATTTTGTCGGCCCCCACGCCGGTCCACCCCTCGGCGTCCGATTGGGTTGTGCCATTACCATGGTCCCCTGAGCCGATCTTGTAGGGATTCATGTGATCCCACTCATGTTCAACGTAGTACCGTTGGCTCTCCGTGTCGTAGCATAGATACCACCAATCCTCGTTCTCCATGAGCGATCCTTTAACTCGCTTCGCAAGAAGTTCCTTATAGACTGCCACCACTTCACTCCTTCGGACGCGAGATAGGCGCTACTTCGCCGCGATCAAATCCGGCTCATCCTCATCCACCGCAACCCTACGCGACCGCGAGGGCTTCTTCGGCTTCACATCCACGACCACCGGCTTCACCGACGCGCGCTCCAGCATCGGACGCAGATACTGGCCTGTCGCCGAGACCGCGACCTCGGCAATCGCCTCCGGCGGGCCCTCGACTACGATCCGCCCGCCGTTCACGCCTCCGCCCGGCCCCAAATCGATCACCCAATCCGCCGTCTTGATCACGTCGAGGTTGTGTTCGATTACGACCACGGTGTTGCCCTGGTCGGCGAGGCGGTGGAGGACTTCGAGGAGCTTCCTCACGTCCTCGAAGTGGAGGCCGGTGGTGGGTTCGTCCAAAATATACAAAGTCTTGCCGGTCGCCCGCCGCGACAGCTCCTTCGACAGCTTGACGCGCTGCGCCTCGCCGCCGCTGAGCGTCGTCGCGCTCTGGCCGACCTTGATGTAGCCGAGGCCGACCTCCTGCAGCATGCGCATCTTGTCGCGGATGCCGGGGACCGCCTTGAACAGCTCGGCCGCCTCCTCGACGTTCATGTCGAGCACGTCGGCGATCGAGTGGCCCTTGAACTTCACCTCGAGCGTCTCGCGGTTGTAGCGGGCGCCGTGACAGACGTCGCAGGTGACGTAGACGTCGGGCAGGAAATGCATCTCGATCTTGATCAGGCCGTCGCCCTGGCACGCCTCGCACCGCCCGCCCTTGACGTTGAAGCTGAAGCGGCCGGGCTTGTAGCCGCGCGCCTTGCTCTCGGGCAGGCCGGCGAACCAGTCGCGGATCTGGGTGAAGGCGCCGGTGTAGGTCGCCGGGTTGGAGCGCGGGGTGCGGCCGATCGGCGACTGGTCGATGTCGATGACCTTGTCGAGCTGCTCGAGCCCCTTGATGCCGCTGCACGGGCCGCACGGGATTCGCGCGCCGTTGAGCGCGCGGGCGGCGCCGGCGTAGAGCGTGTCGATGGTGAGCGAGGACTTGCCCGAGCCGCTGACCCCGGTGACGCAGGTGAAGGTGCCGAGCGGGAAGGGGACGGTGACGCCCTGGAGGTTGTTGGCGGTCGCGTTCTGGACGGTGACGAACTTGCCATTGCCCTTGCGGCGGGTCTTGCGGAGCGGGATCTCGCGCCGGCCGGTGAGGTAGTCGGCGGTGATCGAGTCCTTGCAGGCGAGCAGCTCGTCGAGGGTTCCGGCGCACACCACCTCGCCGCCGTGGACCCCGGCGCCGGGGCCCATGTCGATGACATGGTCGGCGTGGCGGATCGCGTCCTCGTCATGCTCGACGACCAGCACGGTGTTGCCGAGCCCGCGCAGGCGCTTGAGGGTCTCGAGGAGGCGGTCGTTGTCCTTCTGGTGGAGGCCGATCGAGGGCTCGTCGAGGACGTAGAGGACGCCCGAAAGGCCGCTGCCGATCTGCGAGGCGAGGCGGATGCGCTGGCTCTCGCCACCCGACAGCGTGCCGCTGGTGCGGTCGAGGTGGAGATAGTCGAGCCCGACATTGTGGAGGAAGCCGAGGCGCTCGTTGATCTCCTTGAGGATGGCCTTGGCGATCTCGTTCTGGGTGGTCGTGAGCTTCTCGTGGAGCGCGGCGAACCAGGCGTGGGCGTCGGCGACCGAGCGGCGGCTCGACATGGAGATGTCCTCGCCGGCGATCTTGACCGCGAGCGCCTCGGGCTTGAGGCGGGCACCGTGGCAGACTTCGCACGGCTGTGACGACTGGTAGCGCGACAGCTCCTCGCGCATCCAGGCGGACTCGGTCTGGAGCATGCGGCGGCTCAAATTGCCGAGCACGCCCTCGAACGGCTTCTTGACCTCGTAGCTGCGCCTGCCGTCGATGAAGCGCAAGGTGACGGGCTTGCCGCCGGTGCCGCGCAGGATGACGTCGCGGGCCTCGTCGGGGAGGTCCTTCCACGGCACGTCGAGCTCGAAGCCGTAGGCGCGGGCGAGGCTGGACAGCACCTGCATGTAATAGGGGCTGGGCGGGTTGGACTTGGCCCAGGGCACGACGGCGCCCTTCTTGATCGAGAGCGCATGGTTGGGGACGACGAGGTCCTCGTCGAACACGAGCTTCTCGCCGAGGCCGTCGCAGGCGGGGCAGGCGCCCTGGGGGGCGTTGAAGCTGAACAGGCGCGGCTCGATCTCGGCGATGGTGAAGCCGCTGACGGGGCAGGCGAATTTCTCGGAGAAGAGGATTCGGCCTGGGACTCCGAAGTCGAGCTTGAAGCCCTCCGGCCCCCTCTCCCCGCTCGGCTCGCGAGTCGTGCCGGGGGCGAGGGGAGGATCGGCGGGGTCGAGGTAGGCGAGGCCGTCGGCGAGCTTGAGCGCGGTCTCGAAGCTGTCGGCGAGGCGCGCCTCGATTCCTTCGCGCACGACGATGCGGTCGACGACCACCTCGATGTCGTGTTTGTACTTCTTGTCGAGCGCGGGGGCGTCCTCGATCGCGTGCATTTCGCCGTCGATGCGGACGCGCTGGAAGCCCGCCTTCTGCCACTCGGCGAGCTCCTTGCGATACTCGCCCTTGCGGCCGCGGACGACGGGCGCGAGGAGGTAATGGCGGCTGCCCTCGGGGAGCGCCATCACGCGGTCGACCATCTGGCTGACCTGCTGCGCCTCGATCGGCAGGCCGGTCGCGGGCGAGTAGGGGACGCCGACGCGCGCCCACAGCAGCCGCATGTAATCGTAGATTTCGGTCACGGTGGCGACGGTCGAGCGCGGGTTGCGACTGGTGGTCTTCTGCTCGATCGAAATGGCCGGCGAGAGCCCGTCGATATGCTCGACGTCGGGCTTCTGCATCATCTCGAGGAACTGGCGCGCATAGGCCGACAGCGATTCGACGTAGCGGCGCTGACCCTCGGCGTAGATGGTGTCGAACGCGAGCGAAGACTTCCCCGAGCCGGAAAGGCCGGTGATGACCGTCAGGCTCTCGCGCGGGATGTCGACGTCGATACCCTTGAGATTGTGCTCGCGCGCGCCGCGGACGCTTATGTGGGTCAGCATTCGCTTCCGCTCTGCTTCGGAATGTGGGTCAGCATCGGTCGGCTTCGTTCCAGCTTTGTTCTAGTCTATGTGAGGCGCCGCACCGGGTCAACGCGGCTGCAGCAATATGGGGTGCCGTGGCTCGGCTTGCTACATGTTAAAAGGCGCGGCTGATTCCGAATTCGGTGCGAACGCGCTTGAAGTCATAGAATTCGATCGTGCTGCGATTGCGTTCGATCGACAAGCGCGCGACCGGCGCGAAGCCGCGGAACTGGAGCTGGCGGAAGGTCGCTCCAAGCGAAATGCGCGAATATCGGTCGGATCTCCGGTCAGGGAACAGCAGCAGCCGCTCGTCCGCGTGCAGCCGCCCACGATCGAAACCGGCGGTGAGCGTTATCCGTCCCATCTCGTGCCACCCGAGCACCCCGGCCCGCCACCCGGTGGTCGAATAGCCCGGGTCGTGGAGCGCCTGCCGGTCGATCGAGCCGCTGAGCGCGATCCCCGTCGTCGCGGTGAGGGCGCGTTCGAGCTCGACCCGCCCCGACCACGCCTTGCCGTCCTGGAGGTCGTTGAGCTGGTTGTCGATCAGCGCGACCGTGCCGTTGAGGCGCAGCTGCATTCGGCTACCGAGCGGCCGGGTCCAGGTCGCTCCGAGCCGCGCCGAGCGCATGAACGGCTTCTGCCCGAACCAGCGCTGGGTCGCGCCGGCTTCGACATTGATCCGGTCGCGTCCGAACTGCAGCTCCGGCCCGGCGGCGAAATCCACCGCGATGTCGTTGAACCGGGTCTTTCGGTAGACGTCGGCGAAACCGCTCAGCCGGAACAGCAGGTCGTGATCGCTCTCTCCCAGCGCGAGCCGCTGATAGGCCTGGCCGCGAAGCGACATGCCGGTCCCCGATTTCGCCTTGCTCTCATGGTCGACATCGAAGTCGCCGAAAATGGTGCCCAGCGTGTTAGAGCGGGTCGCCCGGTTGATGTTGCTGTCCGGCGCAAGCGCGATCTCGAAGCTGGCGCCGCCGGGACGCGCGGCGCGCAGCGCTTCCGAATATCGGTCGACCAGCCGCGCGACCGCCGGCGGCAGGCCCG
>NZ_WJSQ01000094.1 GCF_009720245.1 Sphingomonas segetis | reverse complement strand
CCGCCGCATTCGAGCCGCCGGTCGATCTGGTCGAGCACCCGCGTGATCGCGGGGGCGCTGAGGCGCGCAACCAGGCCGCCGCCGGTGGCGAACCGCCGATCCGCGCGCACCAGATGCTCGCCGCGCGTGCTCATGACGGCAGAGTTATGAACTCGGTCCCGGATTGTCGAGGCGGATGAAGAAATTGCCGCCGCCTTCGCGATCGGGATCGAAGAAGCGCTGGTCGGTCAGCCAGGCGCGCCGGTCCTGGACGTGAACCATCGGCATGCGCGACCAATAGAGAAAGGCGCGGACGTGGGCGTCGCGCTTCGCCGCGGCGGCGAGCCTCGGGTCGCCAAGTCGCAGCGGCACGATCCACGGGTCCAGCGAGGCGTGGTTGAGACCGGCAAGCGGATTGTAAGTGCCGGTGCCCCCGACCTCGTCGCCGCGCCAGATCACCCTTCGCTTCCAGAAGACCAGCGGGACCTCGCCCGCCACGATCATGCGCGGCGTCGCGACGCGCTCGACGAGCGGCCGCGTCAGCGCCACGGCGCGAGCGGATATGGCGGCGTTGAGCCCGATGTAGAGCAACACGGCAGTGAACGCCCAGGCAGCCGGGCGCTGCCAGTCCCTGCCGAGCCGCTGCGCCCGCCACGACATTTCGAGGCCGAGAATGAGTGCGATCCAGATCCACGGGTCCATGATGAACAGCGTGTCGGCGTAGAACCAGCGGTGCGAAAAGGGCTCGAGCACCCGCGTTCCGTAGGTGTTCGTGAGGTCGAGCATAGGATGGCTGAGCGCCGCGAGATAGCAGGCGAGGAGGAGGCCGCCGAGCTTTAGCGGACCTTCCTTGCCAGAGCGGAACCTTTCCCAAATACAAATGATTGCGACTGCCAACAATGCCATCAGCGGCGTCCCAAGCAGCCCATGGGTGATGCCCCGATGGGCTGCGATCGGCTCGCACCCGACGGCGCCCGCGACGAAGCTGTCGATGTCGGGAAGGTTGGCCGCGAGGATCATCGCCGGCATCGCCCGCGGGCTCAGGCGCTTGAGGCCCATGCGCCCCATCACCGCCGCAACGAGGCTATGGGTGAGGTTGTCTATCGTGAACCCCCGTCATTGCGAGCGAGGCAACGCAATCCATTGCCGCGGCTGGATTGCTTGTCGCTATTTTGCTCCTCGCAATGACGAAACCGCATCAAATCCGGTGCGGTTCCTTTTCGACCTGCCAGGTCTGACCCTTGGCGACGAGCGCCTGGAGGTCGGGAGTTTTGCCGGATGCGGCGGCCTTGTTCTGCTCGACCACGACGCTTTCGTAGGTCGGCGCGGGGTTCTCGTAGATGACGCCGAGCGCGATCGGATAGCCTTCGACGGGCATCAGGATCAGCATCGCAGCAAGCGACCGGTTGGCCGGGTCGTGGATCAGCACCTCGGGATCGTCGCCGGCGACGACCTTGAGCGCGAGCCGCTCGCGGTCGAGGGCGATGCCTTTGGTGCCGCCAGCGAACAGCATCTTCTCGCCCGGCTGGAGCCATAGCTGCTTCTCGGCCGCGGCTTGTTTCTCGGTGAAGCTCGCGAACACGTCGTCATTGTAGACGATGCAATTCTGGAAGATCTCGACGAAGCTGGCGCCCTTGTGCGCGTGCGCGGCCTTGAGCACCTCAGGCAGATTCTTGTGGACGTCGATGCCCCGCGCGATGAAGCGCGCGCCCGAGCCGAGCGCGAAGGCGCAAGGGGTGACGGGGCGGTCGACCGATCCGAAGGGCGTCGACGGCGAGCGCGTACCGACGCGGCTGGTCGGCGAATATTGGCCTTTGGTCAGGCCGTAGATTTCGTTGTTGAACAGCAAGATCTGGCAGTCGAGGTTGCGGCGCAGCACGTGCATCGTGTGGTTGCCGCCGATCGACAGCGCGTCGCCGTCGCCGGTGATGATCCACACATCGAGCCCCGGATTGGCGAGCTTGACGCCGGTGGCGATCGCCGCGGCGCGGCCGTGGATGGTGTGGAAGCCGTAGCTCGCCATGTAATAAGGGAAGCGGCTCGAGCAGCCGATGCCGCTGATGAACACCGTCTTCTCGCGCGCGACGCCGAGGTCCGGCATGGTCCGCTGCACGGCTTTCAGAACCGCATAGTCGCCGCACCCGGGGCACCAGCGGACCTCCTGGTCGGATGCCCAGTCCTTCGCGGTGGTGGTGGCGATCGGAGTGATGTCGTTCATCAGTGCGGCCTCAGGTAAATCACGAGCAGTACGACGACGATGAGCATGATCGCCAGCGGGAAGACGTTGAGCTGCTTCATTGCCGTTCCCCGGCGAAGGCCGGGGCCCAGGACGCTGCGCAGCAGCGTGGCCAGCAGCGCTCGAAGGTAATGAAGCGCTCCGCGCTCCTGGACCCCGGCCTTCGCCGGGGAACAGGAACCGCCAATCTTCGCGAATGTTCGCAGTGACGGCGACGATTCATCGGCTCGGTCCGGAGAGCGCGGCGTCGATCGCCGCCTCGACTTCCGCAATGCGGAACGGATGGCCCGACACTTTCGTCAGCGACCTGGCGTCGACCAGAAACTGGTCGCGGAGCACGGTCTTGAACTGGCCCATGTTCATCTCGGGCACGAGGATATGTTCGAAGCCCTTCAATAGGACAGACATATTTTTGGGCATCGGCCAGATGTGCCGGACGTGGACGTGGGCGACGTCCTGCCCTTTCGCAAGCGCGCGCCGTACCGCCTGGTGGATCGGCCCGAAGGTCGAGCCCCAGCCGACCACCGCCAGCCGGGCGCCTTCGCGGCCGATGCACACCTCCTGGTCGGGGAGGGAATTCGCGACCCCGTGCACCTTGCCGATGCGGATGTTGGTCATCTCCTGGTGGACGGCGGGCGAGTAATCGATGTTGCCGGTGCCGGGCGCCTTCTCGATGCCGCCGATGCGGTGCTCGAGCCCGGGCGTCCCCGGCCGAATCCACGGCCGCGCGAGATCGTCGTTGCGAGCATAGGGCATCACGCCCTCGCCTTCCGCCGGCGGCGTTTCGAAAAAGCTGACGGGGAACGGCTGGTATGCGCTCATGTCCGGCACGCGCCACGGCTCGGCCGCGTTGGCGATATAACCGTCGGTC
Source organism: Sphingomonas segetis (assembly GCF_009720245.1). Classification (GTDB taxonomy): domain Bacteria; phylum Pseudomonadota; class Alphaproteobacteria; order Sphingomonadales; family Sphingomonadaceae; genus Sphingomicrobium; species Sphingomicrobium segetis. Next base: position 7,440 of record NZ_WJSQ01000094.1, on the reverse strand, counting down.
AGCAGGATCACGGGAGTCATGTAGCGGGTGGCGATGCGGCACGCCTCGATCGCGCAGTCGAACGCGTCGGACGGCGAGCGGGCGGCGATCACCGGCACCTGCGCATCGCCGTTGCGGCCATAGACGGCCTGGTACAGGTCGGACTGCTCGGTCTTGGTCGGAAGTCCGGTCGACGGGCCGCCGCGCTGCGAGTTGACGACGACCAGCGGGAGCTCGGTCATGACGCCAAGGCCGACCGCTTCCATCTTGAGCGCGATCCCCGGACCGGACGAGGAGGTGATCCCGAGCTGGCCGGCGTAACTCGCGCCGATCGCGGCACAGACCGCGGCGATCTCGTCCTCCGCCTGAAAGGTCGTGATCCCGAACTCCTTCAAACGCGCGAGATGGTGGAGCAGCGGGCTTGCCGGTGTGATCGGGTAGGAACCGAAGAACATGTTGAGCCCGGCCAGCTGGCAACCGGCGACCAGGCCGAGCGCCAGCGCCTCGGCGCCGGTGACGGTGCGGTAAAGCCCCGGCTCTGCCGGCGCGGGCGCGATATGGTGCTGTTTGAACGGCGCGCCCATTTCGGCCGTCTCGCCATAGGCGTGGCCGGCGTTGAGCGCGGCGATATTGGCTTCGGCGAGCTCCGGCGCCTTGGCGAACTTGGTCTTGAGCCAGTCAATGATGGGCGCGCGATCGCGGTCGAACATCCACAGCGCGAGGCCCAGCGTCCACATGTTCTTGCAGCGCAGCGCCTCCTTGTTGCCGAGGCCAAACGGCTTCACCGCGTCGAGCGTGAGCTGCGAGATGTTGAAGTGGACGACCTGCCACCTGTTGAGGCTTCCATCCTCGAACGGGCTCACGCCGTAACCGGCCTTGGCGAGGTTTCGCGCCGTGAACTCGCCCTCGTCGGCGATGATGAGGCCGCCTTCGCGCAGCGCTTCGGCGTTCACCTTTAGCGCGGCGGGGTTCATCGCGATCAGCACGTCGGGCTGGTCGCCGGCGGTGTCGATCGCCGCCGAGCCGAAGTTGATCTGAAAGGCGGAGACCCCGAAGGTCGTGCCCTGCGGCGCGCGGATTTCAGCCGGGAAGTCCGGGAAAGTCGCAAGGTCGTTGCCGGCGAGCGCGGTCGACAGCGTGAACTGGCCGCCGGTCAGCTGCATGCCGTCTCCGCTGTCGCCGGCAAAGCGAACGACGACCGCTTCGAGGGCCGGGCGGGCGGTGGCTTCCTTTTCGGTGAGGAGATGGGTGGCGGTGGCCACGGCGCGAGTCCTTGCAAACGCAGATGTTTCGGGTCGCCACCTCTTTAAGCCCCAGTCACCTCTTTCGCCACCTTTCTTGTCTTTGCTGCGTTGCCGTCCTCCAGCTCACTGCTTGGCTATCCAGGCTCCTTTCGCCGAATGCGCGGCTCCGTCGCCGGAATAGATGAAGGGGAATGCCCATCGTCCGATCAGCTCCTCCGCTGCCGGGCCAGTGAACCGCCCGTCGAAGGAATTCGGCCCGCTGGCGGTCGTGTCGAACCTGCCCGAGAAGGCCCTGCTGCCGGTCGAATAGACCGTGTCGACGAACGACAACGTGCCAAGGTTGGTGGACCCGGAAAAGGTTTCCAGGATGGGGTTCATCGATCCCGACAACGTGCCGGCGCCGAAATTGAAATTCATCGAAAGGCTGCCGTGGATCGTCGCGGCGACGTCCGTGCCGATGAGGTAATCATGCTCGAAGATGTCAGTGTCGCCAAGAATCTGGCCGTTGTACGTCGCGCTACCGGTAATGGGCATGGAGGCCGCACTCGTGGCCACGCCAAAGGCGGTGAAGTTCAATTCGTCCCAATAGGCTCCGACGCCCTTTCCCCAGACGACGAGGCTCGAATATTTGTAATCGTTCGGCGCCGGGTCGTCGGCTGTGGCGATGACCTGGAAAAAGTTCTGATCGTCGCCCGTCGGCCCAAATGAAAAATAATGCTCGGGAACGCTGTGGTAGGTGCTGCTCGGCCGCAGCGACTGCCAATCAGCGCCAGCGACCTGAATCTCATAAACTCCTGATGTGGAATCGTAGCGGATCAGCAGGTCGCCTCCCGCGCCCGCAGAGGTCAGCGAAGCAAATTGCTGCGTGGCCGGAGAAGCAAGGATGTCCACCGCGACCGGTGTCGGTGTCGGCGTTGGCGTTGGCGTTGGCGTCGGAGTGATCTGCGGCGGGGGAGTCGACTGCACGCCACCCCCACCCCCGCAGGCACTTAGGGCCAGGATTGCGGCAGCTCCGGCGAGTAACCCACTTTGACTTGAATGGATTGACATGTGACCCGGTCCTTCCGTGTTGGGGCCTCGAAAGTGCTGCTGTGGTGCTACGAACGCCATGACGTAGAGCCGACGATTTTCCGATGATTTCCTGATGGCGAGGTCTGCGCGCGCTGCGGTGATGGAGAATTCATGATTGATCGACTTTACCGCCGCGGGGTCGGCGTGATGCTGCTCAATAGCGAAGGGAAGGTGTTCGTCGGGGCGCGGATCGATAATCCGGACGACGCGTGGCAGATGCCGCAGGGCGGGATCGACGAGGGCGAGGAGCCTTGGGCGACCGCGCTTCGCGAGCTCGAGGAAGAGACCGGGATCCCGCCGAGTGTTGTCGAGCGGATCGCCTGCTGCCCGGAGCGCCTGCGCTACGAGCTGCCGGAGGAATGGCGGCCGCGGCTGTGGGGCGGCAAGTGGCTCGGGCAGGAGCAGGACTGGTTCCTGGCGCGATTCCTGGGACGCGACAGCGACATCGACATCGCCACGGCCCACCCCGAGTTCCGCGCCTGGAAGTGGGTCGATCCGGCGCGGCTTCCCGACCTCATCGTGCCGTTCAAGCGCGAGCTATACGGTCGCCTGCTCGACGTCTTCGGCGACTATCTGCGCTGACGCCGGTCTGCGGTGAAATAGCCGATTCCGCCGCCCACGATCGCGCCGAGGATCGGCCCCACGAAGGGAAGCGGGATGGCTACGACAGCACCGATCGCGGCTGCAATCGCGCTTCGTTTGGCGACTGGATTCTCGAACATCGGCATGACTCCTTCAAGTGTATTATAGTAGTGATACACGAGGACTTCAACGGGGACTGACCGGAGTCGACCGGCGGATTCGATGCAATTCGCGAGGTATAGGGGCGTTTACGCTTGCCGCTGTGCTTGCAGGTTAACTTGCTTCGGCGCAGAGTGTCGTGGCCTTCGGGGGAGAATGATTGGCCCGGATATTCCTCAGTTACGCGCGCGACGATGTCGAAGCCGCCAGGAGTCTGGCGAGCTGCATCTCCGAAGCGGGCCACGACGTGTGGTGGGACCGGCACCTCCACGGCGGATCGCGCTTCGCCTCGGAAATCGATCGCGCGCTGAAGGACGCCGAAGCGGTGGTGGTAATCTGGTCGCCGCAGTCGATCGATTCCGCCTGGGTGCAGGACGAAGCCGGCGAGGGCCGTGATTCCGGACGGCTGGTGCCGGTTTCGCTCGGCTCGGCCAAGCCGCCGCTCGGCTTCCGCCAGTTCCAGACGATCGACCTCGGCGCCTGGGACGGGTCGGGAAAGCCGAAGGCGATCGGCGAGTTGCTCGAGGCGGTTGAGCGCACTTGCGGCGCGGCTGCGCAGCCCGACAGCGCCACGCCCGCCGCCAAGCCCGCGAAGAAGCAGAAGCGCGAGTCCGTTTGCGTCCTTCCGTTCATCAACATGAGCGGCGACCCCGAACAGGAATATTTCAGCGACGGCATTTCCGAGGACATCATCACCGATTTGTCGAAGGTCTCCGCGCTCTCCGTCATCGCGCGCAACACCGCCTTCACCTTCAAGGGTCAGACGGTCGACGTGAAGGACGTCGCGAAGACGCTCGGCGTGACCTATGTCCTAGAAGGCAGCGTTCGGAAGGCCGGCAACCGCGTCCGGATCACAGCGCAGCTGATCGACGGTGCCGAGGGCGATCACGTCTGGGCCGACCGCTACGACCGCGACCTCGACGACATTTTCGAGATCCAGGACGAGATTTCGAAGGAAATCGTTCGCGCGCTTCGGCTCAAGCTGATGCCGTCGGAGGAGCAGGCGATCGACAAGCGCGGGACCCAGAACCCGCAGGCCTACAACCTCTATCTGATGGGCCGCCAGCAGTGGATCTGGGGAACCTGGGGCAACGAGCGCCGCGACGAGGCGATCATGCGCATCTGCAAGCAGGCGATCACGCTCGATCCGGAGTATGCGGAAGCCTGGACGTTGATGGCGCTGGCACAGGCGGAGCTGCTCTACTGGCACGGCAAGGACCAGGACCCGCTGCCGGCCGCCGAGCGGGCACTGGAAATCAACCCGCGGCTTGCCGAGCCACATTGCGTCAAGGTGCGCTACCTCGAGCAGCAGGGGCGCAGCGAGGAAGCGGACAAGGAACTGGCGCAGGCGCTTCGGCTGGGCCCGGAATCGTGGGAAGTGAACCGCGAGGCGGCGCGGATCATGTTCCGCCGCGACAGGATGCCGGATGCGATCCGCTACTTCGAGAAAGCCTCGCAGCTCCTCGACACCGATTTCCACAGCTGCCTGATGCTGCAGACCTGCTATCTCGAGACCGGCGAGAGCGAGGCGATGATGAACGCGGCCCGGCGGACTCTCGAACGCGCCGAAAAGGCGCTCGCGAAAGATCCGACCAACGGCGCCGCGCTCTCGGCCGGGGCAAGCTCCCTGATCATTGTGGGCGAGGTGGAGCGCGGCAAGGAGTGGGTCGAGCGAGCGCTTCTGCTCGACCCCGACAATTTGCTGGTGCGGTACAATGCCGCCTGCGCGCTGACCTTCCGCGACGCCGATCTCGACGGCGCGCTGGACCTGCTGCAGGAATATTTCGATCGCGTGGAGAGCCCCGGGAACATTCATCACCCGGAGATCGACCCCGATATGGACCCTGTCCGCGACCACCCGCGGTTCAGGGAGATGGTCGCCTCCGCGAGGCAGCGGCTGGGAATGGGCGAAGCCGCCGCCAATGCCTGACACGCGCGACGTCTTCATTTCCTACGCTCGCCCGAGCGAGGACGAGGCGCATCGAATCGCGGAGCTGCTGCGCGAGCAGGGCTTCAGCGTGTGGCGCGACGACGAGCTTCCGGCGCACCGCGCTTATTCGGACGTGATCGAGGAACGGCTCAAGTCCGCCAAGGCGGTCGTCGTCCTGTGGTCGGGCGAATCGGCGAAGTCTCATTGGGTCCGAGCGGAGGCCGACAGCGCGCGCGAGGCCGGGACATTGGTCCAGGCGAAGCTCGACGGCGCGTTGCCGCCGATGCCGTTCAACCAGATTCAGTGCGCCGACCTCAGCGGCTGGGGCGGAGACACGGGCTCGGCGGGCTGGCGCAAGCTCGAGGGCAGCGTCGCCGCGCTGGTCCGCGGACCGGGCGAAGACGCCTCTTCCCCGGAACCTTCTGCTCCCCGGGCACAGGCGGTGCGCGCGTCGATCTGCGTGCTTCCGTTCGTGAACATGAGCGGCGAGCCCGAGCAGGAATATTTCAGCGACGGGATCAGCGAGGACATCACCACCGACCTGTCCAAGATCTCCGCGCTCGAGGTCGTCGCCCGCAACACCGCGTTCAGTTTCAAGGGCCAGAACCCGAATGTCGAGGAGGTCGCGAAGCAACTGAGCGTCACGCACGTGCTCGAGGGCAGCGTCCGCAAGGCGGGAAATCGCATCAGGATCAACGCCCAGCTGATCGACGGGTCGACCGGCAAGCATTTGTGGGCCGACCGGTTCGACCGCGACCTCGACGACATTTTCGCGATCCAGGACGAGATTTCGAAAGCGATCGTCGATGCGCTCAAGGTGAAGCTGCTGCCCACCGAGAAGAAGGCGATCGAGAGGCGCGGAACCTCGAACGTCGAAGCCTACAACCTCTACCTGATGGCGCGGCAGCAGTGGATCCAGGGTTCGTACGGCGAGCTCAGCCGCGACAAGGCCATCGTCCGCTTCTGCAAGCAGGCGGTCGAACTCGACCCTGGATATGCGCAGGCCTGGGCGCTGCTGGGCCTCGCCCAGCTCGAACTGCGCTTCGTCCACGGCCTCGACGAAAACGGACTTCCGGCCGCGGAGCGCGCGTTGGAGATCAATCCCGATCTGCCCGAAGCGCATTGCATCAAGGCCCGTTACCTCGAGGAAGATGGACGCGCACAGGAGGCGGAACAGCAAGTCCGGAGTGCGTTGAAGCTCGAACCTGAATCGTGGGAAGCGAACCGCGAGGCGGCGCGAATCCTCTTCCGCTCGGGGCATATCCGCGAATCGATCCCGTTTTTCGAAAAGGCCGCTTCGCTGATGGACACCGACTGGCGAAACGCGGCCATGCTCATCACCTGCTACAGCGCAATCGAAGATCAGGCGAAAGCACGGAGCGCGGCGAAAACGGCGGTGACCCGGCTCGAGGCGGTGATCGCGAACAACCCGACCAATTGCTCGGCACTGGCGATGGGCTCGGGAGCGCTCGCAGTCCTGGGCGAGCATGAGCGCGCGCGAGACTGGGCCCGCCGCGCCCTTCTCCTCGATCCCGATAACCTGCTCGGTCGGTACAATATCGCCTGCGCCCTCGCCCACGACCTGAACGATCCCGAGGGGGCACTCGACGCCTTGCGCCCGTATTTCGAATGCACGAGCAGCACGACCGAAATCCGCCACGTCGAAGCCGATCCCGATCTGGACTCGATCCGGAACGATCCGAGGTTTCAGGACATGCTCGCTTCTGCAAAGCAGCGGCTGGGGATGGCCGAAGCCGCGGAATAGAGACGCCGTTCCGATCGCTACTGAAGCGGTGTGGCCTTCCTGAAGGGGCTTGGCTAGGAGCGGCCCAATGGGGCACTTGTCGTCCAGCGAACGTGACGCGGCCGAGCGCGCCGCCGCCGAGCCGATGCTCGACCAGGTGCTCGCCTGGGCGGCGGTCAACAGCGGTTCGCGCAACCTTTCCGGGCTAGAGCGGATGGCGGACTTGCTCGCCGACGCCTTCGCCGCGCTGCCCGGCGTGCTCCGGCTCGTACAGCCGCAGTCCGTGGAAGCGGTCGGCGCGGACGGCAGGACGGTGCAGATCAAGCACGGACGCCATCTCCACCTGACCGTTCGGCCGACGGCGCCGGTGCAACTGCTCCTCACCGGTCACATGGATACGGTGTTCGGCGTCGATCACGCGTTCCAGCAGACGCGCTGGCTCGAGGACGGAGTGCTCAACGGCCCCGGCGTCGCCGACATGAAGGGCGGCCTTGCGGTCATGCTCGCGGCGTTGAAGGCGGTGGAACGGAGCCCTGCCCCGGACCGCATCGGCTACGAGGTCGTGATCAACAGCGACGAGGAAGTTGGCTCGCTCGGATCGGCGGCGCTGCTCGCGCAGGCGGCACAAGGCAAAAGCGCGGCGCTGACGTATGAACCGGCGGCCCTGCCGGACGGCACGCTCGCGGGAGCGCGGCCGGGCAGCGGCAATTTCGCGATCGTCGTGCGCGGCC
>NZ_WJSQ01000093.1 GCF_009720245.1 Sphingomonas segetis | reverse complement strand
GTGTGGATTCACATAAGCTTCGAGGGCTTCACCGACCACTTCGAAAGTTGGTCGGTAAACCGTGAGTACTTCCGCCAACGACTGAATAGAAGATTGACCCCTGGGCAAATTCACCCACGACGACCCGAACTTCGATCGCCACCTGCGCGAGCAGATCGCTGCCGCGAGACCGGCGATCGCCCAGAGCATGAAGGCGCTCAGCGACGCGCTGCCCGGCATGATGCAGGGGCTCGAGCAAGCCCGCGAGTCGATCGAGCGCGCCGCGGCCAACATGCCCGATCCGAATTATCCCAGGCGCTAGACCTAGGCGCTGACCCCGCTAAAGCTGCCTCGCCATGTGGCAGCTCTTCCAGTTCCCGCTCTGCCCCTTTTCCCGCAAGGTCCGCCTGGTGCTCGCCGAGAAGGGCATCGGCCATGAGCTCGTGCGCGAAAATCCGTGGGAGAAGCGCGACGAGTTCAACGACCTCAATCCCGCCGGCGAGACTCCGGTGATGGTCGAGCCCGACCAGGGCGTGACCCTGATCGGCTCGCAGCCGATCGTCGAATATCTCGACGAGACGGTGGATCGGATGCCGATGATCCACGGCAATGCGCCCTTGCGCGCCGAGATCCGGCGCATGACCGAATGGTTCGACATCAAGCTGTTCCGGGAGGCAGTCGAGCCGCTGATGAACGAGCGGATGAGGAAGCGCCTGGTCAGCCGGGAGAGCCCGGATACGCGCGTGCTCCGCGACGCGATGCGGATCGCTTCGGAGCATCTCGACTATCTCGATTATTTGCTCGACCACCGCCGCTGGCTCGCCGGCCCGGGCCTCAGCCTCGCCGATTTCACCGCCGCGGCGCACCTCAGCGTGATCGATTATCTCGGCGCGCTCGACTGGCGCGGGCACAAGCAGACCAAGGACTGGTACGCGGTAATGAAGTCGCGCCCCTGCTTCCGCCCGCTGCTGGGAGAGCGGATGGAGGTGATCGTCCCGCCGTCACATTACGACAAGGTGGATTTCTAGGCTGCCAGGAGCGCTCCGCGCAGCACCTTGTCCTCGAGCGTCTGTCCCGCACCGAGCGCGACGCAGCTCATCGGATCGTCGGCGATGCGCACCGGCAGGCCCGTCGAATCCTGGAGCACCGTGTCAAACCCGCGCAGCAGCGAGCCGCCGCCGGTCATCGTAATCCCCTGGTCGATCACGTCCGCGGCGATCTCGGGCTGGGTGTTCTCGAGCGCGCTTCGGACCACCTCGACGATCTGGTTGACTGGCTCGCTGAGCGCCTCGGAGACCTGCGCCTGCGACAGGATGATTTCCGCCGGCACGCCGCGTCCGACATCGCGGCCCCGAACGCGCGTCGTCAGCCCGGTCCCGTCGCCCGGGCGAACTGCCGAGCCAATCTCGAGCTTCACCCGCTCGGCCGTCCCTTCGCCGATCAGCAGGTTGAAATTGCGGCGGACATAAGAGGTGATCGCCTCGTCCATGCGGTCGCCGCCCACCCGCGTCGCGCGGCTGAAGGCGAGGCCCTGGAGCGAGATCACGCCAACCTCGGTCGTGCCGCCGCCGATGTCGACGACCATCGAGCCGACCGGATCGGCGACCGGCAACCCCGCGCCGATCGCAGCCGCCATCGGCTCCTCGATTAGCGACACGCGATCGCCGCCGGCGTTGGTCACCGCGTCGCGGATCGCGCGCCGCTCGACCGACGTCGCGCCCGACGGAATCGAGATCACCACTTCGGGTCCGCGCGAGAAGCGGCTCGGCCCGCCGTGCGCCTTGCGGATGAAATGCTTGATCATTTCCTCGGCGACCTCGAGGTCGGCGATGACCCCGGCACGCAGCGGCCGGATGGTGGTGAGATTGCCGGGAGTCTTGCCCATCATCAGCTTGGCGTCGTCGCCGACCGCACGCACCTTGCGGATCCCGTTGACCGTTTCCATTGCCACCACCGAGGGCTCATTGGTGACGATTCCGACGCCGCTGACGTAAACGACGGTGTTGGCGGTGCCGAGATCGATGGCGACTCCGCGCGACGCAAAGCTGAACGGTGAACGCATTGGCTGGACCCCCCGGCCTGAAAACGAATCCTCGAGTCTAGGTCTACGACAGAGGCAGACTCGCGAGCAGTGGCGTTAACCATGTTAAACGCAAGGCGTTGATCCTCTGCGGCGAACGGAAAGCGTTAAGCGCCCGTGGCTTAAGCGCGCGCGGCTTAAGCGCGCGCGGCGGCAACCAGATAGTTCAGCCGCAAATCCTCGCTGAGGTGCAGCCCGCGCCGGGGCGACCAGGCAATACCCTCGGTGTCGAGGCATTTCAGCCCCGCATCGGCCAGCAGCTGCTTTATCCGCTCGGGCCCGATGAACCGCTCGAAATCGTGCGTGCCGCGCGGGATCTGCCCGAGCCCTTCGCCGATGGCGATCATCAGCAGCCGCGACCAGCCGGTCGCATTGGGCGTCGACATCACCAGCAGCCCGCCGGGCGCCAGCCTTTCGGCAAGCGCTTTCACGAACGACGCGGGATCGGAGACATGCTCGATCACCTCCATCGCGGTGATCAGGTCGAACTGCCCTTCGAGCTCGTGCACGTCGCCGCCGCGATAATCGATCTCGAGACCCTGCCGTCTCGCATGCTCCCACGCTACTTCGATGACTTCGGGCGACGCATCGATGCCGGTGACCGTCGCCCCGAGCCGCGCCAGCGGCTCTGCCAGCAGCCCGGCGCCGCAGCCGACGTCGAGCGCCGTCTTCCCCTCGAGCGGCCTGCGGCTGCACTCGTCGCATTGCCAGTGCTGGTCGATCTGGTCGCGCAGATATTTGAGTCGGACGGGATTGAGCTTGTGCAGCATCGCCGAGCGGCCATCCGGGACCCACCAGTCGGTCGCCAGCCGACCGAACCGCTCCGCTTCCTCCGGCAGGATGCTTGTCTGCACCATGCCCGCCTCCTAACAGTCCGCGCTACGAAGCCCAAGGAGCATGAGTGCCCCGCATTGTCATGAAATTCGGCGGCACGTCGATGGCGGGCATCGAGCGCATCCGCAACGTCGCCGGACGCGTCCGCCGCGAGGCGGAGGCCGGCAACCAGGTGCTGGTCGTGGTCTCGGCAATGGCGGGCGAGACCGACCGGCTGGTGCAGCTGTGCCGCGAGGCCGCGCCGCTCCACGACCCGACCGAATATGACGTGGTCGTCGCGTCCGGCGAGCAGGTCACCGCGGGGCTCCTCGCGATGACCCTCCAGGCGATGGGGCTCACGGCGCGCAGCTTCATGGGCTGGCAGCTCGTCCGCGCCTCCGGCGTGCACGGCAATGCGCGGGTGGAGGCGATCGAGGGCGCGCTGCTCGACGAGGCACTGTCGGGCGGCACCGTCGCGGTGATCCCGGGTTTCCAGGGTGTCTCTACCGATGGGCGCCTCGCGACGCTCGGGCGCGGCGGTTCCGACACGTCGGCGGTCGCGCTCGCCGCGGGCGTGAACGCCGACCGCTGCGACATCTACACCGACGTTGATGGCGTCTATACCACCGACCCGAGGATCGTGCCGCGCGCGCGCAAGCTCGACCAGGTGACATTCGAGGAAATGCTCGAGCTCGCAGGGGTCGGAGCCAAGGTGCTCCAGGTCCGCTCGGTCGGGCTCGCGATGCGCGAGAATTTGCCCTTGCGGGTGCTGTCCGCGTTCGAGGACAAGTCCGGCACGGACATTGTCGCGGAGCTTTCAGGAGACCGGATGGAAAGAAACCTTATCGCGGGCATCGCCGCCGACCGCAACGAGGCGCGGATCACGCTGACCGGCGTTCCGGACAGGCCGGGTACCGTCGCCGCGGCGATCGGGCCCGTCGCCGACGCGGGCATCGGGGTCGACATGATCGTTCACGCGGCGACGCCGGACAGCGGTGCGTCCGACCTCACCTTCACCGTTCCGCGCGCGAGCCTCGCTCAAGCCATGGCGGCGATCGAAAAGGATAAGGGCGACATCGGTTACGACCAGCTCGTCACCGACGATGCGGTTGCGAAGGTCAGCATCGTCGGCGTCGGCATCCGCTCCAACCCCCAGCTTGCCGCAAAAATGTTCGCCGTGCTGGCCGAGCGCCAGATCAACCTGCTCGCGATTTCCAGCAGCGAGATCAAGGTCAGCGCGCTGATCGCCGAAGCCGAGCTCGAGCTCGCGGTCCGCGTGCTCCACAGCGCCTTCGGTCTGGATGCGCCGTCTGATCGTGGGCAGTCGGCATGAGCGGCGAGGGGCTGATCGCCGAGCCGCGTGCGGTCCATCCGACAGCCGGGCACCAACGGCTGAAGGAGCTGATGCACCGCGGCACCGAGTTCCTCGGCTGCGAGGTCGCGATCATGGGCGGCGCCATGAGCTGGGTTTCCGAGCGGAACCTTGTCTCGGCGATCTCCAACGCCGGCGGCTTCGGCGTGATCGCCTGCGGCGCGATGACTCCCGAGCTGCTCGACACCGAAATCGCGGAGACGAAGACGCGCACGAGCCGCCCGTTCGGCGTCAACCTCATCACCATGCACCCGCAACTCGCCGAGCTGATCGACGTCTGCGCGAAGCACGATGTCGGCCATGTTGTGCTCGCCGGCGGTCTTCCGCCCGGGTGGGCGATGGACAAAATCAAGGATCGCGGCGCGAAGCTGATGGCGTTCGCGCCCGCGCTTGCCCTGGCGAAGAAGCTGATGCGCTCGAAAGTCGATGCGCTGGTGATCGAAGGGATGGAGGCAGGCGGCCATATCGGCCCGGTCTCGACCTCGGTCCTCGCGCAGGAAATCCTGCCCAACGTCAGCAAGGACATTCCCGTCTTCATCGCCGGGGGGATCGGGCGCGGCGAAGCGATCGCCGCTTATCTCGAAATGGGTGCGGTCGGGGTCCAACTCGGCACCCGCTTCGTCTGCGCCACCGAGAGCATCGCCCATCCCAACTTCAAGAAAGCGTTCATTCGCGCCTCCGCCCGCGACGCCGTTCTGTCGGTGCAAATCGACCCGCGGCTGCCGGTCATCCCCGTCCGCGCGCTCAAGAACCGGGAAATGGAAAAGTTCGCCGCCAAGCAGCGCGAGGTCGCCGACCTGCTCGACCGCGGCAACGTCGAGATGGCCGAGGCCCAGCTCCAGATCGAGCATTATTGGGCCGGCTCGCTCCGCAGAGCGGTGATCGACGGCGACGTGGAAACCGGTTCCGTAATGGCCGGCCAGTCAGTCGGCATGGTCTCCCGAGAAGAGCCCGTCGCCGCCATCCTCCAGGAGCTGGTCGGCGAGGCCGCCGCAGCGCTGGAGAGCCGGGGCTGATCTTCCGCAGATTTTGAGTCGCTTGATCGATCAACCGGCGGTAAGCTCGTCCCGCTGAGGGGGCGTCAGCATGACAACCACGGCCACCCATTCACACGCACAACTGCTGCGCGTTCTCGGGCTCGCCTTCGGCCTTGCCGCCGTCGTCGGCGGGATGGTCGGCCAGGGCATCCTCCGTACGCCGGGCATCGTCGCCGGCGCGGTCGCCTCGCCCGAGCTGATCATGGCTCTCTGGGTCGCAGGCGCGCTGGTCGCCGGGCTAAACGCGCTCGCTTATGTCGAACTCGGGACGGCCATCCCCTGCGCCGGCGGGCCTTACGATTTCGCCAGGCGCGCGTTCGGAAGCGGGGCGGGGCTGGCGGTCGGCTGGGCCGGCTGGCTCGTCCTGATCATCGCGAACGCGTATCTTGCCACGGTCGTCGCCGAGTTTCTCCACCGCTTGGGAGTGTGGCCGAACGTCGGCACTCCGGTCATCGCGGTTCTCGTCCTTGCCCTGTTCTGGATCGTGAACTGGACCGGAACGCGGATCTCGGGAGCGAGCCAGATCCTCTTTTCCGCGATCAAAGGCGTGGTGCTGCTCGGGTTTGTCGTGCTGCTTTTCGGTCATCCGGGAAGCAGCGCCGCGGGTCCACAGGTCGGGCCGGCGGGCACTGTCGTTGGAATCGCGGCCATTGCCGCCGCGATGCGCGTCATCCTGAGCACATACAACGGCTGGCAGGACGCGGTCTATTTCTGCGAAGAGCTCCAGAACCCCGAAAGGACGCTGCCGCGGTCGATGGCCATCGGCATCGCCGGCGTGGCGGTGCTCTATGTCCTCGTAAACGCGGCTTTGCTCCATGTCCTTGCGCCAGCGCAAATGGCCACATCGAACCTGGCAGCTGCCGATGCGGCGCGTGTCGTGCTCGGCAGCAATGGCGAGATCGCGCTCACCGTGTTCGGAGTGCTTTCGGTTGCGGCGATCACCAACCTGATGACCATGAAATCGGCGCGCTTGTCCTTCGCATTGGCTCGGCAGCAGCTCCTGCCGGCGAAGCTCACCCATGTCGCGGCGAGCGGCACGCCGCGCCCGGCGCTCACGACAAGCGTGCTGCTCTCGGGCGCCTTTGCCGCGACCGGCACATACGAGGCCCTCGTCGCGACCAGCGTGGCGCTCACCGTCTCGATGTTCATCGTGGTGAACGCCGCCGCGATCCAACTCAGGCGCAAACAGCCGGACCTGGCACGCCCCTTCCGTATGCCGCTCTTCCCGATCCCCGCTGTTCTCGCGATCGGCGTCAACTCGGCCTTGCTCGCAGCCCTGATCTACGATGACCCGCTGCACAGCCTCGAAGGCTTTGCACTGGTGGCCGCGATTGCACTTCTCTATTCGATTTTCGGCCAGTCCCGTAAGGGCGCGGCGGCAGCAGCGGCCTGAGCATCGCTGCGGCAAGCTGCAGCGCCTACGGACGAATTTAGGAGGAAAGAGTGGCAACCGCAGCAGTCGCCGTCGCGATGAGGAAAGTGACCTCGCACCTGATGAGCAACAACGCGGTAAGCGCTAAGGACGCGGTGCACTTCGTTCCCGACCGGCCATTTCAACGCCGCATGCTGGCGCGGCTCGTCCGGCGCGGCGTGATCGTCGAGACGGCGCCCGACCGCTATTACATCGACATTCCCGCATACGACCGCTGGCGGCGCGGGCTGCGCCGCCGCGTGGCACTGCTCCTCGGCGGCGTCGCCCTTGCCGGCCTCGGAGCTACTCTCCTCGGCTAAGTCCGGAGGCTAGTGCGGGACAACGCCGAGGAGGTCGCCGAGCCCGAGACCCCTTCGCTTCTTTTTCTGCTGCTGTTGCTGCGGCTCGGCCTGCTGCGGCCGCTGCGCGGCCTCGTTGCCGGCATATCCGCCCATCCCGCCGAGCCCGCGCATCAGCGATGCAGTCGTCTTGTAGCGCACCTTCGTCGCCCATTTCGGCGCCTTCGGATTGTCGGTGAAATCGGCTTCCGGGCCGTAGCCGATCATCATCACCATGCCGGTCGGAGATGCGGCGGCGACTTCGGTCGGTAGGACGCATTCGCTCGCCGACGGTGGCAGCGCCGCACCGGACGCGACCAGCCGCCTTACTTCGCTCGGCGCGAGATAATCCATCGCCGGCATCTGCGCCGATTTCGCCGAGCTCCACATGACGACGTCGCCGTCGCCGTTGGCCCCGAACATCGCAAGCGCATAGCCAGTCGCGTTCGACGCCGGCTGCCACGCGAGGCGCGAGGCGCCTGACGGCAGCGCGCCCGCCTCGTGCAGGCCGAGCCCCGGCATGAAATCCTGTCCGGCGCCGAGGTTGAACGCGATCGGCGGCGCATAATTGGCCTCGACCTTGTGGCCGCCAAGCAGCGACCCGCTCACCGGCACCTGGCGGCTGTCCTTCTCATTGGGCCAGCGGCCGAAGCCGGGGGCGCTATGCGGGCCCGACTGGACGTGCGCCATGCTCGCCATCGCCGCCATGCCTGGGGGCACCTTGCCCGGCTCCATCTTGGAGAAATCGATCACCGTCGGCTGGCCAGCGCCGGCGTGCTCGCCGCAGCCCCAGTAAATCAGCATCCGTCCCTTGGGCCGCTGGAACTGTGTCGGCATGCCTGGCGCCTGCGGCGCTGCTTGCTCGCGTACCGGCGTCAGCAGCGGCAGGCTCGCACCCATCTGCAGCCCGGGCGGGATCAAATGATCGGCCTGTGGCGCCGCCGCCGGCCTCTCTTTCGACGCAAGCCTGAGGTCGAGCATGTGCATCGGCGCGCCGCCGCCGTTCATCATCGCCATGATCTGGCTCATGTCCGGCTTGGCCCCGCCGCCACTCATGCCCATGCCCATTCCGCTCTGCGTCGCAACGTCCATCCAGTAGGTCGCGATCGGCGGCGGCGGGCTCGCCGCCTTCTTGGCCGGCGCCGCCGCATAGGCCCCTGCCCCGACGAGCGCCGCCGAGGCTGTGAGAAACGCGAACTTGTTCATATGCCAACACCCCCTGTTGCGCACCCACTATCCGCCAAGCTCGCAAGAGCTTCAAGGCTCTGCTAGCGCGCTGCAAACGCAAATTGAGCGAAATCGAACACATTGGCCACGGAACAGAAGAACATCCGCAATTTCAGCGTGATCGCCCATATCGACCATGGGAAGTCGACGCTTGCCGACCGGCTGATCCAGGCGACCGGCGGGCTCACCGACCGCGAGATGAGCGGCAACCAGCAAGTGCTCGACAACATGGACATCGAGCGCGAGCGCGGGATTACGATCAAGGCCCAGACCGTGCGGCTGCAATGGATCGCGGCCGACGGCGAGACCTACGAGCTTAACCTGATGGACACGCCCGGCCACGTCGATTTCGCCTACGAAGTCTCGCGATCGCTCGCCGCCTGCGAAGGCGCGCTGCTGGTGGTCGACGCCGCGCAAGGCGTCGAAGCGCAGACGCTGGCGAATGTCTATCAGTCGATAGAGCACGACCACGAGATCGTGCCGGTGATCAACAAGATCGACCTCCCCGCGGCGGACGTCGAGGGGGTGCGGCAGGAGATCGAGGAGATCATCGGCCTCGACGCGTCGGACGCGGTCCCGGCGAGCGCGAAGACCGGCGCCGGGATCAGCGAAGTCCTGCAGGCGATCGTCGACAGAATCCCCCCGCCCAAAGGCGACGCCGACGCGCCGCTCAAAGCGATGCTCGTCGACAGCTGGTACGACCCCTATCTCGGAGTCGTCATCCTGGTGCGCGTGATCGACGGCACGATCCGCAAGGGCATGGCTGTCAAGTTCATGCAGGCGGGAACGACGCACCTGGTCGACCGCGTCGGCTGTTTCCGCCCCAAGATCGAGCAGCTCGGCGAGCTCGGCCCCGGCGAGATCGGCTTCATCACCGCGCAGATCAAGGAAGTCGCCGAGACCCGCGTCGGCGACACCATCACCGACTCAAAGCGGCCGGCGGCGGAAGCCCTGCCCGGCTTCAAGCTCGTCCAGCCGGTGGTCTTCTGCGGCCTGTTCCCGGTCGACGCCGCCGACTTCGAGAAACTCCGCGACTCCCTCTACAAGCTGCGCCTCAACGACGCCTCGTTCAGCTTCGAGATGGAGACCAGCGCGGCATTGGGCTTCGGCTTCCGCTGCGGCTTCCTCGGCCTGCTCCACCTCGAGATCATCCAGGAGCGGCTGACGCGCGAATACGACCTCGACCTCATCACCACCGCGCCGAGCGTCGTCTACAAGATCCACCTTTCGCACTCGAAAAACGAGCCCGCGCAGGTGATCGAGCTCCACAACCCCGCCGACATGCCCGACCCCAACCGCATCGAGCGCATCGAGGAGCCGTGGATCGACGCCACCATCTACGTCCCCGACGAATATCTCGGCGCGATCCTCAAGCTGTGCCAGGACCGCCGCGGCATCCAGAAGGACCTCAGCTACGTCGGCACCGGCAGCCACGCCCGCGCGATGCTCCGCTACGAGCTTCCGCTCAACGAAGTCGTGTTCGACTTCTACGACCGCCTGAAATCGATCAGCCGCGGCTACGCCAGCTTCGACTATCACCAGATCGGCCACCGCGAGGGCGACCTCGTCAAGATGAGCATCCTGGTCAACGGCGAGCCGGTCGACGCGCTGAGCATGATCGTCCACCGCGCCAACAGCGAGGCCCGCGGCCGCGGCATGTGCGAGCGGCTGAAGGATCTCATCCCCCGCCACCTGTTCAAGATCCCGATCCAGGCCGCGATCGGCGGCAAGATCATTGCACGAGAGACCATTGCTGCGCTCAGGAAGGACGTCACCGCCAAGTGTTACGGCGGGGACGCCACCCGCAAACGCAAGCTTCTCGAAAAGCAGAAGGAGGGGAAGAAACGCATGCGGGAGTATGGCTCAGTATCGATTCCGCAGGAGGCGTTTATTGCTGCGTTGAGAATGGGGGAGGAGTGAAGCACCGAGCGTAAGGGAGCGCTCTGCGAAGCAGACGCGAGCTTACGTCGAAGAGATGCGGAACTCCCGGCCGGCGGGGCGGCGAGCCTCAAGTGAGCCGAACCCGTCCGACGTCACGAATTTACTTCGTGACGGTCCCTTCCTCTACTAGCTCCCGTTAGAGAGGCGCCACACCCAATCAGAAAGACGACCCACCCCATGACCTACAAGAACTCATTCCAGGACCGCGCCGGCCAGGCCGCCGAGGCCAAGAAAAAGGCGCTGGAGCAATATCGCGCCAAGCCGCCGGTCGACGAGAAGACCGCCGCCGAGCGCCAGGCGGCCGCCGAGGAGCGCGAGGCCGCGAAGGCGGAGCGGGCGGCGGCGA
>NZ_WJSQ01000092.1 GCF_009720245.1 Sphingomonas segetis | reverse complement strand
CGCACCGTGCTCGCTGGCTTCTCCGACGGCGCGACCTTCGCGCTGGCGATGGGCCTGTCGCGCCGCCGCCCATTCGCCGCGGTGATCGCCTGGTCCCCCGGAATCGCGATCGAAAGCGCGAGCCCCGAGCGCGGCCGCCGCGTCTACATAAGCCACGGCCGCGACGACCCGACGCTCCGCTTCGAGGTCACCAGCAGCGAAATCGTACCGCTGCTTCAGCGCGAAGGCGCCGACGTCGCGTTCGTCCCGTTCGACGGCGAGCACGAGGTGCCGAAAGCGGCGAAGGACTCGTTCCTCGACGCGGTGTTCGGGCGTGCGCAGCCTAGCCGGTCTGCAAAATGATGATAGTCCGCTTCACCACCACATTGATGACGGCGCCCGCTATTAGTGCGGTCATTGTGATCAAACTCGTCTCGCGAATGGAGGCGAGGGTCATACACCCGACTGCTCTTGCGCAATACGCGCGGAAGTGCCGCGCCCCTGAGAGCCGTAGCCGCGACGGCGACGGCTGTCGCGTTCGTTACGAGCGTGATACAAGCCGCGCTCCTCTCGAAGGGGGTTCCCATGACACGCTTCGCGTCATCGATCGCCGCGGCCGCCCTGGCGGTCACGGCCGCCGCTCCCGCCGCGGCCCAATACGATTATCAGCAGCCTCTCCCGCTACCCCTGCCCGTGCCCGGCGCTCCCTATCCGAACCAGCCCTACGATCCCGGCCAGGCCGTGGTCGGCGCGATCGTCGATTCGCTGATCGGCAACCGCTACGACGTCAGCGACCGGCAGGCGATCCGCAGCTGCGCCAACGCCGCCGTGCAGCGCGCACGGAGCGAAAATTCGGGGGCCTTTCCCCTGCCGTTCCCCGGGTACAACAATTACCTCCGGGTGACCGCGATCACCGATGTCGAGCGCCGTTCCGACAAGGTGCGCGTTCGCGGCACGCTCGGTTTCGACCGGCGCGGCGACCGCGATTACGACCGGCGGGATTACGACCGCGACCGTGATCGGGATGATGACCGCGGCTGGGGCCGCGACCGCGATCTCAGCTTCCGCTGCGACGTCGATTATCGCGGCTATGTCCGCAGCGTCCGGGTCGGCCGCGACCGCCGGGGCTATTAGCGCCGGCCGGCCCCGTCCAGGATCGATCGAGGTGAGTCCGTCGCCGCGAAAACAGGCGTATGATGCGATTCGCCACGTTTTGGGGGTTTGGCCTGTGGTTGAGAGTGAACGGACCTATTTCATGCGGCGCGCGGCGCAGGAGCGCTCCGCCGCCGACCGCGCGTCGGACGGTACGGCGCGGCGCGTGCATCTCGAACTCGAGCAGCGCTACCGCGAGCGCGTCGGAATAGTGACTTCGGCCATGTTCAACGACCGTACCGCCGCCTAGCGCAGGCGCCGCAGGAGCGTGTCGAATACGGCGGGGTGGATCGGGCTAACGAAGTTCACGCCGGCGGTGAAGCCGTCGATCCAGCAGACTTCCGCCTCGATCGGCTGGAGCCCGTCGAAGCGGACCCAGAGTTGCTCGTCGATCGCCGGCCGCTCGACGAACTCGACGCGGCAACCGTGGCACGACACGTCGAAGATTCGGACGGCATAGCCGAGCTGCCCCGGGCGGCGGAGCGAGATGCCGGCGTCGAGGGCAACGCGTTCGCTTCGGCGTGATGCGGAGTATGGGAGCGGCAGGGCCATGCGGCCGGGCTAAGCGCCGAGCAGTATGCGGCGGTTTAAGCATTCCTCCATTGCGGAGGCAGTTTAGCGGATCTCCGCGCCGCCCTGGATGACGGCGCAGGCGATGCGGGCGCCGCTGTTGCCGCTGGGGTCGGTCACATAATCGTCCGGCCCGGCGTGGAGCACGAGCGCCGAGCCGTCCGCGTCGAGGAGGGCGGCCATGGTTGCGTTGGGCAGCGTCACGGTCGCGTTGAGGACGCCGTTCGCCGCGACCTCGACGTTCGGGAGGTCGCCGGCGTGCGGCCCCGCGGGATTGTTCATCCCGTGCTTCTTGTCCGCCGGGTTCCAGTGCCCGCCCGCGCTCGTGAACTCGGGCGGGTCGCAGCGGCCGACGGCGTGAACGTGAAGCCCATGGATTCCGTGCGGCAGGCCGGCGGCGCTGATCCGGAAGCTGACCCCGCCCGCGGTCTGCCACGCGCGGACGGTTCCGACCGACTGGCCGGCGGAATTGACCAGCGCCATCGGCGCGCCGCCGGCCGGCTCGATCGTCGTGCAGCCGCCGATCAGGATGGGGAGGAGCAGAAGAGAGAGTTTGCGCATGAGATGACAACCCATCAGTCGCTGGTTGGTTCAGCTTCGACGCGCACCAGCAGCTGCCCCTCGGTGACCTGCGCGCCCGCCTTCGCGTTGAGCTCGGCGACCGTGCCGTCGAACGGCGCCGTCAGCGCATGCTCCATCTTCATCGCTTCGAGCGTAAGCAAGCGTTGTCCCTTGGCAACCTTTTCACCGTGCGAGACCTCGACCGCCGTGACCTTGCCGGGCATCGGCGCCTCGAGCTCGCCGTCGTGGACGCCGTGCGAAGCACCGGTGCCGCGGACGGTCAGGCCGAACTCGTAAGCCTGGCCTTCGTAGAATGCGACGACACGCTCTTCATCGCGAAAGCCGGAGACGGCAGCGAATTCACCGTCCGCCGTCGAAACCCACCGAACCTCGCTGCGGCGCGAAAGCGAGACTCGATCCTGCACAGGAGCATTGAGCCGGAAGCCGGCCAGTCCGGCGAGCGGCTCCTCGTCCTCATCGACCGCGAGCGCGACTGCGGCTGCGCCGCGCCAGATTGCTTCTTCCGGCTCGGGATCGGGCACCAGCGCATCGAGGTTGCGCTCGATGAAGCCGGTATCGATGTCGGCAGCGCCGAACTCCGGGTGGAGCACGGCATTGAACAGGAAGCCGGCATTGGTGCGCACCGGCCACACTTCGACATTGTCGAGCATCGACGCGAGCTCACCGATCGCTTCGTCGCGGTCCGCGCCGCGGCCGATCAGCTTCGCGATCATCGGGTCGTAGAAGGATGAGATCGCGTCGCCTTCCTCGACGCCGGTTTCGATCCGCCCCTCGTCGCCCAGGTCGAAATGATCGAGCTTGCCGACGCTCGGGAGGAAGCCCTTCGCCGGCTCTTCCGCGTATAGCCGCGCCTCGATCGCGTGGCCGGTGATCGCCAGCTCGTCCTGCGTCTTCGGAAGCGGCTCGCCCGACGCGACTCGAAGCTGCCATTCGACGAGGTCCTGCCCGGTGATCTCCTCGGTGACCGGATGCTCGACCTGCAGCCGCGTATTCATTTCCATGAACCAGATGCGGTCTCCGCGGAGGCCCTCGGACGCGTCGGCGATGAACTCGATCGTCCCCGCGCCTTCGTAACTCACCGCCTGCGCCGCGCGCACCGCGGCTCCGCACACCGCTTCGCGCGTTTCCGCGTCCATGCACGGCGCGGGCGCTTCCTCGATCACTTTCTGGTGGCGGCGCTGGAGCGAGCAGTCGCGCTCGAACAGGTGAACGACGTTGCCGTGACTGTCGCCGAACACCTGGACCTCGATGTGCCGCGGGCTTTCGATCCATTTTTCGAGCAGCACAATGTCGTTGCCGAAGCTCGACGAGGCCTCGCGCTTGCAGCTTTCGAGCGCGTCCTCGAAATCCGCGCCGACGTCGACCTTGCGCATCCCCTTGCCGCCGCCGCCCGCGACCGCCTTGATCAGCACCGGATAGCCGATCGCGTCGGCCTCCTTCTTGAGATGCTTGGGGCTCTGGTCCTCGCCGAGGTAGCCCGGCGTCACCGGCACTCCGGCCTCCGCCATCAGCTTCTTCGCCGCGTCCTTGAGTCCCATCGCGCGGATGCTGTCCGGCTTCGGCCCGACCCAGATCAACCCCGCGTCGATCACCGCCTGCGCGAAGTCGGCGTTCTCGGCGAGGAAACCGTAGCCCGGGTGGATGCCCTCCGCGCCGGACTCCTTCGCCGCTTCGATGATCCGGTCGCCGCAAAGATAGGACTCCCGCGCCGGGCTAGCCCCAATGTGCACCGCCTCGTCCGCCATGCGCACGTGCAGCGCCTTGGCGTCGGCATCGGAATAGACCGCGATCGTGCGAACGCCGAGCCGCCGCGCCGTCCGCATGACTCGGCACGCAATCTCCCCGCGGTTGGCGATGAGGAGAGAGGCGATCACCGCAAATCCTCCCCGGGACGGGGAGGGGGACCGTCCGCCGCAGCCGAAGGCGAAGGCGGATGGTGGAGGGGGCCCACCTCGGAACAGGTCGCAGATATAAGGCGAAGCACGCCATCCATATTTCGAAGCACGTCGCGGGCAGCAATGCGGAGGACGAGGAATCCTTCTCGCCAGAGCACCGCATCGCGGGCGGCGTCGCGTCGCGGCTGATCGCCGTACGAATGTCCTTTACCGTCGACTTCCACGATAAGGCGGCGCTCGAGGCAGGAGAAGTCGACGGTCATTTCGCCGATCGGAAATTGCTTGCGAAACTTCAGTCCATCGGGTCGCTTTCGCAATTGCTGCCACAGCAGCACTTCCGGCAAGCTCATCTGGCGCCGCAACTGACGTGCGCGCTTCACTTGCTTGATTGGCACTTTGAGAACGCGTGGGCCCCCTCCACCACTCGGCTTCGCCGAGCGGTCCCCCTCCCCGTTCCTGGGAGGATTTGGCGTGGCGCTTTCCTCCACCATCACATCCTGAACACGCCGAACTGCGGGCGCTCCGGGATCGGTGCGTTCAGCGTGGCTGCGAAGGCGAGACCCAGCACGTCGCGGGTTTGCGCGGGGTCGATGATGCCGTCGTCCCACAGCTGCGCAGTCGCGTGCCACGGGTTGCCTTCGGCTTCGTAGGTTTCGCGGATCGGCTGCTTGAATGCCTCCGCCTGCTCGCGCGTCCATGTGTCGGCGTCGCGATGGACCGTGGCCAGCACGCTCGCCGCTTGCTCGCCGCCCATCACGCTGATCCGGCTGTTGGGCCAAGTGAACAGGAATCGCGGCGAGTAAGCGCGGCCGGCCATTCCGTAATTGCCTGCGCCAAAGCTGCCGCCGATCAGCACGGTGATCTTGGGCACCTGCGCGGTGGCGACCGCGGTGACCAGCTTGGCGCCGTGCTTGGCGATGCCTTCCGCCTCATACTTTCCGCCGACCATGAACCCGGAAATATTCTGCAAGAACAGCAAGGGAATGCCGCGCATCGCGGCGAGCTCGATGAAATGCGCGCCCTTGACCGCGCTCTCGCTGAACAGGACACCGTTGTTGGCGAGGATCGCGACCGGCATCCCCCAGATGTGTGCGAAGCCGCACACCAAAGTCGCGCCGTAGAGTGGCTTGAACGGCTGAAACTCGGACGCGTCGACGATGCGCGCGATGATCTCGTGCACGTCGTACGGCGCGCGCACGTCCTCGGGGATGATGCCGTAGAGCTCCTCCGAGGCGTACAGCGGCGCACGCGGCTCGCGCGGCTCGATCGCGCTCGACCGCGGCTGCAGCGTGCTGACGATGTCGCGGACGATGGTCAGCGCATGCTCGTCATTCTCGGCGAGATGGTCGACGACGCCGCTTTTCTTCGCATGCAGGTCGCCGCCGCCGAGCTCCTCGGCCGAAATCTCCTCGCCTGTCGCCGCTTTCACCAGCGGCGGCCCGGCGAGGAAGATCGTGCCCTGGTTGCGGACGATGACGCTCTCGTCGCTCATCGCGGGCACGTAGGCGCCGCCGGCGGTGCAGCTGCCCATCACGCAGGCGATCTGGGCGATGCCCCGGGCGCTCATCTGCGCCTGGTTGAAAAAGATACGGCCGAAATGGTCCCGGTCGGGGAACACCTCCGCCTGGTGCGGCAGGTTCGCGCCGCCGCTGTCGACCAGGTAGACGCACGGCAGCCGGTTCTGCTCGGCGATCTCCTGCGCGCGCAGGTGCTTCTTCACCGTCAGCGGGTAATAGGTGCCGCCCTTCACCGTCGCGTCGTTGCAGACGATCATCACCTGCCGGCTCGACACGCGGCCGATCCCGCAGATGATGCCCGCGCCCGGAACCTCGCCGTCGTACATGTCGCCCGCGGCGAGCTGACCGATCTCGAGGAACGGCGAGCCGGGATCGAGCAGCCGCTCGACGCGGTCGCGCGGGAGCAATTTTCCGCGCGCGATGTGGCGTTGCCGGTGCTTTTCCGTGCCGCCTTTCGAGGCCTGGGCGACATCGGCGCGAAGCTTGGCGGCGAGCGCGCGATTGTGAGCGGCGCGCGCGCGGAACTCTTCGCTGTCGGTCGCGATTTTGCTCTCGATACGCGGTGCGCTCATGCCGCCGATCTGTCCGTTGGTCGAAAATGCCTGCCGCTCGCCTAGCCGCAACGTCAGGCGATGGCAAAGCAGTCTCCAGGAGGAATTTTCGTGAAGCGAGCCATTCTATTCGTCGTCGCCTCGTCGTTCGCGCTGGCGGCGTGCAACACGCACGGGAGCGAGAATGCCGCCCAGCAGCAGGAGCACAAGCCCGGCACCGAACTCGGCATCGAGACGAGCTGGATGGACAAGCGCGTCACGCCGGGCGACGACTTCTTCAGCTACGCGAACGGCAGCTGGGTCAAGAACACCGCGATCCCGGCTGACCGGTCGCGCATCGGCGGCTTCTGGATCGCCGACCAGGAGCGCGAGAAGAACACGCGCGCCTTGTTCGAGAACATCATCAAGTCGAATCCGACGAGCGGCAACGACGCGCTGATCGCAAATTATTACAAGGCCTATCTGAACACCGACGCGATCGACCGCGCCGGAATCGCTCCCGCCAAGGCAGACCTTGATGCGATCGCGGCGATCGCAGACAAGCGCGCGCTCAGCGCCGCGATCGGAAGCAGCCTCCGCGCCGACACCGATCCGCTGAACGCGACCAACTACCGGACCGACAATCTGTTCGGGATATTCGTGACCCAAGGCCTCGCCACCCCTGGCGAGCAACTGCCTTACATCATGCAGGGCGGCATCGGCCTTCCGGACGCGCAATATTACATTTCCGGCGACGCCAAGATGGGCGACATCCGAGGCAAGTACCGGGCCTATGTCGCGACCGTCCTCCAGGCCGCCGGCTATGCCGACCCACAGGGCGCGGCCGCACGGATCATGGATCTCGAGACCAAGATCGCGAAGGCGCATGAGCCGCGCGAGCAGAGCGAGGACTTCGCCAACGGCGCGCAAGTCTGGACCCGCCAGCAGCTCGAGCAAAAGGCGCCCGGGATCGACTGGGGCGCGCTGCTCGATGCGGCGCAGCTCGGCGGCGTGCAGAAGTTCGACGCTTATCATTTCGCCTCGATCCCCAGGCTCGCAGCGCTGGTCGGCTCGGAGCCCCTGCAGAACTGGAAGGACTGGCTGGCCTTCCACACGCTCAACCAGCAGGCGGCGGTGCTCCCCAAGGCGTTCCGTGACGCGAGCTTCGCGTTCAAGGGCACCGTGCTCCAGGGGCAGCCGCAGCAGCGGCCGCGCGACGCGCTCGCGCTCAACGCCACCAGCAACGCGCTCCAGGACGCGGTCGGCAAGGCTTACGTCGACAAATATTTCCCTGCCTCGTCGAAGGCCGAGATCCAGAAGATGGTCGACAACATCAAGGCTGCGTTCGCCAAGCGTGTGCAGGCGATCGAATGGATGGCGCCGTCGACCAAGCAGGAGGCGCTGAAGAAGGTCCACAACATCGTCGTCGGCGTCGGCTATCCCGACGAGTGGCGCGACTATTCGGGGCTGCAGATCACGGCCGACAATGCCTACGCCAACCAGAAGAATGCGCGGCTCGCCGAATATCGCCACCAGATCGCGAAGATCGGCAAGCCGCTCAACCGAGCCGAATGGTGGATGCCGCCGCAGCTGGTGAACGCGGTCAACCTGCCGGTGCAGAATGCACTCAATTTCCCGGCGGCGATCCTGGTCCGGCCCTTCTACGATCCCAAGGCCGACGCGGCGTTCAACTATGGCGGCATCGGTGCGACCATCGGGCATGAGATCAGCCACAGCTTCGACAACGGCGGCGCCTTGTTCGACGCGTCCGGCGCGCTCCGCAACTGGTGGACTCCCGCGGATTTCAAGCGGTTCCAGGCCGCCGGGGACGCACTCGCCAACCAGTTCGACCAGTATGAGGCGCTTCCGGGGCTGCACGTCAACGGCAAGCTGACGCTGAGCGAGAATATCGCCGACGTGGCTGGCCTCGCCGCGGCGTACGACGCCTACAAGGCATCGCTCAGTGGCAGGCCGGCGCCGACGATCGGCGGATTCACCGGCGACCAGCGCTTCTTCATCGCCTACGCCCAATCATGGGCGGTGAAGTCGCGGCCGGAGACGCTGCGCAACATCGTGCTGACCAATGGCCACGCGCCCGAACAGTTCAGGGCGCAGACCGTGCGAAACCTCGACGCCTGGTACCCGGCATTCAACGTGCAGCCCGGACAGAAGCTGTACCTCGCACCGGACAAGCGGGTGAAGATCTGGGGCTGAGCGTTCCCCCCTGCGAGCGAAGCTCGTGCGGAGGAGCTTTTACGGCCGCTCCGCGCGTGCCTTGAGGTAGGCGTAAAGCGCATCTCGTTCGTGCGGCGTCATCCTCGAAAAGCGGTGCGTGGCGACCTCGTCCATCAGCCGAAGCTTCCTTCCGCCGACCGGCACTCCAGTCGTCATCAGTCGCTCGAAATCCGCGCGGGTGTAGGCGCCGACGACGATCAAATTGGGCGAATTGAGTCCCGGCTCGACATCTTTGGTGCCGGTAAGATCAGGGCCGTGGCACTCCGCGCAGGTGACCGAGGCAATGTAGCGGCCAAGCGCATAGCTGGGCCCGAGGTCGATGGCCGGCTTCAGCCGTGCCTCCACGACGGCCTGTGCCTCAGGCTTCACCTGCCCCGTATCAATGAACTCCTTCTTCGCGAGCGCACTGAGGCGTGGCGGCGGCGAGGGCTCACCGGCCGGCCGAAGCGAACGCAAGTAAGCGAACAGCGACCTCATATCGGCTGAGCTGAGGTGCTGGAACACGGATGAGGGCATTCCCCACAAGTCCTTGCGGGTGGGTTCAATCCCGCGGCGGAGAACGGCTTCGATCTGCGCGTCGGAGTGACGTGGCACGAATTGAGTGAGGTTCGGCGCGTACATGACGCCATATTGCGGAGCGTCATCGAAGATATTCTGCCCCGTAAGTGCAGGCGTGTGGCAGCCCTTGCAGCCGAGCACCTGCGTCAGGCGAGCGCCATGGGCGACCAACGCCGCGGCATCGGTAACCTGCGCACCATCGAACGTGATCTCCGTCGGTTTGGGCGAAGCTTTGGGCTGCTGCTGGCATGCTGCAAGCCCTAGCAAAATGGCGGCGCCGCAAACCCGCATGTGCTTTGTCCCCCAGCACGCACTCATAACCGAGAGTAGCGCGCCGCGCGACTGCACAGAATCGAGCGCTCGTGCTATGGCGACTCGCGGCAGAAGGAGGTCGGAAATGGCCTATTGGGAGTTCAGCGGGCGCGAACTCATCAACTGCACCTGCGAATATGGCTGCAACTGCCAGTTCAACGCGCTTCCTGACAAAGGCCATTGCCACGCCGTTGCCGGGATCGAAATCGACGAGGGCCGCTATGGCGAAACGCCGCTGGACGGACTGAAGATCGCGGCGCTGTTCAAGTGGCCCGGGCCGATCCACGAAGGCCACGGCGAAGCGCTGGCGTTCGTCGATGAGCGGGCGGACCCGGCGCAGCGCGAGGCCCTGCTGAAGATCATGACCGGCCAGGACACCGACCCGTTCGCGACCATGTTCGCGGTGTTCGCTTCGACCATCGAAACGATGCACGAGCCGGTCTTCACGAACATCGATTTCGAGGTGGACGTGGACGGGCGCCGCGGCAGGCTGTCAATTCCGGGATATGTCGAGATGACCGGCGAGCCGATCCGCAACCCCGTAACCGGGGTGGAGCACCGCGCGCGGATTCACCTGCCCGAGGGCTTCGAGTACGAGATTGCCGAGATCGGCAGCGCGTCGAGCCGCACGACCGGGGGGCCGATGGAGATTGAGATCGCGAGCAAGTACGCCCAGTTCGCGGACATTCGGCTGAACAGTCACGGTGTCGTCCGCGCCGCCTGACCTCGCCGGCAGGATCCTGCGTCATGAGCGGCTGATCGTCCTCAGCGGCGCCGCGCTGCTGGCGCTGATCAGCTGGTGGTACATTGCGACCGGCGCCGGCATGGCTCACGAAATGACGGCGATGGCCGCACCGCCATTCGGCGCCATCGTGCTGATGTGGTGGCTGATGATGGTCGCGATGATGCTCCCCGCGGCGAGCCCGGCAATCCTGCTCTACGCCCGCGTGCGCGAGATGCGGGGCGGCGACTTCGCACTCGCGCAAAGCTGGATGTTCCTCTCCGGCTATCTCGCAGTGTGGCTGCTGTTTTCGATCGGGGCGGCGTTCGTGCAGCGCCTTGTCGCCGGTCCGTCGATGGCCCTCGGCGACCGCATGGCCGAAGCAGCGGTGTTGATCGCGGCGGGCGCCTACCAGCTCTCGCCGCTCAAGCTCGGCTGCCTCGCCCGCTGCCGCTCGCCGGCGCAGTTCCTGAGCCGTCACTGGCGGCCGGGCTGGGACG
>NZ_WJSQ01000091.1 GCF_009720245.1 Sphingomonas segetis | reverse complement strand
TCTCGGGAACGAGGCCCCGGCACCCTCGCTGCCCGACGAAGCGTCCGTCGTCGCCATCGTGGACAGCGCTGCCGTCAGCCCCGGCTCGGCGCGCGCACTCGCCTTTGGCGGCGAGCAATTGCTGCTCCAGCACCGGGCGCTGTTCGACCTGCTCGAAGCCCGCGCGGAAGCCCGCGGCGAATATTGAGCAGCGGCGCTCGGGCCACGCCCTTCACGCCGCTTGTGCGAATTCCTGCCGCTCCTGCGAAGCGGGATCCTCCACCACCTCCGCCGCCGTCACCGACTTGGCTTTCGGGAAGAGCAGGCGTGAAGCAAGCACAACCGCGCCGAACGCGAAATAGGCGGCGATTGCCCAGGTCGGGCTGTAGAGCACGCTCGCGGCGAACGGGACGCGCAGAATCACCGGGTTGAAGCCGAAATCCTCGCCGATCGCTTCGCACACGCCCAAAATCGTGTGCGACCGAAGGGGCAGGGCGACCTGAGTTTCTTGCGCTTCCATTGTTCACTCCACTTGGCAAATGCTCGTGGCTCTTACACAGCAAGAGCTATGCCAAATTCGAAAATGGCAGAATATCAACGCGATACACACGTAGTGGCTCGCGCGGTTCGGAAATTCCGCCACTTGCAGCGCAAACAATTGGGAATTCCGGCCGGGTGCTGCAAGTGCGATATTGCAGCGCAGCATTGATTATCGACGAACGGATGCAAATCTACTAGGAGACGCCGCCGAACGGCCACGGCCGGACGCTTGGAGGAGCCGCGATCCGATGATGCGGATCATGATGAAGTCGAAGATTCACCGAGCAACGGTAACTCAGGCCGACCTTGACTACGTCGGGTCGGTGACGCTCGACGCGGCGCTGATGGAGGCCGCCGATCTGCTCGAGGGCGAGCAGGTTGCGATCGTCGACATCACCAATGGCGCGCGGATCGAAACCTATGTTATCCCGGGCGAACGCGGCAGTGGCGTGATCGGAATCAACGGTGCCGCCGCCCATCTCGTTCATCCCGGCGATCTCGTGATCATCATGAGCTATGCGATTCTGAGCGACGCCGAATCGCGGGCGCTGGAGCCGCTAGTGGTCCATGTCGACGAAAAGAACCGGATCGTGAAGCTGGGCAACGATCCCGCCGAGCCGGTGCCCGGATCGGACCAGGTCAGGGGCGACCTCATCGGCGCGAAATAACGTCTCCAGTCGTCAGGAGCCGCCACGGCGACGGCAGATAATCCGTCGACATGAAATAATAGAAGAGACAGCGGCCGGCCTCGTCGCGGTTGATGCCCTTGGCGATTCCGAACGCGACATTGCCGCTGAACACGGGGCCGCCGCTATCGCCGGTCTGGCACGAAGGGCCTCTGACCGTCACCCACGTGGGCGAGCAGGGGCCGCCGCACAGTGCGCCGGGCGGCGCGTAATCGGTCAGCTCGACTGTTGCACAGTTGTAGCCCGAGCTGACCCCGTAATGGCAGACGAAGTCGCCGGCGCGGGTGCTCGACACGTTGCGCCAGGTATCGACTCGCCGCTGTGAGCCCGCCCCGCGGTTGGCGTAGAACAAAGGGCCAGGCGAATTGGCGCTGCCGTTGATCTGCACGTCCTGGTAGCCGAGCCCCCACGAGCCGATCATCGGCAGCATCGTGCTGGTGCCGTCTTCGGCATCGACGTAGGTCAGCTGGTCCGGGCAGTGGGCGGCCGTGGTGATGGCGCTGATTTCGCCGTTGGTGACCACGAAGCCGGTAGTGCAGCGGCTGTTGCGGCTCGTCAGCGAATCGATTCCGACGACTTCCTCTCCGCCGCCGATGCTCATGTTCGATTCGATCAGCCGGTTGACGACGACCCGCACCGGCACACCGCCGAGCTCCTCGGCGCGACGGCGGATTGCCTCGGTCCCCAGACGCGATTCATCCTCCGGTGTGACGAGCAGCACGACCTCGCCGCTCCGCTGATCGTAACCGGCACCGCGCGCGCCCGGCAGTTCGCTCCTGAAGTCGATCAAGTGGCGCCGCATCGCCGCGACGGCCTGCCCGTGCGTCGCCTTCGCCCCCGTCCTGAACACCACCGGCACGCCGGCGGCGCTGCGATCCGACACGGCTTCTGAGCCGGTCAGGAGCACGACGATTCGATATTGGGGTAAGTGCTCGACCGAAATTCCGGCGAGCCGGTCGGCGAACTCGCGCGCGACCGCGTCCGTTGCCGGAACGCTGTCCTGCTGCGCCTTCAGCCGCCGCATTGCCTCGTCAGGAGCGACGGCGAACTGCGCCGCATACTGGAACGCATCCTCGGCAAGCGCCTCGTCGCGCGACTGCACGGCCTGCGCGGCGGCGGGCGCTGCCAGTGCAATCAGGACGAGGGGGAGAGCGCGGCGCATCGACAGGCGCTCATTGCCTCCCCATGTTAAACGCCATCTGAAGGAGCTCACTCATGGCCACCACCGCCTCGACCGCCACAACCGCTTTCGACCTCACGCCGCCGAGCCCGCAGCAGTTCGACGCGCTCGTCGCCGAACTCGCCGCCGAGGAGCGTCACGTCCTGCTCGACCATGGCACCGAGGCGCCGTTCTGCGGAGTCTTCCTGCAGGAGAAGCGGCCCGGAGTCTTCACCTGCCGGCTGTGCGGCCTGCCCTTGTTCCACGGCGGCACCAAGTTCGAGAGCGGCACCGGCTGGCCGAGCTTCACACATCCATTCGCCGAAAGCCATCTCAGGACGATCCGCGACACGAGCCACGGCATGGTTCGCATAGAGATCGTTTGCGCCCGTTGCGGCGCGCACCAGGGGCACGTGTTCCCGGACGGTCCGCCGCCGACCGGGGAGCGTTATTGCATCAATTCGGTCAGCCTCGCGTTCACTCCCCAAGGAGAGCGGCTGCCCGACAAGCTCGGCAGGGGCGCGCCCGAAGGTGAAACGGTCAAAGGATAACAACAAGAATGGCCGAACCGCGCCGCGCAAGCCCGCGAATCCCGTTCCTGCTGCTGCTCGCCTTCCTGCTGATCGCCGCGGTCATCGGCGGGGTCGTTGCGCGGTTGCTTCCGGTCGGCTCGACGACCGCGGCCGAGCCGCGTGCGCTCGCCGCGTCGCCTGAAGAAAGCCTCGCGCCGCTGGTCAAGAAGACGGCGCCTGCGGTCGTCAACATCGCGACCCTGCAGCCGTCGCCGGCGGAGCAGAACCCGCTCCTCCAGGATCCCTTCTTCCGCCGCTATGCCGGCATTCCCGACGCCGCCTTGCAGCCGGTGATCGCCGCCGGCTCCGGGGTCATCGTCGACGGCGAGCGGGGCCTCGTCATCACCAACTTCCACGTCGTGCAGAATGCCAGGGCGGTCGAGGTCGGGCTGAAGGACGGGCGCAAGCTGCCCGCCGACCCGGTGGTGCTCGCGCCGCAGCTCGACATCGCAGTGCTGAGGATCGACGCCACGGACCTGCCGGCCCTGCCGCTCGGCGACAGCAACACGCTCGAGGTCGGCGATTATGTGGTTGCCATCGGCAATCCGTTCGGCCTCGGCCAGACCGTCACCAGCGGGATCATCAGCGCAACCGACCGTCCGCTCGGCCGCGGCGATCCGCGCCGCTTCCTCCAGACCGACGCGCCGATCAATCCGGGCAACTCTGGCGGGCCGCTGATCGACCTCGACGGCAAGGTGATCGGAATCAACTCGGCGCTGTTCAGCCCGAGCCGCAGCGAAGCCTCCGCCGGCAATGTCGGGATCGGCTTCGCCATCCCCAGCAACGACGTGAGGAAGGTCCTCTCGCAGGCCGAGAAACGCGTTGCGGCTCAGTAGCTCCCGAGGCTCGGCTGGTCGTTGCGAGGCCGGGGCGATGGAACTCCGATCCGAATTTTAACGTTGGCCATTCGAGCGTGGGAGCTGTCGCGTCGACGCGTGGACGGTGACCCATGGACGATGAACGCACTGAGCTGATTGAGACAATCGAACGCTGCCGCAGGCTTGCGAAGTTCCTGACCGACGAGGAAATGCGCGAGGCGCTGGAGCAGCTTGCGGAAGATTACGAAGCGCGGCTGAAGCGCCGAGGCGAGGGCTTCATGCTGCGTGAGTGATCGTGCGGCGGCCGGACGATTGCCCTGCCCGCGGGATGCGAAGGGAATTGCGGGCAGGGCTCATTACGTCTGGTGGCAGCGCCGCCGGAGCTCGCTAAAGTTCAGCGACGCTACCGAGTCCGGGTTAACCCCGCGCCCGTTAGCGAGCGGTGAGCGAACAGGGTTCACAGGCTTTAACCGTGTCGATTCCAGCCAAGTCTTACAATTTCTGTCGGAAGGGGGCATATGGACTTGGCTATTAGTCGCAAATTGACGGTTTCAGGCGCTTTTGCGGCTCCTCTCTCCTTCTCTTGTCGCTCCTAGCACGAAGCGGATCGCACTTTGGTCCCGCACTGGAAGGAAAATGAGATGACCACCGGAACGGTGAAGTTTTTCAACGAGAACAAGGGCTACGGCTTCATCGCTCCCGATGGTGGGGGCAATGACGCGTTCGTCCACATCAGCGCCGTGGAACGCTCCGGCATGCGCACGCTGCGCCAGGACCAGAAGGTAAGCTACGACTTGCAGGAGGACCGCCGCGGCAAGATGGCCGCGGTGAACCTCAAGCCCGCCGACGAAGCCGCGAGCGACGAACCGGCCGACCAGGCCGAGTAATTGGCCGGGCCGATCATCAGAGGCACGAACCTGCAATTCTTCCTCGCCCGCGCCGAACAGGCGCGGGCCGAGGCCGATGCGGCAACGCTTGACCACGTGCGCGAGCGTTGCCGCCGCTCCGAAGCAGCCTGGACCGCGCTTGCCGACAAGGCGCTTCGAAGCGAGCAGCTTCGGATCGAGGAAGCCGAGCGCAAGGCCGCCATGGCCGAGCCCGCCATGCCTCGGGTCGACTCCTAAAGCCCGCGACGGCGGCCGCCGCCGCCATTCAGATAATCGATTCGGATCGACACCCACGAACCGACGAGCGGACGTCCGTTCTTGCGCGGCGGCCGGACCCGGAACTGCCAGGCCGCCTGGCGCACCGCGCTCGCGAGGTGCGAGCCGCGCGGCTCCTGACCGAGCTCGATGCAGTCGTCGACCCGGTTCCCGGGGATGGTTCGGCAGGCGATCAGGCCATAGCCCTCGGGCGCGTTGGCCGGCAGATATCCGCCCAGCTCCGCGTCGGTCGGGTGGCGCGCCCATTCGGCGGCATACAGCACCTCTCCATTGGGCCCGTGCCCGACAACCGGCGAATCGCCGGCGCCCGAATCTGCACCGGACTTGGGCAGCTGGCCGATGTCGGCGGCCGCCATTTCCTCCTTGTTCATCTCGATCCACGGCGTCGCCGGTGAGGGTGGCGGCGGCGGCGGCAGAGCGATCGTGGGATTGGCCGGGAGCACGATGGGCGGCGGCTTGCGCTGCGGCGCGGCCCGCGGATGCTCGGCCGTCTTCTGCTCAACGCGCACCTTCGCCGGCGCTTCGGCCTTGCGCGATTCGGGCAGAAGGTCGACCACCAGCCCGCGCCTCGGCGGCGGCCCGACCGGCGCGAACTTGCCCAGCCCCATCAGCACGAGCAGCAAGGCGAGATTGACCGCGAGCGCGAGCGCGAAGCCGGAGGCGCGGCGGCGGAGCGGCGGGCGCTCGTAGGGCAAAGAGGGCCGGTAGGCGGACACGTCTGGGCTGCGGGCTTTTCAATCTGCGTCGAGTTCGATCCGGACTTTAGTCGAGCCGCACTTGAACCGCGAGTGAAAGCAACACTCTAGCCTTGGTGCGCGGCAATCCTCGCCACGCGCCGGTCGCCATCCCAGATCTGCGTTTCCAGCGGCCGCTGCATCGCTTTCACCGTGAATACGGCGGCTGCGTCGTCCGCGGCGTCGATCCGGCGCTCGCCGGAGATCACGCCCTGAGAATCGATGCTGTAGACCTGGTAGCTCTTCATGAACGCTTGCGCGCCGCCGCCGCCGCCGCAGGCTGGCGCGGCGTCCAGTCTTCGCGCTGCGGCACCTCGAACGGCTTGAACGCGTCCCAGGCGCGCTTGTCCGGGCCAATCTTCTTGAGGATCGTCGTATTGGCGACGGCAAGATGGGCCACCGCATAATCGGGCCGGTTCGCGATCACATAATTGATGACTGTCTCGATCGCCGGATAGAGCGCGTCATCGTAAACTATGTAGCCGCCCTGGCAGCACAACAGGTCCGACAGGACGAAGTCGGTCATCGCGTTCTCGAACCGGTGCCCGCCGTCGATGAAGATCAGGCCGGCGGCGCCGCGTCCGACCTTTTCGATTAGCGCGCCGAGCCCGATTTCCGAGCGCTTCATGATTCGCCGGAACGCCTTGGGGAAGCGCGCCTGGAGATAGGCCTGGACGATCTTGCCGCGGTTGTTGGAGAGCCCGAAGGGGTCAAAGATCAGATGGGCGAACGGCTTTCGCTCGAGGCGCCTCGTGCCCAGAATCACCGAGGCCGACGAGCCCATTCCGAAGCCGATCTCGATCGAGAGAGGCTTCGGGCATACGCGGGCGAGATGCGCGAGGAGGCCGACCTCGCCCGGCTGTAGCCGGACCGTCTGGAGATCGTCGGTGCGCCCGTCGGGGTGGCGGAAAATGCCGGTCTCGAGCGCGTCGAGCGTGAGCGCGATCGCCTCCTCTTTCGGGGCGAGCGCCTTGACCGCGGCGACCAGCTCGTCTTCCGGCGGAAGGCCGAGGCGGTCGGGGTCGGGCTCGCTGGCGGATTGCTGCTTTCTCATCTGCATGGCGGCGAGCTACACGATTTTAGCGGAGGCGCGACACGAAATTGCCGGCAAAAGGCGGGGCTGAACCGCATGATCAACGCAAGCGCTGTGATCGTCGCCATTTCCCCTAATAGCCGTAGTGACGGGCGATCACGCCCGCGATCGCGTTGTTTTCCCAATAGGGAATCATGAACAGCAGGATCAGAACGGCCAGCAGGATGACGTTCGCTGTGCGTCCGCGGACGAACAGCAGCGCCACGTAGGAACCCTTGATCGCGACATTGTAGGGCAGGAACCACAGCCAGAAAATCGCCGGCTTGTTCTGGATCATATCGAGGATGATGCCGCGGAAGGTGAAGGTCACCAGCACCTCGGCAGCGAGCAGCATCGCCACCACGAAGCGCTTGCGGTCGGCGTAATACGCGGCGAGCTGGCCGAACTCCGCTGGGTCGCTAGGGAACACTACCGCCGCCGCGAGGAAGTAGAAGGTGGCGAGCAGGATCGGCGCCGCCAGCGCCTCGAAATCGAGCGAGATCTGCGTCAGCGTGTTCCAGGCGTCGATCCATGTCGCGCAGATGACGATGAAGGTGAGGAGCGCGAGAAGCGCGGTCTGCGCCTCGAGCTGCCTCAGCGCCTTGGCCCGCACCATCCGCGCGAAGCCGCCGAGCAGTTCGGTCACGGCAAGGCCGAGGATCAGCCCGTAGAAAGCAAAAAAGAAGCTGAACCTGTCCATGCACGCCTGAAGTTCAGGGCTCGCGAGCGGCCCGAGGCGGCACGTGCTGGCGGCGCGGGGCCTTGGCTGCGCCTTCGTCCCAATGCAGCACCATCTCGCACAGGATCAGCGGTCCGACCCACGACAGCCAGATGAAGGTGTCGGCGTCGAGCGGGACCACGCGCGAGGCGATCCGGCAGAAGACGAATGACCAGACCAGCACGTAGCTGCGCACCATCCAGTGCGCGTGGCTTTGGAACCGGCGGTTGCGGGCGGCGCGCCAGCCCAACGCAGCAAAGCACAGCCAGGCTGCCGCGAGCATGAGCAGCGACACGGTGGCGCTCGTCAGGATTGGGCTGCCGGCCGGCTTGTGGGCGGGCGTCGAAGTGATGATCATCGCGACGATCGCCCCGAACGTCCCGAACCCGAGATAGGCCTGCCCGACGCGGCGGTGCAGCGGGAAATTGTCGTTGCGGGCGGCAAGATAGAGATTGAGGCCGCCGAGGAACAGCATGGCCGTGCCGCCGACCATGTGGGCGAAGGTCAGCGCGAAATGGCCTTGGTGAGCCGCGACGTTGGAAAGCATCGCGACCGGCCAGGCGATCATCCACCAGGCGACCGCGCCGGACAGCAAAGCGGCGGCGAGGAGCGCTCCGTTGCGCGTGCCCCAAAGCGCGCGTTGTTTCCGGACCGGCAGAGCTTCTGACGCCATCGTGCGCCCCCCGAGCTTTTGTTCAGAAGATTGAAGCGGGCGTCAATTGCCCCTGTCGCTCATTCCGCTGCCGCCGTTTGCGCGGCGATCCCGAGACGCGTTTTGGCCTGGGCGACCATTTGTTCGAATCTCACGTCATTACGGATCGCGTTGAGATCGGGGTCGACGTCGGCGTGGCTGACGTGCGAGTGGCTCTGGATCCGCTCGAAGAACGGCGCGAGGACCTCGACCGCGCCGTCGGCGTCGTTGAGCTGCGCCGAATAGAGGCAGCCCAGATTGTAGCGCATCGTCAGATTGTCCGGCGCGACCAGGAGCGCGCGCTGAATCCACTCCATCGCACGGTCCCGTTGTCCCAGAGCGGCAAGCGCCATGGCGCCGACGGCGAGGGCGGCGCCGTTGGTCGCCTCCCTCGAAACCACCTTTTCGGCGCGCTCCAGCGCGATGCGCGCGGCGCGCTGCTCGCCGACCTTGTCGCCGATGCCGGCGTAGCAGCACAGCAGCATGTTGGCGTTGCTGTAGTCGGTCTCGCTGAGCTGGATCGCCCGGTCGAAGAACGGGATTGCGTCGGCGATGCGGCCCTGGCGGAAGAACAGCCGCGCCGCCTCGCGATTGACCTCCCACGAATCGGCGTCGAGCTTGAGCGCGATCTCGATCTGCTCATTGGCTTCTTCCAGCCGGTCCTGCTCGCTGAGGTACCGAGCGCGCACGCAATGCGCTTCGGGCACATTGGGGTCGATTGCGAGCGCCCGCTCGGCGGTCGACAGCGCGTCTTCGGGCTTTTCGTGCCAGAATCGGAGCTCGGTCTGGGCGAGCGCCATCAGCGCCCACGCCTTGGCGTAATTGGGATCGAGCGCGGTGGCCTGCTCGCAAATCCGGACGATCGTCTCGTCTCGGCGGATGTCGCCGAAGCTGCCGGTGATCCACAGCTCGCGCGCCATCAGGTAGAGATTGTAAGCGTCGGCGCTCGACGTCCCGCGCTGCTCGAGCGCTTTCTTTTCCTTGGGCAGGAGCTTGAGCTGAAGCGCCGAGACGATCGCCTTGGAAATCTCGTCCTGGATGGCGAAGATGTCGGTCAGGTCGCGGTCGTAGCGCTGGGCCCAGATATGGTCGCCGGCGAGGCCGTCGATCAGCTGGGCGTTGATCCGGACCCGGTCGCCGGCCTTGCGGACGCTGCCTTCGAGGACATGGGTGACCCCGAGCTCGCGCGCGATCTTGGTCAGGTGCTGGGCGCTTCCCTTGAAGCTGAAGGAGGTGTTGCGCGCGACCACCGACAGCGCCGAAATCTGCGACAGATCGGTGATGATGTCCTCGGAGATCCCGTCGCTGAAATATTCCTGCTCCGGGTCGCCGCTCATGTTGATGAACGGCAGCACGCAGACCGAAAAGCGGCGCTCCTGATCCGCCTTTCCGTCCGCCCCCGCCGGTCCCTTCCCGACCAGCGAAGCGACCGCTCCCTCGAGCTTCTTCCAGGTGTCGGACGCGGTGTCGCCGCTCCACCCGGCAAGGCTGCTGCACTGGATCTGGTTGAACGGCAGCGGGGGCAGGGTTCCGTCGACCGTGACCTGGATCAGCGTGCCCGCCTCGCGCGCCCGGTCGGCCTCCGCCCGCACCCAGTGCGATTTCGCAGCTTCGGCCGACCACACCACGACCACGGCCCTGGCGGTGGTCAGCCGCTCCTCGATGACTTCGCTGTAAGCGCGGTTGGCGGGGATCTCGTCGTCGCGCCACACTTCGTAGCCGCGCGAGCGCAGGGCGTCGGCGATCGCATGCGCCTGCGCCTCGGTCGAACGGCCGTAGGAGATGAATACATCCGTCACGCGGGCATTGCCCCGAAAGTTCGCGCCCGTGTACCTGCTGGGTGCCAAGTCCGGCAAGTGAAAGCTTGGCACCCCGCCGCTATTGATGGAGGGTTGCGGGTCCCGTAACATCGGCGGCTCACGCGATGGAGGCGGGCATGGCTCAGGCGCCGAACTGGTCTGCTGCACCCCAGTACCTCGACAAGAACGTCAAGGACTTCTGCGCCAACGGCTACACCGACGACAGCTTCAACCATTGTGCCCATTTCGTCGCGCACGCGCTCGGGCTGAGCGTCGGCTACACCTGCAAGAAACAGACCGGCGGCAAGCACGACGGCGCTTCGGTCCGAGTCCACGAGCTGTTCGCCAGCTGCCACCAGGTCGGTCATTGGGCGGATCGGCAGGCGACTCTGCTCGAATGCCTGGTGTTCATCACCCACCCGGGCAATGTCCATCTCAAGACCAAGACCATGGACAACCACCCGACCAAGCATGTCGGCGTGTTCAGCAACGGCTCGGTGATCCATTATTCCAACACCAAGGACCGCGTCGTCCGGCAGACGCTGGAGGAGTTCAGGCACCACTACCCGCCGCCGTACAATGGCCTGTTCTTCGGAACCGTGCTGGGCTTCGGATGAGCCTGGTGCTGCTCCTCGCGGCCGCCGCGGCCGCGGCGGCGCCGGCGGGCGCCTACACGCCGGTCCACGACGATGCGCTGGCGGGGCGTGCGG
>NZ_WJSQ01000090.1 GCF_009720245.1 Sphingomonas segetis | reverse complement strand
CGACAAGCCGCCATCACTTCCGCCGCCGCCACCGGCCGCGGCGCCGGCGGCTCCGGCTCCGCAGCCAGCGCCGGCACCCCAGCAGCAGCCGGTCCAGAACAGCGGCGCCGTGCAGTGAAGCAGGCGCCGGACCAGATCGCGCTACCGCTCGACTGGCCGCAGAGCGACGGAGACGCCCGGTTCATCGTCTCCGACGCCAACCGCGAAGCTTTCGAACATTTCCGCAAATGGAGCCTGTGGCCGGTCAAGGCGGCGATCGTCACCGGGCCGCGTCGGTCCGGACGGACGCTGCTCGCGCGCAGCTTCGTCGAGCGAGTCGGCGGGCGCCTGTTCGACGAGGCCGAGCAGCGCGACGAGGAGGAGCTGTTCCACGCGTGGAACCAGGCGCAGGACACCGGAAGGCCGCTGGTCATGGTCGCCGATGAGGCGCCGCCGGCATGGTCGCCGGCGCTGCCGGATCTCAAGACCCGCCTCGCGGTCACGCCGGTCTTACGCATCGCGCACCCGGACGATGCGTTGTTCGCGGCGCTGATCCAGCTGCATTTCGCCGACCGCGGGCTCCATGTGCCCGCCGACGCACTGCGATACATGAGCGAGCGGCTGCACCGCGATTACTGGACCGCCGAGCGCGCGGTCGAAGCGGTCGACAGGTTCGCGATGGCCGAGCGCGCTCGGCTGTCACTCCCAACGGTGCGAAGGGCGCTTTCCGAAGCGCGGATGATCGGCGAAGCGGCCTAGCCGCTCAGCCGCATCTGATCTTGAATATCTTGTTCGCCGAGTCGAGCCAGACCGTCACCCGGTCGGCGCGGTAGTCCATCGTCAGCATGACGCCGGGCGGCGCCCAGCGCAGCACCGCCGCGTTCGATACACGCTTGATTTCGGCACCGACCGCGTCGCTGCGTGTCTGGCCGATGAACTGGCTCGTGCCCTCCTCGGTGCAGGTGTGGCCCGGCGTTTCGCCGTGAACCGGCGGGTCCGCGGGTGCAGCCGGCGCGGTCGAACAGGCCGCCAGCAGGGCGGGCGTTAAGGCGACAATCTTACGCATCGACCGGTTCCTCCTGCCTGATTCGGCTCATCTTGAGCTTTCCGTCTTCGATCGCGAAGGCGAGGCGGCCCTCGACCAGATCGAGCGCGTCCTTGCCGAACTGCTCGTAGCGCCAGCCGCTGAGGATCTTGAGGTTCTTGCGCACCCCGGCGGCGAGCGCCTCGAGGTCGTCCGAGCGAGCGATGAGCCGCGCCGCGACGCCGCTCTCCTTGGCGCGAATCTTGAGGAGCAATTTCAGCAGATCGCCGACCAGCGCCGCGTCCTTGGTGAGTCCCGGGCGCCTCGGCTCCCTGTCCGGCATTTCGTCCTGGTCGAGGGGCCGTGCGGCTTCGAGTGCGGCCATTAGCCGGCCGCCGATGTCGTTGGCTCTCCAGCCGGCCGACAATCCGCGAACGCGCCCGAGATCGTCCTGGGTCTTGGGCGGGTGAAGCACGATCTCGTTGAGCGTGTCGTCCTTGATGATTCGGCCGCGGGGCAGATTCTTCGAGCGCGCCTCGGTCTCCCGCCAGCCTGCGAGCGCCTTGAGCCGTCCGAGCACCGCGGGGTTGCGGCTCGGCAGCTTCAGCCGCTTCCATGCGTCCTCGGGCGGGAACGCGAAGCTCGATGGGTCGGCGAGGCGCTCCATCTCCTCGTCCAGCCACGCGCCGCGCCCCGTCTTCTTGAGCTTCTCGACCATCCTCGGGAACACCGTCGCGAGGTGAGTGACGTCGGCAATCGCATAATCGATCTGGCGCTTGTCCAGCGGGCGGCGGCCCCAGTCGGTGAAGCGCGCCCCCTTGTCGAGACTGTGGCCGAGCAGGCTTTCGATCAGGTTCGAATAGCCGATCTGCTCGCCGTGCCCGAGCGCCATCGCCGCGATCTGGGTGTCGAACAAGGGGTGGGGGACCTTGTCGGTGAGATTATGGATGATCTCGAGATCCTGGCCGCCGGCGTGGAAGACTTTCAGTACCTCCTCGTTCTTCACGAACAGGTCGAGGAGCGGCTTGAGTTCGATCCCGTCGGCTTTCGGGTCGATCGCCGCGGCTTCGTCCGGGCTCGCGACCTGGATCAGACACAGGTCGGGCCAATAGGTGTTCTCGCGCATGAACTCCGTGTCCACGGCGATGAACGAATGTTCGGACAATCTGTCGACGAGGGCCCTGAGGTCTTCGGACTTGGTAATCAGGGGATGGATACGCATGAGTCTGCATCGGCCCATAGCCCCGCCCTCGCGGGTTGACAAAGGCACGCGGGAAGTTAGCGCCCGGTCGAATTCCCCGTTTCGTCATTCCCGCGAAAGCGGGAACCCAGTTGACCATTGATCTGGGTACCCGCGTGCGCGGAGATGACGAGGATAGAGAGTAACGATGCACGCCTACCGCACCCACAATTGCGCCGAGCTGCGCCTCGGCGATGTCGGCGAGACCGTCCGCCTGTCGGGCTGGGTCCATCGCAAGCGCGACCACGGGCAGCTGCTGTTCGTCGACCTGCGCGACCATTACGGGCTGACGCAGGTCGTCGTCGATCCGGATTCCCCGGCGTTCAGGGTGCTCGACCGGATCCGCGTGGAATCGGTCGTGACCGTTGAGGGAAAGGTCGTCGCCCGCTCACCGGAGACGGTGAACGCGAACCTTCCAACCGGTGAAATCGAGGTGCGCGCGAGCGAGGTGACGGTCCAGTCGACCGCGGCCGAGCTGCCGATGCCGGTTGCCGGAGAGCAGGATTATCCGGAGGATATCCGGCTCAAGTACCGTTATCTCGATCTTCGCCGCGAGCAGGTCCACGCGAACATCATCCTGCGCTCGGCGGTGATCGCGTCGATCCGCCGGCGGATGATCGACCAGGGCTTCACCGAGTTCCAGACGCCGATTTTGACGGCGAGCTCGCCCGAGGGCGCGCGCGACTATCTGGTCCCGAGCCGCGTCCATCCCGGCAAGTTCTACGCGCTTCCGCAGGCGCCGCAGATGTTCAAGCAGCTGATCATGGTCGCCGGGTTCGACCGCTATTTTCAGATCGCCCCCTGCTTCCGCGACGAGGATGCGCGGGCGGACCGCTCACCTGGCGAATTCTACCAGCTCGACTTCGAGATGAGCTTCGTCACGCAGGACGACGTGTTCGCGGCGATCGAGCCGGTTCTGTCGGGCGTGTTCGAGGAATTTGCCGGCGGGAAGAGCGTCACGCCGGCAGGCGAATATCCTCGCATCCCGTATAGGGAAGCACTGCTAAAATACGGAACTGACAAGCCAGACCTTCGCAACCCGCTGCTGATCACGGATGTCTCGGAGGAGTTCAAAGGCTCCGGCTTTGGGTTGTTCGCGGGGATCATCGACAAGGGCGGCGTCGTCCGGGCGGTCCCGGCGCCGCGCACGGCGGAAAAGAGCCGCAAGTTCTTCGACGACATGAACGAATGGGCGCGGAGCGAAGGCTTCGCGGGTCTCGGCTATGCGACCCGCAAGGGCGGAGAGTGGGGCGGTCCCATCGCCAAGAACCATGGTGAGGAGGGCATGAACCGAATTGCCCATGCCATGGGCCTCGGGGCCGATGACGGCATCTTCTTCGCGGCGGGCAAGGAAGCCGACGCGGCGAAGCTAGCGGGCGCGGCGCGCACGCGCGTCGGCGAGCAGCTCGGCCTCATCGAGCAAGGCGCGTTTCGCTTCTGCTGGATCGTCGACTTCCCGATGTACGAGTTCGACGAGGAGCGGCAGAAGATCGACTTCAGCCACAATCCCTTCTCGATGCCGCAGGGCGGGCTTGAGGCGCTCGAGACCATGGACCCGCTCGATATCCTCGCGTGGCAGTACGACATCGTCTGCAACGGGGTCGAGCTCAGCTCGGGCGCGATCCGCAACCACCGGCCGGACATCATGTACAATGC
The DNA here is from genome assembly GCF_009720245.1 of Sphingomonas segetis. Taxonomy (GTDB): domain Bacteria; phylum Pseudomonadota; class Alphaproteobacteria; order Sphingomonadales; family Sphingomonadaceae; genus Sphingomicrobium; species Sphingomicrobium segetis. Next base: position 7,360 of record NZ_WJSQ01000090.1, on the reverse strand, counting down.
GTTCGAGATCGCCGGCTACACGCGCGAAGAGGTCGACACCAACTTCGCGGGGATGATCAATGCGTTCAAGTTCGGCGCTCCGCCGCACGGCGGCTCGGCGCCCGGAATCGACCGCATCGTCATGCTGATCGCCGACGAGCCCAATATCCGCGAGGTAATCCTCTTCCCGATGAACCAGAAGGCGGAAGATTTGATGATGAATGCGCCGTCCGAGGTCACCCCGAAGCAGCTCAAGGAGCTGAGCATCAAGGTGGTGGGAGAGGCGGCTCCTCCGGCGAAGGTTGATCCCGCGAAGGTGGTCGCCCAGGAGTAGGCGCTACTCGGGGTAACGGATCGCCATAATCTCGTAGCTCTTCTCACCCGCGGGGAGGCGGACGATCCGTTCATCGCCGACGCGAGCGCCGATCAGCGCGCGCGCGATCGGCGCGCTCCAGCCGATGCGGCCCGATGTGGCGTCGGCCTCGTCGTCGCCGACGATCGTCAGCGTTCGGCGGTTGTCGTCCTCGTCGGCAAGCTCGACGGTCGCGCCGAAGCGGACCTGGTCGCGCGATCGCTGCGCTGACGGATCGACGACCTTGGCCGCTTTCATGATGCGCGACAGGTGCGAAATCCGTCGGTCGACCTCGCGCAGGCGCTTGCGACCGTAGATGTAATCGCCGTTCTCTGAGCGGTCGCCGTTGGCAGCAGCCCATGCGATCGTCTCGACCAGCTTCGGCCGCTCGGTCCCGAACAGCGCGTCATATTCGGCGCGGATTCGGGCCAGGCCTTCGGCAGTGATATATCGGTCGGCCACTTGTTAGCCGGATATCAGCCCGGCTGGTCTTTCCCAAGGTAGCGCGAGACGTGCAGCGCCGTCCGCTGCGGCTGGGCCGAGCGCATGGAATCGTAGACGACCGTGTTCTCGATCACGCGCTGCACGTAGCCGCGTGTCTCGTCGTACGGGATCGCCTCGATCCACGCGACGACGTCGACATTGCCGCGCGGGTCGCCGTAGCGGCGGACCCATTTGCCGGCATTGCCCGAGCCCGCGTTGTAGCTCGCGACAGCGAGCGGCACGTTGCCGTCCCAGATATTGAGCATCCGCTGGAAATATGCCGATCCGATCGTAACGTTATAATTGGGATCGCTGATCAGCCTGTAGCTGTCGTAGCCGAGACCCATCTTGCCAGCCTGCTCGCGCGCCGTCCCCGGCATCAGCTGCATCATCCCGCGCGCGCCCGCGTGACTGATTGCGTAAGGATCGAACGAGCTCTCCTGGCGGCTAATGCCGTTGGCAAGGGACCAAATGCTGCTGGAGACCGATGCCGACAGATACGGATAGGCTTGCCGGACGTAAAAGCTCGACCCCTTGATGCGCGCCATTCGGGCGACCCACACCGGAAGGTCCTGCCGGCGGATTTGCTCGGCGAGCTGGAGCGCGAGGTTGCGGTCGACATCCGTGTCCAGCGATGTCGCCAGCGCTCGGACGAACAAAGTCTGCTCGTTGGAACGGCCCTGCTGGCCGAGGAGCCGAAGGGCCTGGACCAGGCGCCGGCTGTCGAACGCAGCGCGCTGGACCGACGTCGTCGTATATTGCGGCAGCGCCGCGGGGGGTGCCGGAACCGCGCGCCCGAGCCGCTCGAGCGCCAGCTGACCGTAGAACAGTCCCGGGTGCGCGGCGGCACGCTGGAAATAGGTGCTCGCCGTCTGGAACTGACCCGAAGCGAGGGCTGCACGTCCCGCCCAATAATCGCCCTTGGTCTGGACCTGGAGCGACCGGCCCGCGCGCGCATAGCGGTCGAACATCGCCATCGCGGCCTTGGGGTCGCGCATACGCTGCAGCGCTACCTCGCCGCCGAGCCATGCGAGGTTGGTATATTCGTCGCGGACGCCGAGCGGCTGATCGGCGACTTCGGCGCCGGCGGGGAGGACGTCGTCGATCTGCCGCGTGATGTTGTAGACGGTGGTCCAGTCGCGATCGTTCGCCGCGTCCTGCGCAATCAGCAGGAGCATTTCGTAGAAGCGCTCCGTGTCCGCCGGCTTGTACGCAAAGTGATGCGTGCGCGCGGCGAGGTCCTGCGCGCTATTGTTGTAATTGTGATCGCGCAGGTAGCGCGCACGGTCCATCATCAGGCCCGCGTCTGTAGTGACGCTGCCGATCACGGTCCGGTAGCGGCTTTCCGCGTCGGATGCGTCGTTCTGCATCGCGATCCGCGCGGCAAAAGCGGCCTGGCGCTCAGGGCTGGCGCTGGCGAGAAAGCGCGCGGCCTCGTCCTCTTTCTTGTCGAACAGGAGCGAGTCGATCCGCCGGTCGTGGTCGGCACGTGTGAAGGTGCCGCCGTAACGCGCCCACAATGACTGCTCGTCGCCGCTGCCAAGGTCGGACGAGACCCACGCGTGGCGCGCAGCGTCGAGCGCCTCGGCAGCGCGCCCGCTGGCGGCATACGCCTCCGCGAGCCGCGCCCAGCCGTTGCCGGTCGTCGGCTTATCTTTCGCGAAGAAGGCGACTACGGTCGCCGCGTTCTCGCCGGAGCGCATCGCCTTTTCGGCCCAGCGGTGCATCCGCGAGGCGTCCGGCCAATCGGGATTGGCGATCAGGAAGGTAGCATAATCGCTGAAGTCGTAGCCGCTGCTCTGGCGCAGACGCCGCCACTGATCGAGCGCATAAGCGACGCTTGGTGCATAAGTCGGCGACGCAGCAGTGGGGGTCGTCGGCGCGGCATATTGCGCCGAGCTCAACGGTGCGGTCGCCAGCAGTACCGGCACTAATCCAGCAAATCTCCACATGCTGGACATTTTGGCACGCCCCTCCTTATCAGCCACTGAACGCAGCCGACTTGTCCACAGAAAACTCGTTATCCCGGAGTTAAGTTCATGTTTTTCGGATCGATCCCGGCACTCGTGACCCCCTTTTCAGGGGGGCGTGTCGCCGAGGACACATTGCAGGCGTTCGTCGAATGGCAGATTTCCGAAGGTTCGGATGGCCTCGTTCCCTGCGGAACCACCGGCGAGGTCGCGACGCTCACGTCCGACGAGCACCGGCATGTGATCGCAACCGTAGTCGAAGCGGCGAAGGGGAGAGTGCCGGTGATCGCCGGCACGGGCACCTATTCGACCGAACATTCCATCGAACGGACCCGGGCTGCCGCGGATGCCGGTGCCGACGCTGCGCTGATCGTCGTCCCTTATTACAACAAGCCGAGCCAGGCCGGCCTTGCGGCGCATTTCCTCGCTATTGCCGACGCTTCGCCGCTGCCGGTCGTGGTCTACAACGTGCCCTCGCGCACGGTGGCGGACATTTCCGTCGAGACGCTCGCACACATCGCGAAGCACCCGAAGATCGTCGCGATCAAGGATGCGACCGGCAATCTCGGACGCGTGTCCGCCCAGCGGCTCGCCTGTGGCGAGGACTTCGTCCAGCTCTCCGGCAACGACGACATGGCGCTCGGATTCAATGCGATGGGCGGCGTCGGCTGCGTTTCGGTCTCTTCGAACATCGCACCGAAGCTGTGCTCCGAGTTCCAGAAAGCGACGCGCGAGGGCCGCTGGGGCGACGCGTTGAAGCTCCAGGACAAGCTCTACCCGCTCCACGCGGCGCTGTTCACCGACGCCTCGCCCGCGCCGACCAAATATGCACTTTCCCGGGTGCGGCCCGGCTTCCCGACCGAGATCCGCCTGCCGCTCGTCGAGGCCTCGGAATCGTCGAAGCAGGCGGTCGATGCTGCATTGGAGCACGCAGGCCTTATCTAAGCATCATGGCCAAGCCGCTTTCCCCGCCGTTCGACAAGCAGAAGGTCGTGGCCGAGAACCGGCGCGCGCCGTACGATTATTTCGTGGAGGAGCGGTTCGAGGCCGGCATCCAGCTGACGGGCACCGAAGTGAAATCGCTGCGTGGCGGCGAGGGGTCGATCGCCGAGAGCTACGCGACGGTCGACGGCGACGAGGTCTGGCTGATCAACAGCCACATCCCCGAATACAGCCACGGCAACCGCCTCAACCACGAGCCGCGGCGGCAGCGCAAGCTGTTGCTCAAGAGCCGCGAAATCGCCAAGCTGCAAGGCGCGGTGACCCGCCAGGGCCTGACGCTCGTGCCGCTCTCGATCTATTTCAACGGCACGGGCCGGGCGAAGATCGAGCTCGTGCTGGCGCGTGGAAAGAAGGTGCACGACAAGCGCGAGACGATCAAGGAGCGCGACTGGAAGCGCGAGCAGCAGCGATTGCTCCGGCACAATGGCTGAGCCTGGCGGTCGCGCCGGTCCGATGCGCTGGCTGACGCGCCACATCCCCACGCGGGAAACCATTCACGAACATCGCATGCTGCGCCCGTTCGCGCCTCATCTGGCGCACCCGTCACTGTGGCGGATGACCCGCCGGTCGGTGCCGCGTGGAGTCGCGCTGGGATTGTTCGTGGCAGTGATCATCCCGTTCATGCACACCTTCATCGCCGCGCTTCTGGCGATCCCGACACGGGCGAACGTCGCGGTCGCGGCGGTGTTCACGCTGGTCGTCAATCCGCTGACCATCCCGCCGATGTATTATGCCGCGTACCGCATCGGCTCGTGGGAGCTGCACCATGACGCCACGCTCTTGAATCCGTCGGCGGCGGAGCGCTTCTCGAGTGAGCTCAGCCGGCTGCTGTTCTGGGTGCACGAGGCTTCGGGACCGATCGCCGTCGGAATCCTGACGATTGCAGCGCTCGCGGGCGTGATCGGCTATCTGTCGGCCGCGCTGGCGTGGCGCTTCTGGTCGCGAAGCCGTTGGCAGCAACGGCCTGCCGCGCGCAAGGAGACATGAGTCTGAAGCCGTTCGCAGGCGCACCGCGTGCGGCCGTCGAATGATCATCGCGCGGCTTGCATCGAAGCGCTCAACTTAACAAAGGATAGCTGTCCATGAAGGGGATCGGAATGATCAGGTTTCTCGCGTTCGCCCTTGCTTCAACCGCGCTCGCGGGCTGCGCCACGCAGGCTCCGCCGCCGCTGCCGCCAGCCCCCCCACCGGCTTCCGTTGCGGAAGCCGTGCCCGAGCCTGCTCCTGCGCCGACGCCGAAGTACGGGACGTTCGGCTTCGATACCGCGGGCATGGACAAGAGCGTCGCGCCGGGCGACGATTTCTACGGTTTCGCGAACGGCACCTGGGCGAAGACCACGCCGATCCCGGCTGACAAGTCCAACTACGGAATGTTCACGGTGCTTGACGATCTCTCGCGCGAGCGGACGCGCCAGATCATCGAGGAGCAGGCAAAGGATCCGAACAGCAGGATCGGCGCGGCCTATGCCAGCTACATGGACGAGGCCGCGGTCGAGGCGAAGGGGCTCGCTCCGTTCGATCCGTGGCTCAGCCAGGTACGCGGCCTGAGCTCGCGCGCCGGTCTCGCCGACCTCTATGCCGAAGCGCTCAAGCTGCAGATCGGAACGCCGTTCGGCGGCTTCGTGGGGCAGGACGACAAGGCCCCCGACCAATACATCCTGCAATTCTACCAGGCCGGCCTCGGGATGCCTGACCGGGATTACTACTTGTCGAAGGAGCCGAAGCTCGCCGAAACGAAGGCGAAATATCTCCAGCACCTAACCAACATGCTGACGCTCGCGGGCGAGAAGAACGCGGCGGCGCGCGCGAAGGCGATTCTGGACCTCGAAACCAAGATTGCGGCGGCGAGCTGGACCCGCATCGAAAGCCGCGACGCGACCAAGACCTACAACAAGTTCGCACTCGACGAGTTCGCCAGGTCGGCGCCCGGCTTCGATTTTGGTGAGCTGATCCGTGCCAGCGGCGCGCAGGGCGTCAATTCGCTGCTCGTCGCGCAGCCGTCCGCCGTCCGGAAGATCGCTGCGCTGGTCGGCAAGGCACCGCTTGGCGTGCTCAAGGACCAGCTGCTGGTCCGCTCGCTCGACTCTTATGCGCCGTACCTCCCGTCGGCATTCGACAAGGAGAATTTCGCTTTCTACGGCACCACCTTGTCCGGCACTCCGGAGCAGGAGGCACGGTGGAAGCGGGCGGTGAATTTCACCGTCGGCGCGCTCGGCGACGACGTCAGCAAGCTCTACGTCGCGCGCTTCTTCCCGCCCGAGACGAAAGCAGCCGCCGACAAGCTCGTACACAACGTCATCGCGGCCATGGACCGGCGGATCGACAAGCTCGACTGGATGAGCGCCGACACCAAGGTCAAGGCGCATGCCAAGCTCGCCGCCTTCACGCCGAAGATCGGCTATCCCTCGCAATGGCGCGACATGAGCGGCCTGGTCATCGACCGCAACGACCTCCTCGGCAATGCGATGCGGTCGAACCGGTTCGATTATGCGTGGAACGTCAACAAGCTCGGCAAGCCGATCTACAAGTGGGAGTGGGGAATGACCCCGATGACGATCAACGCCTATGCCAATTTCGGCATGGTCGAGATCGTCTTCCCGGCGGCGATCCTGCAGCCGCCCTTCTTCGATCCCAATGCCGATGACGCGGTGAATTACGGCGGCATCGGGGCTGTAATCGGCCATGAACTCAGCCATCATTTCGACGATCAGGGTGCCAAGTACGACAAGAGCGGTCGCCTGTCGGACTGGTGGACTCCGGATGACGTCAAGGCTTTCCAGTCCCGCCTCGACAAGCTCGGCGCGCAGTATGACGCGTATGAGCCGCTGCCGGGCATGCATGTGCAGGGCAAGCTGACGATGGGCGAAAATGTGGCGGACCTCGCCGGGCTGACGGTTGCGCACGATGCCTACATCGCCTCGCTCAACGGCGCGCCGCCGCCGGTGATCGACGGGACGACGGCGGATGAGCGCTTCTATCTCGGGTGGGCGCAGGTGTGGCGGCGCAACTACCGCGAAGCCAACCTTCGCCAGCGGCTCCTCACCGACCCGCACGCGCCGTCGGAGTACCGCACCGACATCGTCCGCAACATGGACCCGTGGTATCCGGCCTTCGGGGTGAAGCCGGGGCAGAAGCTCTATCTCGCGCCCGCGGACCGCGTGCGCATCTGGTAGGATGACGCGCTTCTGGTAGCATGGGCACCGACGCTCATGCTGTACCAGGAACTGCCGCCGATCGAATCGACTTCCCTCGTTGGATGGGGGCGATGGCTTGTGCCCGCGCTGGTCGGCGGGGCTGCGGCGAGCGCCGCCATTCTGCTACTATTGCTGGGGCAGCCGCTGATCGCCGGAGCACTGACTCTCGCGGGGGCGGCAGCGGCTGCCTTTGCGTATCTGCGGACGCCTGCAAATCCAGCCGCCGCCGAGCCGCTGGTCGTCGGTCCTGACTTCGCGCTGCTCGGCTCGGCGCTCGGCCTCAGCAGCGACCCCGTCGCGCTCACCACCGGCGAGGGCTCGTTGCTGCTGGTCAACGGCGCCTATCGCGAGCGCTTCGGAGGCGCCCACCCGCCGCTCGA
>NZ_WJSQ01000009.1 GCF_009720245.1 Sphingomonas segetis | reverse complement strand
CCTCGTCGCGCAGCAGATCGAGGCCGGGCTGATCTGGGCGCTGGCGCAGGCGACGCTGCCTTCGCCCGAATGGGTGGCCGGCATGCCGCGCGCGCGGCCGCTCGGCGCCATCGGTCTTCCCCGGCTCGGCGACGCACCGGAAATCCACGTCGAGATCATCCCGAGCAGCGATGCGCCCGGCGGAGTCAGCGGGATCGGGACAACGGTGCTTGCCCCCGCCGTCGCCAACGCGATTTTCGCCGCGGCGGGCAAAAGGATGCGCTCGCTCCCGTTCGATCCTATGGCGGAGGGATGATCCGACCGTCCAATCATCCCCAACTTCCCGGAGCGAAGCTCGGCGTGCTGCTGATCAACCTCGGAACGCCGGACGCCCCCGAAGCGCGCGCGGTGCGGCGCTATCTCGCCGAGTTCCTGAGCGACCCGCGCGTCATCGAAATCCCGAAGCTCGCGTGGAAGCCAATCCTGCACGGCGTGATCCTCCGCACGCGGCCGAGGAAATCGGCCGAAGCATACAACCAGATCTGGACCAACGAAGGTTCTCCGCTGCGGGTGATCGCGCATCGGCAAGCCGAGGCGCTCCGCGCCCGCCTGCCCCAGCTCAGCGTGCATTATGCGATGCGCTACGGCCACCCCGGGATTGCCGCGGCGATGGAGCAGATGGCGAAGGACGGATGCACGCGCATCCTCGCCGCGCCGCTCTACCCGCAATATTGCGCAGCGACGACCGCCACCGCGAACGATGCTCTGTTCGGCGTGCTCGCGCGGATGCGCTGGCAGCCGGCGGTGCGCACGATGCCCCCTTATTACGAAGACCCACTGTACATCGAGGCGCTGCGCGACAATCTCTCGCGCCAGCTCACGGCATTGGATTTCGAGCCCCAGCGGCTGCTGCTCAGCTTCCACGGTATGCCGGAGCGCACGCTTGAGCTCGGCGACCCATATCATTGCCACTGCCAGAAGACCGCGCGGCTGCTCGGCGCAGCGCTCGGCCGCGAAGTCGATGTCGCCTTCCAGTCGCGTTTCGGCCGCGCCAAATGGCTCCAGCCGGCGACCGATGAAACGCTCGCTGGTTATGCGCGCAGCGGCGTGAAGCGCGTCGCAGTGGCGGCGCCCGGCTTTTCGGCCGATTGTCTGGAAACGCTCGAAGAGCTCGGCATCCGCGGGCGCCAAACGTTCCTGGGCGGCGGCGGCGAAAAGTTCGCGCTGCTCGACTGCCTCAACGATTCGGCCGAAAGCATCGCCATGCTCGAACGGCTTATCCTGCGCGAACTTGCGGGCTGGTTGCCTGCCGCCTAACTCCGGCGACGCACAACAGGAGGAAATCGCATGGCACGGGTTGCGATCGTCACTGGCGGAACGCGCGGAATCGGCGAAGCAATCAGCATCGCGCTGAGAGACATGAAGATGCAGGTCGCCGCCAATTACGCCGGCAACGACGAGCGCGCGCGCGAATTTAGCGACCGCACCGGCATCAAGGCGTACAAATGGGACGTGTCCGATTTCGACGCCTGCCAGGACGGCGTTCGCAGCGTGGAAGCCGACCTCGGCCCGGTCGACGTGCTCGTCAACAATGCCGGGATCACGCGCGACACGACCATGAAGCGCATGGACCGGCAGAAGTGGCAGGAGGTGATCGACACCAACCTGGGCGGCTGCTTCAACATGGCCAAAGCGGTGTTCGAGGGGATGACCGGCCGCGGCTACGGACGGATCGTCAACATCGGGTCGATCAACGGTCAGGCCGGACAATACGGGCAGGTCAACTACGCCGCCGCCAAGTCAGGCATTCACGGCTTCACCAAGGCCCTCGCTCAGGAGGGGGCGCGGGCCGGAGTGACGGTCAACGCAATCGCTCCCGGCTACATCGACACCGACATGGTCGCCGCGGTGCCCGAGGAGGTACTCGCCAAAATCGTCTCCCGAATTCCTGTCGGGCGCCTCGGACGCGCCGAGGAGATCGCGCGCGGAGTCGCCTTTCTGTGCGACGAGAATGCCGGCTTCGTCACGGGATCGACGCTGTCGATCAACGGCGGCCAGCACATGTATTGATGCCGGCGTACGCGCCGCCGAAAAAGCGGTCGGTGCTGATCGCGGGGCATGCCACGTCGATCAGCCTCGAGCCCGTCTTCTGGAGCGCATTGGAAGCGACAGCTCGGGAGCGCGGCGTGCCGTTGAACGCGCTGGTGGCGGAAATCGACGCCACCCGGCTCGACGTCCCCGAGCCGCCGAACCTCACCTCGGCGATTAGGCAGTGGCTTTTCGAGCGGCGCTCAGGATCGCTGCCGTGAATGCCGCGCCGCTATCGGGCGCATGGTCGAGGAACAGCGCCGGCTCGATCAACTCGAGCTCCATGATGCGAAGCGTGCCCTCGTCGTCCGGCACAATGTCGACGCGCGCGTAGGCCGCCTTCGCGGGAGCGGCGGCGAGGGCCTGGCTGGCGAGCGCGATCCCGCCGGGCGGCGGCTCCGAAGGCAAAGTGACGCCGCCGAGATGCGGCTGGACGCGGAAGTCGCCGCTTTTCGGCCGCTTGACGACGGCGTGGCTGAACTCGCCGCCGAACAGCATCAGCGAGAATTCGCCGGTACGCGCAATCTCCTCGATCAGCGGCTGGACGATCATCGGCTTGCCGCGGCTGTCCTCGGGCAGATCGTCGGCGGGACCGAGGCGATGGGTTCCGGTGGCGCTTGCCGAAACCGGCGGCTTGATCACCAGCCACTCGGTGGCGAAGCGCCGCCGCGCTTCCTCGAGGTCGGCGTCGCAGCAGGATTCGACCGCGAGCGTCGGCACGGTGGCGACGCCCTTGTCGCCAAGCTCGGCGAGATAGGCCTTGTCGCCGTTCCACCTGAGGAGCGCCGGAGGGTTGAGCAGCGGCAGGCGCTCGCTGTCGGCGCGTTCGAGGAAAGCGAGCCAGCGCGGATAATCGAGGTGGTATCCCCACGCGACCAGCGGAAGGACGAGGTCGAAAGCCGACAGGTCGCCCGATTCCGTCCACGCTACCGGCTCGATTTCGGCGCCCGCGCTTCGCAGCGCATCCGCCTCGATGTCGTACGCCCAGGCCCAGGGCTCCGGATAATCCGGCGCCGGGACCAGGACAGCGATACGCATCAGCGGCCGAGAAGAATGCGGGCCTGGCTCGCGATCTGCGCGAGCATCGATGCGCTGACGCTGCCTTCGCTGCGCGCACGCCTGATAAGCTCGCGGAATTGCTCGATACGGGGACCGTGATGCTCGATCCATCCATCGACGCACTCGTCGAGATCACTGCCGCGGCAGCGGGACAGGAATTCGATCCTCAATTGCTCGAAATCGCGTGCCAGGCCGGCGGTGAGCAGCCGCTCCCATTGGTCGCTCGGCACGAAGCGGTCGACCTGCTGCTGCGCCCAATCGAGGCCGAGCGCCTCGCCGAGACGGGTGTAGGCGCGGGTGACGACCAGTTCGTCGATCTCCTGCCGTCCGGCGAGCGCCGCGATCCCGAACACGCCGTCGAGCTCGTAAAGGCGCACTAGCCCGTGAACGATGTCGTCGCTCGCGCCGAGGGCGAGCAGGCGATCGCGGCGGGCGGCGGCTTCGTTGCGCACCTCGGCGCGAATGAGCTTGGCGGCTGCGGCGGAAATTTTGCGGACGCCCGGCTCGAGCGTCTTGCACAGCGCCGAAATCCGCATTTCGCCGCCGGATGAGCGCAGGATGTCGGAGAGGTGCGCGCGGACGCTCGAGGCGGCGATCGAGAAGAGCTCGATACGGACCGGCTCGGGCACCTCCGCCTCCTCGATCTGCATCCACAGCTTGTCGAGGTCGAGCAGGCGCTCGGCGACGATGAAGGCGGTGACGACCTGCTGAAGCGAGGCGCCCTCCTCCTCGGTCATATCGAAGGCGACGCCCGGCCCCAGCCGGTTGACGAGGCGGTTCGCGACCTTGGTCGCGATGATCTCGTTACGCAGGCGATGGGCTCGGATAGCGTCGGCGTGAGCCTTGCGCATCGGTAGCGGGAAGGCTTCGAAAAGCTCCGGCTCGAGCAGCGGCTCCTCGGCGAGGCGCAGTTCCTCGGCAGCGCTCTGGAGTACGAGCTTCGAGATCGACAGGACGACAGCGAGCTCCGGGCGAGTCAGGCCGCGCCTGTCCTGGACTCGGCGAAGCAGATCCTCGCTCGACGCCAGGCCTTCGACTTTGCGATCGAGGCGGCCGGAAGCCTCGAGAAGTTCGATCGTGCGGACGTGCGCCGGGAGCGTGGTCGCGCCTCCGGCTTCGGCGATCGACAGCGCAAGAGTCTGCAGCCGGTTGTCCTCGAGCACGATGTCGGCGACCTCGTCGGTCATCCGCGCGAGCAGGCTGTTGCGCTTGTCGAACGACAGCGTGCCGTCGCGCATCTCGCGGTTGAGCGGGATCTTGATGTTGACCTCATTGTCCGAGCAGTCGACGCCGGCGCTGTTGTCGATGAAGTCCGTGTTGATGCGTCCGCCGCTTGTCGCGAACTCGATGCGCGCAGCCTGTGTGACGCCGAGGTTTGCACCCTCGCCGATGACTTTAGCGCGAATTTCGTTCGCGTCCGCGCGGACTGGCTCGTTCGACGGATCGCCAACCTCGGCGTGGCTCTGTGTCGATGCCTTGATGTAGGTCCCGATCCCGCCGAACCAGAACAGGTCGACGGGCGCCTTGATCACCGCGTTGATCAGCGCCGTAGGGTCGAGCTCCTTGGCTTCGACGCCGAGCGCCTTGCGCGCTTCGGCGCTGAGCGGGATCGACTTTTCGGTGCGCGCATAGACTCCCCCGCCCTTCGAGATGAGCTTGCGGTCATAATCGTCCCAGCTCGAGCGCGGCAGTTCGAACAGGCGCTTGCGCTCGGCCCAGCTCTTCGCCGGATCGGGATCGGGGTCGATGAAAATGTGACGGTGGTCGAACGCGGCGACGAGCTTCAACGACTTCGACAGCAGCATGCCGTTGCCGAACACGTCGCCCGACATGTCGCCGCAGCCGGCGGCGGTCACCGGGTCCGTCTGGACGTCGATGCCCATTTCGATGAAATGGCGCTGGACGGAAATCCAGGCGCCGCGCGCCGTGATCCCCATCTCCTTGTGGTCGTAGCCGTTCGAGCCGCCGCTGGCGAACGCGTCGCCGAGCCAGAAATTGCGTTCGAGCGCGATGGCATTGGCGACGTCCGAGAAGCTCGCCGTGCCCTTGTCGGCGGCAACAACGAAATAGGGATCGTCGTCGTCGTGGACGACGACCTTGTCCGGATGAACGACCTTGTCGTTGACCAGATTGTCGGTGATCGAGAGCAAAGAGCGGATGAAGATCCGGTAGCTTTCGGTCCCTTCGGCGAGCCACGCATCGCGGTTCGAAATGGGCGGGAGCTGCTTGGGATAGAAGCCGCCCTTGGCGCCCGTCGGCACAATCACCGCGTTCTTGACCAGCTGCGCCTTCATCAGCCCGAGGATCTCGGTGCGGAAGTCGTCGCGCCGGTCGGACCAGCGCAGACCGCCGCGGGCGACCGGCCCGCCGCGCAAGTGAATGCCTTCGACGCGCGGGCTGTAGACCCAGATCTCGCGCCACGGCACCGGCGCAGGGAGACCCGGCACCTGGCCGGAGACGATCTTGAACGCGAGCGCTTCCGCCGCGGCCGGGGCGAAGGCGTTGGTTCGAACGATGGCGAGAACCAGCGCGCGCAGGCGACGCAGGATGCGGTCGTCGTCGATCGAACGCACCTTGGCGAGCGATTGTTCGAGTTGATCGCGGCACTCGGCAATGCGCTCTTGCCGGCCCTTCGCGGACGGATCGTGCGCAGCGACGAACAGGCCAACGAGCGCGCGGCTCGCGTTGGGCGCGCGGCGCAGCGCGTCGACGACGGTGACGAGGCCGAAGCTGCTTCCCGTCTGGCGCAAGTAGCGGAACCAAGCGCGCAGCCAGACGACCGCCTGGGTATCGAGACCCGCATAAAGGACGAGCTGGTTGAACTCGTCGTCCTCGGCGGCGCCGCACAGCACGTTGGCGATCGCGCGCTCGATTGCGCCGGTTCGGTCGAGGATCGACTGGAGGTCGCCCTCGGGCCCGACCTCGACGTGGAAGTCGTGGATGTAGCCGATTCCGCCGGCGAGCTCGGTCGGAAGTTCCTCGATCACTCGGAAGCCGAAATTTTCGAGGACAGGAACGGCCTCCGAAAGCGGAATCAGGCCGCTCCTGCGGTACATCTTGAGCCGAAGCTGATGCGGCGCGTCCGTCGCAAGCCGGGAAATGCGGACGTCGCGGTCGGCTTCGCTCGAAAGCGCGCACAGACGCAGGATGTCGGCGGCACCTTCTTCGGGCGCGCTGCGTGACCGGTACGAATCGGGGAAGGTGCCGATATAGGTGAGCGCAAGCCTCGTCGCGCGCGAGGCTCCGGCCTGGGCGATAAGCTCCGCTTCGACCGCGGGAGACCAGCCGCGGACCATTTCGACGACCGCGGCGTCGAGCGCTGCCGCGTCGGGCGGCGGTGCCTCTTCGTCGATATATTGGGTATAGCGGATCAGCGCGAGGTCGGCATCGCCGAGCTCGACCGACCAGCTGGTGATCTCCCGACCGACCTCGTCTTCGAGGAGGCGCGCAATCGCCAGCCGCCGGGTTGTGCTCAGCTCCTCTCGAGGCAACCAGACGAAGGTGAACAGCTGACCCTTGAGGATGCTGCGCACCTGGAGGAGCGCTGGCCGCGGCCGGTCGGCGAGCGACATCGCCATCATCACCAGCTCGCGCAGCGACTCATAATCGATGGCGATCGTGAGGTCGCGCGGAAGCGACGCGACCGCGTGGCGAAGCGCCTTGCCCGAATGTCCCTTGGAGTCGAACCCGAAATCGCGATCGAGCCGCTTGAGCCGAGCGCGAAGAACCGGCACCTCCTCGGGCGGGACGCGCAGCGCCTCGCTCGTCCAGAGCCCGGCATGGACGCCGATCCCGATGACCTTGTCGTCTTGCTTGAGCGGCACCACGACGAGGTCGAGCGGAACCCGCCGGTGGACCGTCGATTTGCGCTCGGCCTTGGCCATCAGCGGCACTTCGCCGCCCTTCTCGAAATAATGCATCGCGCCGAGACAGCCGCCTTCGTCGGTGGGGGCACCGGGAATGCTGAAGATGCCGAGCGCGTCGGACGGGGTCTCGTAGGGCTTTTCGACATGATAGCCGAGCAACGTCATCGCGCGCTCGGCGAACCAGTCGAGCAGGGCCGCGCCTTCGGAGTCGGCTGCGGAAGCATCGTCGCGCATCCGGCTCTGGAGCGCCTTCCAGTCGCGCACGGCGAGGCGCACGTCACCGAGCACCCGCCGCAGGTCGTTCGCAAGCTCTTGCCGACCGCGCGCATCGGCGCGGTCGAGCTCGACGTACATCATCGATTCGCGACGATCCTTCTCCCCGCACAGCGGCTCGACCCGCTGCAGCTCACCACTCTTGTCGCGCTCGACGCAGACCACCGGGTGGAGCAGGCGATGGATCGTCAGCTGACGGGCGGCGATCGCATTGGCGACCGAATCGACCAGGAATGGCATGTCGTCATTGACGATGCCGATCCGCATCCGCCGCCGCCCGGCTTCGCCGCCGGTCGATTCGATCCTCAGCGCGAGTTCGCCGCTGCGGCGCTTCGCCGCGACGTCGGCGAGGAACTCGGCCGCGGCGCGCTCACCCTCGCGTGAGAGGCCGTGGGTTTCTCCTGGCAGTGCGTTGCCGGTCAACGCCTTGCGAATCGACTCGACCAGCGGGGGGTCGAGGCGCGTGTGGGCGGTCATGGAAAGTCATGCTCCGGGGGCTGTGGGGTCGGGCGGGCCTATAGCCCTGCGCTCCACAAGGGAACAAGCCCGGCCAAGCCGCCGGGCGGGACGTTGCTGACGGACCGGTCGACTCCGGCGTTATGCCGCGCTGCGGATTGCGCGTTCGACTAGCGTTTCGTCGTCGAGGATCGCGACCGCCTCGTGGCGGCCGTCGGCCCCGCGGCGAGTCACGACCACGGCGAATTCTTCGTCGCCGGGGACGTCGGCGAGCGAGATCGGAGCCGCCGAGCGAAGCCGCGCTCGGGCGATTTCACCTTTCGAGTCCGGCTTCGAGCCGGGGCGGCGCGCCTGGCGCTCGGCCGCGACCAACGCCTTGAGCCCGCCCGGCTGCTTTTCGATGAAGTCCTGGAAGGCCCCGAACTCGAGCTCCTGCCGGAGCGCATAAGAGAGCGCGGCGGCGAATTCGGTCAGGCGCGCCTTGTCGTAGTCGATCCCGAACACGAGCTTGACGATCGGGGTCATCGGCGCGCGCGCCTGCGCCTTCACGCCGGATTCCTGGAGCAGCTCGGCATATTCCTCAGGAGTGTCGTGCGCCGCGAGCGCGAAGTCGTAAGCGAGCGACAGCGCGCGGTAGAGTGCGGTCCGCGTGCGCCCCTCGCCGGCCTTCACGGCATCCGCTGTCTCGCGCGCGGCCCACAGCCGGTCGGCAAGCCCGGCATTCTCGTCGATCTCGACGTGCGGCAGCTCGCCCGCATCCACGTCCGCGAGCGGCCCGTCCTCCCAGGAGAAATGCACGGGAGGCGCTTTGGGAGCATCGGCAATGCCGCCGATCTCGACCGTCTGTTCCGCCGCGTCGAGCGGTGCTGCGACAGACTCGAGGATTCTCTCGTCGCTCGCGAGCTCAGTGAGTTCGAACGGCTCTTCAGCCGCAATTTCGGTCTGGAGTGCGGCTTCCGCTGCGACCTCGGTCAGCTCTAGCGGTTGCCCGGACTCGGCCTCGACCTCGTCCGCGTCATCTGCTGACGCGAACTCGACCCGCGGCATATCGATCGTGCCGGAATCAGTGGCTGACCCGACGCCGACCGTCTTCCAGTTGATGACGCCGTAGATGAAGTCGATCGTGTCCCCGTCCGAGGAAAAAGGCATCAGGATCCCGCGATAGCAGATCGTCTCACTGCGCTGGTTCGCGAACTCGGCCTCAAAGCCGATCGGTGCGCGGTTGGCGATGATCTGGAGATAATGGTCGGTCAGGCGCGACAGCAGCGAGCGGCTCGGGACGTCGCTGATCGTGCGCGTATCGTCGCTGAGCCCGCATTCTTCGCGGATCGCGGCGCCGATGTACGGGATCGCCGGGTTGTCGCCGCCGCAGGTAAAATCGAGGAGCACGCTATTCGCCGCGAAATCGGTGACATCGGCGGGCTCGAGATCTTCAATCGAAGGGAAGTCGCGGCCGTCGAGGAGCGAGACCCAGTGGTTGTACGCCCGTACGTGCATGCGCCGCTCGTCGGTGCCGATCGCCGCGGCCACGTCATGGGATGCCGCCGTCTCGGCCGAGGCCGACAGGTCGAAATCCCCGGGATGTTCACGATACGTATCCATTACCTGCTCGGGCCCCATTTCCCTCCACGATGAGAGGGAGAATGGCCGAGCCGCGTTACCAAAGCGTTAAGCATAATGTTGCGGCTCCGGCGCTTGCCCGCGCCGCATGGTGCTGTTAGGGGCGCGCCACCTCCGAAAAGAGCCAAGCCGCTTTAGCTCAGCTGGTAGAGCACATCATTCGTAATGATGGGGTCGTGGGTTCGAGTCCCTCAAGCGGCACCACCCCTTCCACTGGAACGGTCGGGATCCCTGCAGAGCGCGCATCAAGCTGTGGCTCGCGCTGGGCTAACGCTAGGATCGCGCGATGAAGATCAACATTCTCGATGCCGGCATCAGGCACCTCGCAGGTCACCACTACGATTATGGCATAAAGCTCGTACGTGAGCTCGTGTCGGCCGGGCACGACCTGCACGTCTATGGGGCGAGCCTAATGGAGGACGAAGTGGCCGCCCATTTCGGCGCGCTTGCGCCGGTCTCGAAGCATTTCACGATCTGGCCCCATACCCTCCCCGAAAAGTACGACTTTTACGCCGGGTCATTTGTCCAGCACCGCGTCGAGCCGCCGGTCATCGCGCGAGACCTGATGAAGGTGCGGAGCGCCGATCTGTGGATTTTCCCGACGATCTGGGCGCAGGAAATCGCGGCCTGCGCGATTATGGGAGTCGACGTGCCCGTGGTGGGCTGCGTCTATTGGGACCCGGGAATCGAGTGGAAATCGGACGATGCGCGGTTCTTGCGCAGTGCCCTCCTGCTCGCTCATTCCGCCAGAGTCGACATTACCTTGACCTCGGTCGAGCCGGAAATGCGGAATCGCTTCCTTCCGATCATGCCCGACGGGAATTTCGTTACCGTTCCCCAACCCGTCGACGGCCCACCTCTCCCCGAAGCCAAAAATGAACTGAAGCGCATTGGATTTTTCGGCCACCAGCGGGCCGAAAAAGGCACGACCGTGCTGCAACGGCTGCTGCCGCGGCTGATCCAGGACGGCTATTCGATCACCTATCAGGACAGTTTCACGAAGATCGACTTGCCGGATTTGCCCGGCGTCGAACGTCTCGGCTTCGTCCCTGACATCGCCGAGGCGATCGCCGAATGCGATCTCGTCATCCTCCCCTACGACGTCGACCCCTATCGCGCGCGAGGATCGGGAATCGTGGTGGAATGCCTGGCGCTGGGCGTTCCGGTGACGGCGCCGGTGGGCACCCTCCCCGGACGAACGATCGCGAAGCACGGAGTCGGTCCGCTGTTTTCCATTCCGCGGGCGCAGCCGGTTTATAATGCGATCAAGGTCGCGGACCGGAACTTCGCAACCTTCGCCACAAATGCGCACAAGACTGCGGTCCATTTTGCTGCACGCAACGGTTCGGCGCGGTTCGCTAACGCGCTGGTGGCGGCTGCAAAATCGCGCACGCGCCCGTTCGCAGCTTGAGCCGGCGGGACAAAGCAGGAATAGGTCACCGATGAAGAAAGCGCTCATCACCGGCATCACCGGCCAGGACGGATCCTACCTGGCGGAATTGCTGCTCAGGGAAGGATATGAGGTCCACGGGATCAAGCGGCCGGCGTCGCTCTTCAACACCGATCGCATCGACCACATTTACCAGGACCCGCACGAGCCGAATCCGGACTTGCGCCTGCACTATGGAGACCTGACGGACAGCTCGAACCTCATGCGGATCATGCATGAGGTCCGACCCGACGAGGTCTATAACCTCGGTGCCCAGAGCCACGTTGCCGTCAGCTTCGAGGCTCCCGAATATACGGCGGACGTGGACGGACTCGGGGCGCTCCGGCTCCTCGAAGCCATCCGCTTTCTCGGGCTGAAAACGCGCTTCTACCAGGCATCGACGTCCGAGCTCTTCGGCCTGGTCCAGGAAACACCGCAGCGTGAGACGACGCCCTTTTACCCGAGGTCGCCTTATGCGGTGGCGAAACTCTATGCCTATTGGATTACGGTCAATTACCGCGAAGCCTATGGCCTCTATGCGTGCAACGGCCTGCTTTTCAATCACGAGAGCCCCCGCCGCGGCGAGACCTTCGTCACGCGGAAGATCACCCGCGGCCTGTGCAACATCAGCCAAGGCCTCCAGGACTGCCTCTACCTCGGCAACATGGACGCGCTGCGCGATTGGGGGCACGCACGCGACTATGTCCGAATGCAGTGGCTGATGCTGCAGCAGGATGAGCCGCGCGATTTCGTCATCGCGACGGGGCAGCAGCACTCCGTCCGGCAATTCGTAACTTGGGCGGCCGAGGACCTTGGGGTCGCCATTCGATTCGAGGGCGCCGGCGTCGAGGAGGTCGGCATCGTGGACTCGGTGAGCGGGACGGTAGAAACGTCCTTGCGCACTGGTGACGTCATCGTCCGTGTCGACCGGCGCTACTTCCGTCCCGCAGAAGTCGAATCCTTGCTTGGCGATGCGACGGCTGCTCGCGATGCGCTCGGTTGGACGCCGGAAGTCACGGCTCGGGAGCTGTGCACGGAAATGGTCACGGCGGATCTCGACACCGCGCGCCGGCACGCACTTCTCAAGGCGCACGGTTACGCTCCAAGCATCAGCACGGAAAAGTAGCACTGATGCGGGCCTATGTTGCCGGACATCGGGGAATGGTCGGCTCCGCCATCCTCGAGAAGCTGAAGGGGCAAGGCGCGGAGACGCTGACCCGCACACGCGCTGAACTCGACCTTCTCGACGGGGCTGCCGTGCGGCAATTCATCGCCGTCGAGGAGCCAGAAGCCGTGATCCTTGCCGCCGCAAAGGTAGGCGGAATCCACGCGAACAACGCCTATCCTGCCGATTTCATCTTCGAGAATCTGATGATCGAATGCAACGTCATCCACGCGGCATTCGAAGCAGGCGTTCGGAAGCTCCTCTTCCTCGGATCATCCTGCATTTACCCCCGCGACGCGCCGCAGCCGCTCGTCGAAGAAGCGCTCCTGACCGGTCCACTCGAGCCGACCAACGAGCCTTATGCGATCGCCAAAATCGCCGGGATTAAGCTGTGCGAGAGCTACAACCGACAGCACGGCATGGATTACCGCAGCGTCATGCCGACCAACCTCTACGGTCCGCGCGACAACTTCGGTTCGGAGGACTCGCATGTGCTGCCGGCGCTGATGGCGCGATTCCACAAGGCCGCGCGCGAAGGTGCCGAGGAAGTGGTCATCTGGGGCTCGGGCACGCCGCGCCGCGAGTTCCTGCACGTCGACGATATGGCGGACGCATCGCTGTTCGTGCTCAATCTCCCGGAATCGGAGTATCGTGAAAATACGCAGCCGATGCTGAGCCACATCAACGTGGGAACTGGCGAGGACATATCGATTGCGGAGCTTGCCGAACTGCTCGCCGAAGTCACCGGTTTTTCGGGACGGATCAGCTACGACCGCTCGCGGCCCGACGGCACGCCGCGCAAGCTGCTCGACGTGTCGCGGCTGTCGGCGCTGGGATGGCGCTCGAGCATCGGACTGGAAGACGGGATCAGGCAAACCTACGCGTGGTTCCTCGATCACGTCGCGGGCCGGCATTAGCCTGAGAGCACTTGCCCGCACTGGCGGTTCGCGGGCACTGCGACATCCATCTTCTTCGGCCGCGGCAGCTTGAGGCCCGCCATGATCGCGACGAACTCGTCGATGCTCTTGCCGCCGCCGAGGCGCGGGTTGCGGTCGCGCTCCTGATCGACGCTGCTGACGCGGCGATGCTGATAATCATGGCCCGGATAAACGAGCGTATCGCCCGGTAGGCTTAAGATCTTTTCGTGGACCGATCGGTACAGGGTCGCGGCATCTCCGTTCTGGAAATCGGTGCGCCCGCAGCCGTCGATCAGCAGCGCGTCGCCGGTGAAGACGCGCGCTGCGTCGCCGCTCGCGAGGAAGTAGCTGTAGTGATCGTCGGTGTGCCCCGGCGTGAAGAGCGGCTGCAGCTTGAGCGAGCCAATGTGAATCGACTCCCCTTCGGTGACGGCCAGATCCGCACGCGCTGCGCCGCTTGTGTCCGGAACCGCGCATTTGCACCCGGTCCGTTCTCTCAGCGCTGAAGCGCCGGTCACATGATCGGCGTGGATATGCGTTTCAATCGTATAGCGCAGCCTCAGCCCGAGTTCGGCGAGCAACTGCACGTCCCGGTCGACGGTTTCCAGAACCGGGTCGATCAGCGCAGCGTCGCGGGTGACCTCGCATGCGATGAGGTAGGTGTAAGCCGACGATTGCGGCTCGAACAACTGACGGAACAGCATGACGCCCCCTTGCCCAAGAGGCGCCTTCTAGCCCATCCGTGCGGCCATGAACATTTGCGTGGTGGGGGCCGGCGCCATCGGCGGCTGGATCGCGGCGAGGCTCGCGCTCGCCGGCAATGACGTGTCGGTCGTCGCGCGCGGCGAAACGCTGGCGGCGATCGAAACCGAGGCGCTGTGGCTCACCGATGGCGGCGATACGCGCTGCGTCGCGGTTGCGGCGTCGAGCGATCCCGCAGCGCTCGGAGTGCACGGCGTCGTGATCATTGCCGTCAAAGCGCCCGCCTTGCCGCGAATCGCGCTTTCGCTCGAGGCGCTCGTTGGACCCGACACGCAGATCGTACCGATGATGAACGGCGTGCCATGGTGGTTCACCGACGACCCCTTGTGGTCGGTCGACCCCGACCTTGCGATCGCCGACGCGCTGCCCGCCGAGCAGGTCGCCGGCTGCGTAGTCCATGCAAGCTGCTTCAGGACCGGGCCCAATCGGGTGACGGTCAAGCATGCCGACAAGCTGATTCTGGGGGAACCGGACGGCGGGTCGAGCGAGCGCATCGAGCGGCTGTGCACGTTGTTCGCCAATGCCGGAATCCACTGCGAGGAAAGCGAGAATATCCGCCGCGCGATCTGGTACAAATTGTGGGGCAATGCGACCATCAACCCGATGTCGGCGCTGACCCGCTCGACCGCCGACAAGCTGCTCCACGATGCGATCATCCGGGCATCCATGGCCGAAGCGATGGACGAGCTTGCGGCGGTCGGCGCCGCGATCGCTTGCCCGATCGAGGAGAGCGCGGCCGACCGCATGGCGGTGACGGCGCGGCTCGGCGCGTTCAAATCGTCGATGCTTCAGGACGTCGAGGCGAGCCGGGCGATCGAGCTAGAGGCTCTGCTCGGCGCCCCGCGCGAGATCGCCAAGCGCATCGGGATCGCGACTCCCCAGCTCGACCGCCTCTACGCAATGACCCGACTGATGAGCGAGAACCTGGGGCTGCAATGACCGCCCCGATGCGCTCCCATGTCCAGCGGTGCGCGGGAAGTCTCGCTAGGCAGGGATTGCGCTGCTCTCGAACCGGGGGAACAGGATGTTGTTCTCGATGTGGATGTGTTCGACGAGATCCTGCTTGAACTCCGCTGCACCGGCATAAAGTGCCTGCCACGTCGCGCACGCGCCCTCGGGTACCGTGAAATCGTCCGTCATCGCGGTGATCTGCTCCAGCATTGCCCCTTGGTCGCTGTGATCCTCGCGCAACATCGCGGTCGGTCCGTCGAGCAGCCGTGTGACGTCCGTGCGGCGCATCGCGGGAAAGATCATCAATTCCTCCTTGCGCATGTGCACTTCGAGTTCGCCGAGAGCGTGCTGCAAGATTTCGGCAAGCCCGGCTGGGACGCCCGGCTTTCCGGCATGAACCTGCTCGACCCGGCGCGAGAGCTGGATCAGCTCCGGCAGCTGACGCCGGTGGGTTTCATGGTAACGTTCGAGAATATGATCGATCAGCCCCGCTGTATCCGAAGGCAGATCGGACGGCGGGGCCCCGTCGAGCTCCTGAAGTGCGGCCTCGATCGTTCGAGGATCGATTCCGCGCGCCTTGGCGGCTTCATCGAGCAGAACGTCGCCATGGCAGCAAAAGTCGATCCGGAAGCGCCGGAACACGGCGGTCGCTCCGGCCAGGCTGGCCGCGATCTCACCGACCTTGCGGTGGCCGAGGGGTTCCAGTGCTGCGACTTGTGTCATTATTTGATTCTCCAACCCACTGACTTGTGACGTTCGAATCCCCCAATCGGCCACGCCGCCGGTCAATGCGAAAGCCGAGCGGCGTGCACGGTGTGCCATAACCGGTCGAGCTCATGCTCCTGGGGGGCCAGAAGGCGGCGCGCGCTCGTCGCGGCGGCAACCAACGCGTCGATAAGTTCGCCCGACGCTGCGCCGAGCGCGGCGATATCGCCGTCTCGCAAGGTCTCGTTGAGCATGTGGATCAAAGCCCACTCGCCAGCCGGCAGGTCATTGCTGCAACAGCGATTCACCGACAATGACCGTCCGAGGCAGGCCTCGGCCAGATCGAAGACGCTGCCGAACGCAACGGCCGAAATGGACGAGACGCCGAGCCTGTGTGACAACGCTATCAACGCGGGAAGCGGCGCCGTCCCGGACGCCCGCGATGCCGACCAGCTCTCCAGCAGACTGGAGAGAACATATGTGGTCCAGCTCTGTTCGGCCTTGATTGGCTTCATGAACATGAGCTCTCCTTTCCTCCGCGCTGGCGAAGAAGTTTTCTGCGAATGATTCTCATTAGGCTGGTACGCCGCGCGGCGAACTACGGAAGATTACTTAGGTGCGGATGGTTGGGAAGCCGGCCTGCTAGCGATCTCCGGCCACACGGCCGACGCATTCGCCGAAGCCGATGCGAAGCCCGGTCTCGCCTTCGCACCACGCGCGGAGCGTGATCTCATCGCCATCCTCGAGGAAGCTCCGCATTTCGCCGGTCGCCAGCGCGATCGGCTGCTTGCCGCCGCGGCTGATCTCGAGCAGCGAACCGAGGCCGTTGTTGCTGTCGGTCGACAGCGTGCCGGTGCCGATCAGGTCCCCCGGCAGCAGGTTGCAGCCGTTTGCCGTGTGATGCGCGACGATCTGCGCGGCGCTCCAGTACATGGCCGCGTCGGCCGAGCCGCGCGAGAGAACATGCGGCGCAATGCCGTCCTGGCGCATCCGTTCGCTCGTCAGGACCGCCTCGAGCTGGATTTCGAGGGCGCCGCTCTCGCGATCCGCTGGATTGTCGAGATAGGGCAAGGGCCGCGGGTCTCCATCCGCGCGCGGCGGCATTGGCCGACGGAACGGCGCGAGCGCTTGCTGGCTCACGACCCACGCGCTGACGCTGGTCATGAAGCTCTTCGAGAGGAACGGGCCGAGCGGCTGGTACTCCCAAGCCTGGATGTCACGAGCCGACCAGTCGTTCAAAAGACAATAGCCGGCGATATGCCGGGCAGCCTCGCCGACCGGGATGGGTGAGCCGAGATCGTTGCCGCGCCCGATCCAGATGCCGAGCTCGAGCTCGTAGTCGAGGCGCCGGCTGGGGCCATATTCGGGCGCGTCCGCATCCGGCGCCTTGCGCTGGCCGCTGGGCCGGATCACCGGCTCGCCCGAAACGCGGATCGAGCTCGCGCGGCCGTGGTAGCCGATCGGCACATATTTGTAATTGGGCAGCAGCGGATTGTCCGGCCGGAACTGCTTGCCGACGTTTGTCGCGTGATGGATGCCGACGTAGAAATCGGTGTAATCGCCGACGAGGCAGGGCACATGCATCCTGACCTCGGTCTGACCGATCAGCTGCGGCTCGACGTCATCGCGATAACGTTCGTCGCCGAGGAGTTCGATCAGCCGCTCGCGGAGCGCGTGTTGAGCGCCGTTTCCTCGCGCGAGCCAACCGTTGAGGATTGGCTGCGACAGATCCTCGCGCCAGTCCTCGTCGAGAAGGTCGGCGATGCCCGTGAGGTCGAGCACAAAGTCGCCGATGGCCACTCCGGCGCGCCTCCGCCGGTCACCGACCGAGAAGATCCCGATCGGCAGGTTCTGGATCGGGAAATCGCTGCCGTGGGGCGTTTCGACCCAACTCTTCAGCGCGCTATCGTTCGTCTCGTCGATCACGGCAGCTTCGCCTTCGGAAATCCCGCCCACGCCTCGTCATAGTCCGGTTGCGCCCGCTCCAGCGCATATTGCGTTGGACGATAGGACCAGCAGGTCTCGACCATGAACGCCATCGTGCCTTCGATCTTCACTGGCTTGAGTTCGGCCTCGCTCGCCTTGCGCCAGCTGTCCAGATCGGGGCCGTGGCCGCTCATCAGATTGTGCAGGCTGAGCCCGCCGGGCGCGAAGCCTTCGGCCTTGGCGTCATAGGCGCCGTGGATGAGCCCCATCGCTTCGCTCATCACGTTGCGGTGGAACCATGGCGGGCGAAATGTGTCGTCGGCGACCATCCACCGCGGTGGGAAGATCACGAAATCGGCGTTGGCGCGGCCCGGCACGTTGCTGGGGCTGGTCAGCACCGTGAAGATCGACGGGTCGGGGTGGTCGAAGCTGATCGTCCCGATCGCGTTGAAGCGGGACAAGTCGTAGCGGTACGGCGCGTAATTGCCGTGCCAAGCGACGACATCGAGCGGGGAATGATCGAGCGTGGTCGTCCAAAGATGGCCGAGCGACTTCTGGACGACTTCCGTCTGCTCGTCCCTGTCCTCGAACCAGGCGAGGGGCGTCTCGAAATCGCGCGGGCCTGCGAGGCCGTTCGCTCCGATCGGACCGAGCTCCGGAAGCCGGAACGGGAGCCCGTAATTCTCCGCGACATAGCCGCGCGCCTCGCCGTCGCGCAGCGCGACTCTGAACTTGATGCCGCGCGGCACGACGGCGATGCTGCCGGGGGCGACTTCGAGACGGCCGAGCTCTGTTTGCAGCTCGATCCCGCCCTGCTGGGGAATGATGACCAGCTCGCCGTCTGCATCGACGAAGACCCGCCGCTCCATGCTCTTCGTCGCGCGGTAGACGTGCACCCCACAGCCTTCGAGCTGCTCGGGCTGGCGCGCGTGGAGCATTGTCGCCAGCCCGTCGATGAAGTCCCTGCCCTCGGGAAGCTGCGGCGGGTTCCAGCGCAGGCGGTTCGGAGCAAGCGGCTCAGACGAAGGCGGCGCGGCAAACAGCGGCGCACCCTCGTAAGCGACGAACGCCCGGTGATCCGCGGTCGGCCGCATTCGGTACAGCCACGATCGCCGGTTCTCGTGCCGCGGCGAAGTGAAGCTGCTTCCCGAGAGCTGCTCGGTGTACAGGCCGAAGGCGGGGCGCTGGGGGGAGTTGCGGCCCTTGGGAAGCGCGCCCTCGACCGCCTCGCTTTCGAAATGGCCACCGAAGCCGGGCATGTATCGCAGCGCATCGCTCATGGGCGGCGGTTACTGCCTCACGCGCCCAAAAACAAACGGGCGCGGCACCCGAAAGCGCCGCGCCCGCGCCCGGACGGGGACTCGCTACCCGCCCGCGCCAATCGCAAAGCTCAGCTCTGGTTGACGTTCACGTCGATCGAGTTCGGAACGTTGATGTTCGTGGCGTCGCTGCCGAAGCCCAGCTGGTCGCGGAAGATGAACAGCAGCACCAGCACGATGATGATCAGCAGGACGACGGCGAGCACGCCGCCTCCCCCGCCGCCGCCGCCGGTCTCGACCACGGTCGTGTGTTCACGCTCGGTGCCATTGTCGTCGGCCATGGAAACTCTCCCTCTATTCCCCTGTTATGTTGGCGAAACGAACGAAGTTTGGAGGGTGCGGTTCCGTGCCCGAAAGGAGAGATGATGAACCGGACCGTCGCGATGACTGCGCTTCTCACCCTTGTCGCCGCCTGCCAGGGATCACCGGACCCGAGCGCGCAGGGCAATGCGGAGAACGCGCCGGCTCCCGCAGCACCGGCGCCTCCGACGGCACCTTCGCCTGATCCGGCACCAAGGCCACCGGAGCCGCCCGCGCCGGGAACGCCCGGCGGCCTGCCAGACGACAAGACGCCGCTCTCAGAGCCGAACGGCCCGATCGACCCCAAGAGCGCCGAGGTGGCCGGCCAGGTGGTTCAGCATTACGGCGCGCTGATCGAGCAGAAGCGCTTCGCCGAAGCGGAAAAGCTGTGGGGCGACGCCGCGGCCGCGAAAAGGACGACCGCGTCGCTCAAGACCTATTCCGAAGCCCACTTGCAGATCGGCAAGCCGACGGACATGGAAGGCGCGGCCGGGTCGATCTACATCACCGTGTCGGTCGTCCTCTATGGTCGCCTCAACGGGAAGGCGGTCAGTCGCAGGGGCGACGCGATCCTGCGCAGGGTGAACGACGTGCCGGGCTCGACCGAGGCGCAGCGGCGCTGGCACATCGAGCGGGTAGAGTGGAAGACGTCGGGCTAGAAGCTGTTCAGCGCTTCGGCGAGCTTGCGCTCGTCGTCGGCCGTCGCAGGCGCGCCGTTGGCGTCGGTCGCCGCTGCCGAGTTCTGCGACGCGTTGCCCTGCTGCGGCTGCGATCCGGCGACGTCGCACGCGAACCAGATGATGCCAGCCGCCCACAACAGGGCCATCCAGCGGCTCTTGAACACGGAACTGGTACGCATCGGGATCATCGACGAAGTGTCGCGCGGCGCGCTTAAGAATGCGTTGCCGGCTCGTCGAGGTCCCCGTGCGTCACTTCGCGGTACTGGTAGCAATCGCGGATTCGGGTGTTGAAATAGACGCCCTTGGCAAAGGCCGAGCGGAAGGTGTCGGCGACCTCCTGCGGCACGTCAGAGTACACGTAACGGCGCCCGGTGGTGAACTCGACCCACAGCTGCGCGCTGTCGTGACAGTAAGCGAAACGGCGAATGACGCTCGACGGCATGAGCGCTCAACGCATCACCCCGCGTCGGGAGCCGCGATCTTCGTCCGCCCACGGCTCAGCGCGCCGGCCATGCCGCCGAGGGCCAGCGCGGCCCCGGCGATTGCGAGCGGAGTCCAGCGATAATCTTCCAGCCAGGTCGAAAAGCCCATGGCGATGATGGGGACGATCACGCTCGAATACGCGGCCTTCCCCGGGCCGATCTTGCGCACGACGGGATAGTAGAGCGCGAAGGTGAGCACGGACGCAGGCAAGGCGAGGTAGAGGAGCCCCACCCAATAGACGGGACGCGGGTCGAACACCGGCGGCCCGGCCATCGCGGAGGCGAAGATGCCGTCCATGACGGCGCCGGCGGCCATCGACCAGGCGATCAGCGCAAGCAACGGGAAGCGCCGGATCTCCGGCCGGGCCTGGAAGACGTTGGCAGCCGCAGCGCCGACCATTCCGACCAGCGTCAGCGCGATCCCGCCAGCGATCTGCGCCGAGCTTGCGCCATGCTCCTGAAGCTCGTGCGCGAAGAGCAACAGGATGCCGGCGACGGCGACGAGCGAGCTCCACGCGAAGCGGGCGCTCGGCCGCTGGCCGAGGAACGCCCAGGCGAGCAGGCTGCTCGGGATCAGCAACAGCGCGAACACGGTGGCGACGACGCCCGAGGTGATGTGCCGCTCGGCGAAGTAGACCGCGTTGAAGTTGATGCAGAATTGCGAAAAGCCGAGGAAGATCGCCGCGAGCGCGCCGGTGCGGTCGAGACGTAGATCTTGGCCTTTCCACGCCGCGACTGCGGCCATTCCCGCGGCGGCGATAACGAAGCGGTAGGTCACCGACCATTGCGGCGGGACCACGCCGAGCTGGCCACGGATCACGATCCAGGTCGATCCCCAGATCGCCGTAAAAACGATGAAAGGAAGCGCGACCGACCGGAAGGTCGCGTGCGGCTCGTTCACAGAGCGGCGATCGCCGACGCGAGCCGATCGAGCGCCTCGCCCTGCTGGTCCCAGCTGGTGACCAGGCGGATTTCGCCTGGGCCCCAATCGTAGAAATCGAAGCCTGCGGCACGAAGCCGCGCGGCTTCCTCGGCCGACACCTTGAGGAACAGCTCGTTGGCCTCGACCGGATAGACGAGCCGGTCGGGCGCAGCTTTCGCGAGCACCTGCGCCGCCGCGTTCGCCGCGTTCGCGTTGTCGAGCCACAGGTCCTTGTCGAGCATCGCCAGCAGCTGCGCCGCGAGATAGCGGCCCTTCGACAGCAGATGTCCTGCCCGTTTGCGCCGAACCGCGATTTCGTCCGCAAGCCCGGTCCTGAACAGTATCAGCGCCTCGGCATTGAGGCCGCCGTTCTTGACGAAGCCGAAGGACAAGGCGTCGACGCCGGCGCGCCAGGTCATGTCGGCGAGGCTGTCGCCGGTCGAAACCAGCGCGTTGGCGAGCCGCGCCCCATCCATGTGCAACGCAAGGCCATGCTCCTTCGCGAACTCGCCGAGACGCGCCACCTCGGCAGCTCGATACACGAGCCCATATTCGGTCGCGTTGGTGATCGAGATGGCTGCCGGCTGCACCTGATGCACGTCCTTGCGAATGCCCTCCCACGCCGCGGCCACGGCATTGAGCGTTATTTTGGCTCCATCTCCGTCGAGCAGGATCAGCTTCGCGCCCCCGGTGAAGAACCCCGGCGCGCCCGCCTCGTCGACTTCGATGTGCGCATCCTTGTGGCACAGGATTCCGCGATACGGCGGGCATAGCGCGGCCAGCGCCAGGCTATTCGCGGCTGTGCCGGTGGTCACCCAGAATGCCCGGACCTCCGTCCCGAACAATTCGGAGAAAGCGCCGTCGAGCCGGCGGCTCCATTCGTCGCCGTCATAGGCCGTGTCGAGCCGGTTCGCTCCCGCGATCGCCTCAAGCACCTTGGGGTGCGCAGGCGCGGCATTGTCCGAGAAGAAGCGCATGCCGGCCCCCAAGCGGAATGCGTCTCGCATGGCAAGACGCAGGTGATAGTCTCGCGCGTCGAATCGCCGGAGGGGCCTGGTGCATCAGGATTACGACATCGCCGCGATCATGGGCGGGCTCTACGGCGACGGGATCGTCGCGCTGCGGGGCGCTTTCCCGCGCGAGCTGGTCGAATCGCTCCACCGTCAATGCCTGGCGCTTTACGAGGAAGCAGCGCGAATTCCGGGCGGCGCGGTGCCGCGCGGCCCCAATCGCTGGTACGTCGCGGTCCAGCCGGAGCGGGTGGAAGGCTTCGTCGAGATCGCCAGCCATCCGTGGTTCGTCGCAGTGTGCGAAGCCGTGCTCGGCCCCGGCTACAAAGTCGTCGAGTTCGGCTTCGACATCCCGTTCCCCGGCGCCGCCGACCAGCCGTGGCACCGCGACTTTCCGGCCGACGCGGACAATGCGTTCGGCCGGCGGCTGAGCTCGCTTGCGTTCAACCTGACCACGATCGACACTCGGCCCGAGCACGGGCCGTTGGAAATCGCGCCGGGCACCCAGTGGGACGAAATCCGCGGCGCCAAGGCGGAGATGTTCCCTTCCAGACGTCAATGGGATCGCTACCGATCACTTGCCGAGCAGAAGCTCCCGCAGCGCGGCGACATCTCGGCGCGCACCGGCCTCACGATTCACCGCGGCACCGCCAATGTCTCGGACGAGCCGCGGCCGATGTTCATCATCGGCGTCGTCGCGGACGATGTTACCGACGCCGACGGGCACCAACTTCAAGTGACCTCCGGCTTCCTCGAGCGAATCCCGCCGGTGGTACGGAATCACTTGTTCTATCGGCTGACGAATACCGTGGGTCCGCTCGAGCAGCGGCACATGATCGAAGGGCTGCTCGACGGGACTTACGAATAGCAACCGCAGATCCGCTGACTTGTCGATCCCCAGATCAACTGCGTGATCGGATGGTGCTGCCGGTGAGGATTGAACTCACGACCTCAGCCTTACCAAGGATGCGCTCTACCACTGAGCTACGGCAGCACTTTGTCCGAGAGAGGCGCGCCTATGACGGCGCGGCCCTTGCGCTGTCAACCGCCTTGCGGGGCCGGAGCGCGGGCGCCATGTGGCTCATATGACGGGCAAAGACAAGGAGCGCGAAGAGAGGCTAGCGGCGGCGCTTCGGGAGAATTTGAAACGACGCAAAGCGCAATCCCGCAAGATGGGCGCGGGGGAGAAGCCGGAGCAGAAGGAAAGCTAGTCGCGATCCCTCAGTTTCTCGCCGAGCGCATCGTCGATTCCGCCGGCTACGGCGTCACCGATCCAGATGACGGCGCCGAGCAGAAGAATGGCGAGCACGAGCTGCAGTCCGATCATCACGAATCATCTCCGGATTTTCGTTTAGCAGCAATGCATTAAACGGACAATTAATGCAATTTCACCGCGGCCGGTGGGCCGTGTCCTTGCCCGCGGTGATGAACAGCGCGACGACCGGCTGTTCCGCGTCCGCGGTGTGCCACGCGCCGCGCGGGTTGATCGCATAGTCGCCCGGACCGAGCTCGTACGTCTCCTTGCCTCCACCCGGCAGTTCCTGGTGCAGAATCATGTGGCCCTGGAGACAGCAGACGACCTCCTCGCCCGCCGGATGCATCTCCCAGCTCGTCCAGCTTTCCTCGAACCGGAACAGGCTGACGAGGCGGCCCTCGTCGAGGTCATCCGAATGACGATCGCCATAGGCTTCGTACCAGTCCATCCCGGTGAACTGCGGCTCGGCCACTGCTCTGGCGCCGAGGCCGAGGTGGACGGGAAAATCGTAGAGCGACTTGCCCTTCATTCGTCCGGCATCCCGATCGGCGCGCAGGTCGCGCGGAGCCACTCGAGATCGCTCCCGGACAGAGTCGGCCCGATCTTCGCCAGCACGTGGGCGTGGTAGCAGTTGAGCCAGATCAGCTCCTCGGGATCGAGCATCTGGACATCGATGAGCCGGCGGTCGATCGGGGCGAAGGTCAGGGTCTCGAAGCCGAGCATCTCCTTCTCCGCGCCCTCGATCTCGCGCGGGACGACCAGCACGAGATTCTCGATTCGGATGCCGTACTCGCCCGTCTTGTAATAGCCGGGCTCGTTCGAGATGATCATGCCGGCCTGGAGCGGCTCGTCGCCGCCGCTCTGCGCGCTTCCCACCGGGGAGATTCGCTGCGGCCCCTCGTGCACCGCGAGGAAGCTGCCCACTCCGTGACCGGTGCCGTGGGCGTAGTCGAGGCCGGCTTCCCACAGCGGCCGCCGGGCGAAGCTGTCGAGCTGGCTGCCGCGCGTGCCCTTGGGGAAGACGGCGGTCGCGATGGCGATGTGGCCCTTGAGGACGCGGGTGAAGCGGTCGCGCATCTCCTCGGTCGGCTCACCGATCGGGACGGTGCGGGTGATGTCGGTCGTGCCGTCGACATACTGGCCGCCCGAATCGATCAAATAGAGCGTGCCCTTTTCGAGCTTCCGGTTGGTCTTCTCGCTCGAGCGGTAGTGGACGATCGCGCCGTTGGGCCCCGCGCCGGAAATGCTGTCGAACGAAAGGTCGCGGAGTTCTGGCGCCTCCCGGCGGAGAGCCTCCAGCTTGTCGGACGCGATCAGCTCGTCGACCTCGCCCTTTGGCGCTTCCTCGTCGATCCAGTGGAGGAAGCGCGCGATCGCGGTCCCGTCACGGGTTTGCGCGGCTTTCTGGCCCGCGATCTCGGCAGGGTTCTTGAGCGCCTTGGGGAGGATGGTCGGATCGCGCAGCGGCAGGATCTTCGCGCCTGCTTTCTCCAGCGCGTCGAAGATTGCGGCAACGGCGCGCTCGGGGTCGACGACGACGGTCTTGCCCTTGAGCTCGGCGAGCGCGCTCTCGAATTCCGATCGCTCGTGAAGGCGGACGCCGTTGCCGAGGTGCTGGCGCACGTCGGGTGCGACCTTTTCGCTCGCGACGAACAAATCTGCGGTGCCGTCGGTGTGGACGAGCGCGTAGGCGAGCGCGACCGGGGTCCGGTGAACGTCCTTGCCGCGGACGTTGAACAGCCACGCGATCGAATCGAGCGCCGGGATCACCGCCGCGTCGGCGTGGTGCTTGCTGAGCCAGTCCCCGATCTCGGTGCGCTTCTCGGCGGACGACTTGCCGGCATATTCATCGGACTGGACGACGAGATGCGCCTTTGATGCCTCCGGGCGGTCGGTCCAGATTTCATCGATCGGGTTGCGCTCGACCGGCACCAGCTCGGCGCCGCGGCTGGCGAGCGCTTGCCGAGCCTTCTTCACCCAGTCGCGGGTGTGGAGCCAAGGGTCGTAGCCGATGCGCGCACCCTCGGGCGCATGGTCCTCAAGCCATTGCGTGGTGCTCGTTTCGGGCACCGACTGGTAGCTCCATTCGGTCGGGCTGACCTGGCTGCGGACTTGGAGCGTGTAGCGGCCATCGACGAAAATCGCCGCTTCCTCGGGCAGCACGACCGCGGAACCCGCGGAGCCCTGGAAGCCGGTGAGCCACGCCAGGCGCTGGGCGTAGGTCCCAACATATTCGCTCATGTGCTCGTCGGTCAGCGGCACGACGAAGCCGTCGAGCTTGTCGGCCTTCAATTGCTCGCGAAGCGCGGCGAGGCGGTCTGCATAGCTGGACATCGGCTAATCCCTTCGCGTTCCAGCTAGTGCATGAACGCGCATTCTTGAAGTGGCGGCGGGCATGGAGAGACCGCTTAACTTGGCGATTTTCTCATGAAGAGGCGCCATTCGGTGTGAAATTAGCGCTCCCTCCGCCGGATCGAGCGGATGCCGGGATGGAGTTGCGCCATGGGCGAGCCAAGCACGATTTGGTGGGTGTACGACAGGAAAAACCGCGCGCCGCCAAATGGCTGGTTTCGACCCAAAGCGGACACTAGCGGTCTAGCCGCTTAACGCCTTCAACGCGTGCCCAAGGGTCTGCTCCGGTTGCTTCCGCCCGATCCACTTGTCTTTCCAATCGTCTTCTTCGCTCCACGTTCGAGCCTGCACTCGGTCGATGTAATTCATCCTCCGAAGCTCTTCAGGAGCGACGGAGTGGGTGCGCTCGCTCTCTGGCCGTTCGTATTGCAAGGTCAGCCATCGGTCTCTCCCATCCCAGATCAACCGATGCCGCCGATTCCGATCAGAATAAAACTCAATCGACCAACTGCCAAAGGAGTCCCAATACGCAGCGTGTTGAATTGTGAATCCCTTGGATTTCAGGCCCTCGAAGTAGCTTGTGAAGTCGGGGAAGTTCATCCCGCGGACGCTAGCTGCGCAAATGTCCGCTTTCCACCCAAACTTGCCGCGACCGAGTTCGACCCAAAGCTGCCATGAGCGGAGCGGTGGATTTGAGTGCATTGCGGACGGTAAGCGGTCGTGCGAACGTTTGCCGGTGAAATCGAAACTAGCTTTGTTCTTAGTCGCCATCGCCGGAGCAGGCGGCGCACTGGCATTTCGCAATGCTGGAACGCAGCAGGTCGCAGGGCAGCGCTTCGCGGTTCCCCACGAATGGCTGTTCGATGCGAAGGTCGCTTGGCTCCCAGTCCCCGGAGCACACGCGTTTACATTCCATCTTGATCCGATCCGCGATCCGAATGAGATCCCAGCGCATCTAGTGACGGTTGAAGCTCCCAATGATGAGAGCCAAAGCAACGCAGATGCTGCGGTCGTGGAAGGTCGGGTAATCGTCCCATTCCTAGAGTCCGCTTTCCACCCAAGGCGGACGTTCCCCTGTCGTTATTTTAGTGAGGCAGGTCCCGGCTCGAGGCCGGGATGACGATTAAGGGCTGGACGGGCGGGGCTCGGCTTGGTTGAGGAACGGGCATGGACAAACCGACCACCCTTCCTGCCCCGCCGACCGCGCCGCAACGCCCCTACAGCTACGAGCGTCATGGCGTCACCATCTCCGACCCGTGGCACTGGCTCCGCGATCCCAAATATCCGAACGTCGATGACCCGGACGTCCTCGCCTACCTGAAGGCCGAAAACGCCTATTTCGAAGGGTGGAAGGCTGAGCACCAGGGGCTGCTCGACCAGCTGTTTGAGGAGATGAAGGGAAGGATCAAGGAGGACGACAGCTCGGTCCCCATCCGCGACGGGGATTATCTCTACTGGTGGGCGTTCAAGCCCGGCGGAGCTCAGTACCGGACGTGGTATCGCAAGCCGGTCGGCGGGGGCGAGGACCAGGTGATCTTCGACGAGCCGATCGAAGCCGAGGGGCGCGAGTATTTCCGCTTGGGCGCCCTCGAGGTGAGCCCGGACGGACAGCTGCTGGCGACGCTGGCGGACTATGACGGCTCGGAGCGATTCGAGCTGCGGATCCGCGACCTTTCGAGCGGCAAGGACATCGAGACGGTCACCAGGGTCGGGATCGGCCAGCCGGTGTGGTCGAGCGACAGCAAGGGAATTGTCTTTACCGAGGTCAACGACAATTGGCGCAGCTACCGCGCGCAATACCACCGGCTCGGCGCCGATCCCGCGGACGCGGCCACACTCTACGTGGAGACGGAGGAACTCGGCTTCTCCGTCGGCGTCGGCAAGACGCAGGACAAGAGCCTGATCATCGTCTCGACCGGCGACAATGCGACCAGCGAGGTGCGGTTCGTCTCGGCGGACGACCCGTCGCAGCCGCTGACGCTGATCTCACGCCGCAAGCCCAACCGCGAATATCACGTCGACGCGGCGCACGGGAAACTGTGGATCCATACCAACGACGACCATGTGAACTTTCGCCTTGCCGAAGCGGACGTCGCGAGCCCTGAGGAATGGCGGACGGTCATCGCGGGGTCGGACCGCGTCTATCTGACCGGCGTCACATCATACCGCGACCATCTCGCCATCAGCAGCCGGGTCGAGGGGCTCGATCAGCTGCTGCTGCGCACCTATTCCGGCGACGAGACGCAAATCCCGTTTGCGGAAGCGAGCTACAGTGCCTTTTTCATGGGCAATCCGGAGTTCGCGCCCGACAGCTACCGCCTTGGCTATTCGTCGATGGTCACGCCGATGACCATCTACGATTATCACCCGGAGAGCGGCGAGCTCGAAGTGCGCAAGGTGCAGGAAGTGCCGTCGGGCTACGATGCGTCACTATACAAGACCGAGCGGGTGATGGTGGACGCGCGCGACGGGGCGAAGGTCCCGGTGTCCGTCGTCTACAAGCGCGGCTTCGAGAAGGACGGCGAGGGCAAGCTCTTCCTTTACGCTTACGGCGCCTACGGCCACGCGATCCCGCCGGTCTTCAACTCGAACCGGATCAGCCTTCTCGACCGCGGCTGGGCGTGCGCGATCGCGCATATCCGCGGCGGCGACGACCTCGGCTACAAATGGTTTCTGGACGGCAAGCTGACCAAGCGCACCAACACGTTCAACGATTTCGTCGATGTCGCGAAGGGGCTCGCCGCCGCCAAGTTCACGAGGCCCGGCCGGATCGCGATCAATGGCGGCTCGGCGGGCGGCGAGCTGATGGGGGCGGTGGTCAACTCCGACCCGGAGCTTTGGGGCGCGGTGGTCGCGGACGTGCCCTTCGTCGACGTGCTGAGCACGATGCTCGACGACACGCTTCCGCTGACGCCTGGCGAATGGCCCGAATGGGGCAATCCGATCACCGACCGCGAGGCGTTCGACTATATCCGCAGCTACTCGCCCTACGACAATGTGAAGGCGCAGGGCTATCCGCCGATGCTGATCACCGGCGGCCTCACGGACCCGCGCGTCACCTACTGGGAGCCGGCCAAATGGGCGGCCAAGTTGCGCGCGACCAAGACCGACCAGAACCTGCTGCTGCTCAAGATCAACATGGGCGCGGGGCACGGAGGGAAGTCAGGCCGGTGGGACAAGCTGCATGAGGTGGCGGAGACCTACGCGTTCATCCTGACGCAGACGGTCTGACCGCTATTGCGCGCGTAGCGCAGCGATCCAGCCATTTTTTCACACGAAGGCACGAAGGAGAATAAAAGGCGCGAAGGCATTGCGATTCCCCTTCGCGCCTTCCTTCTCTTCTTCGTGCCTTCGCGTGGCAGATTCTTCTTCTGGATTGCTTCGTCGCTCCGCTCCTCGCAATGACAGGGGCGTGACCGATAAGCCTGTCTTCGAGCTGACCTTCACCGCCGCGGTCGGGCACATCGACGAGCTGGGGCACGTCAACAATGCGGTGTGGGTGCAGTGGATCCAGCAGGTCGCGGTCGCGCATTGGGAGGCGGTCGCTCCGAAGGCGCACAAGGACGCTTATTATTGGGTCGTGGTTCGGCACGAGATCGACTATTTGCGCGCGGCGCATGACGGCGATGTCGTCACCGCACGCACCTGGGTCGCCGACGCTCCGCGGGGGGCGCGGTTCGAGCGCTTCATCGAATTCATCGGCCCTGACGCGAAAGTCTGCGTCCGCTCGCGCACCCAGTGGGCGATTATCGACAAAGCGATCGCCCGGCCGATCCGGGTGCCTCCGGAAGTGATAGCGCCGTTCATTTCGCCGGAGTAAGCAGCCGGCCATGAGCCGGATCATCCTTTACGATTATTACCGTTCGTCCGCCTGCTACCGCGTGCGGATCGCCTTGAATCTCAAACGGGTCGAGTATGAAACGCGGCCCGTGAACCTTCTGAAAAGCGAGCAGAGGTCGGACGAGTATCGCGCGCTCAACCCGCAGGGGCTGGTGCCGATGCTCGAGATCGACGGGCACCGGCTGACGCAGAGCCTGGCGATCATCAACTACCTCGACATCCGCTTTTCCAACCAGCCGCTGATCCCGGCGGCGGCGGCCGAGCGCGCGCATGTCGTCGCCATGGCGATGGCGATCGTGTGCGACATCCACCCGATCGATAATCTCCGCGTCATCCAGTATCTCAGGAACGAGCTCGGCCACACGAAGGACGAGACCGACCGCTGGTACGCGCACTGGATCGCCGTGGGGCTGCCGCCGCTCGAAGCGATGGCGGCAAAAAAGGCGGGCAAGTTCCTGTTCGGCGATGCGCCCACCGGCGCCGACGTGTGCCTGATCCCGCAGCTCTACAACGCGCGGAGGTTCAACGTTCCGCTCGACGATTATCCGACATTGCTCCGCGCCGAGGAGAATGCGAACAAGCTCGAGGCGTTCGCCGCCGCGCATCCGGATCGGCAAGAGGTGCCTGCATGAATCGCGTGGAAACTATGAACCGGGGAATGACGGAAGCGAGACCGCTGGACAGCGTCGACATCCCGTCGCTCGAGGGCAAGGTCAGCGACGAGGAATGGGCGATCCGGGTCGACCTCGCCGCGGCCTACCGGATGGTCGCTCATTACGGCTGGGACGACCTCATCTTCACGCACTTGTCGGCGCGAATCCCGGGGCCGGATCACCACTTCCTGCTCAACCCGTACAATCTGATGTTCGAGGAGGTGACCGCGAGCTCGCTGGTCAAGGTCGACGCGAACGGCAACCCAGTCGATCCGACGCCGTTCATCACCAATCCGGCCGGCTTCACGATCCATTCGGCGATCCACATGGCGCGCGAGGACGCGCATGCGGTGATGCATTTGCACACGCCGGCGGGACAGGCCGTGGCGGCACACAGCGAGGGACTGCTGCCGCTGACCCAGACGGCGATGCTGGTGCGCGGGGACGTCGCCTTCCACGAATATGAGGGCGTCGCGGTCGACCTCGACGAGCGCGAGCGGCTGGTCGCCGACCTCGGCACCAAAAACGCGATGATCCTGCGCAACCACGGCACGCTCGCCGTCGGCAAGAGTGTCGGTGAGTGCTTCGTCCGCCTCTATTTCCTCGAACGCGCGTGCCAGGCGCAGGTATTGGCGCTTTCGGCGGGCGAGAATATCAACAACCCGCCCCAGGGCTCGCCCGAGATCACCGCGCAGCAGGGCCAGGTGGGTGTGGCGCTCGCCGCCAACCTGCTCGCCTGGCCGGCGCTCAAGCGCAAGGCGTACCGCCTCGACCCGAGCTTCGCGACCTGATTGCCACTTTCCAATCCGGAAAGTTTTAACTTGCCGAACCGGAAAGTGACCTCTATTTCACTTTCCAATCTGGAAAGTGAAAGGACCGGGGCATGGATCATTCGGAGGCATTGTCGGCGCTGAGCGCCAAGCGCGACGCAGAGGCGCAGATGGCGCGAGCAGCGACTTGCCCGCCATGGCGGCACGCGGCCTTCGGGTTGCTGATGGGCGGACTCGTGGCGAGCCCGGCGTTCGGATTGGCAGCGCGAACCGGGATCCTCGTCCTGATCCTCGCCTGCATTCCGGTGATCATCCACTTCGATCGCAAGCGGATGGGGATGTTCATCAACGGCTACCGGCGCGGCAAAACGCGGGTGGTCGCGATCGGCATCCTGATCGTCGAGTTGGCGCTCTACGTCGTGAGCGTCGTTCGCGGCCTGGGGATGGGCGATCACACGACCCCCTTGCTGCTCGGCGTCGCCGGCATGCTGATCGGAACCATCGGAAGCATGCTGTGGCAGCGGGTGTTCGTCCGCGAGATGGGCGCCTGAGCATGGACGTGCCCACGGGCTTCGATGCGGTGCTCCACCCCCCGGCGCGGCTGCAGATCGCTGCCGTTCTGGCGCAGGCGCAGGAGGCGGAGTTCGCGCTGCTGCGGAAGGTCACGGGCGCGAGCGATTCGGTGATGTCGAAGCATCTCGCGGCGCTGGTGGAGGCGGGCTACGTCTCGCTTCGCAAGGCAGCAACCGACGGGCGGCAGCGCACCTGGGCGCGGCTGACGCCGAGTGGACGCACCGCCTTCGGCCGGCACGTCAAGGCGCTGGAGGCGCTCGCCGCCGCGGTTGCAAGCGAGCCGACAGAGAGGCAAACCGCAGTCGTGAAGAACGCCCGGCGAACAGCTTGAGCAGGCGCGCTGCAAGCGTCTCCGACTATCGAGCGCTGGCGAAGGCGCGGCTGCCGCATTTCCTGTTCGAATATCTCGATGGCGGCTCGTACGACGAAGTGACGCTTCGCCGGAACGTCGAGGACCTGCGCAGCATCGCGCTGCGCCAGCGGGTGCTTCGGGACGTTTCGGACATCGATCTCCGCGCCGGGCTGTTCGGGCAGCAGTGGGCGATGCCGGTGGGGCTCGGCCCGGTCGGTTTGGCCGGGCTCTACGCGCGGCGCGGCGAAGTCCAGGCGGCACGAGCCGCCGCCGCCGCGAACGTTCCCTTCGCTTT
>NZ_WJSQ01000089.1 GCF_009720245.1 Sphingomonas segetis | reverse complement strand
GGCGGCGGCGGCGGCGCGTAGGGCAGCGGCGCCGCGTGGCTGGCGCCCAGCTTCACCGACGCGCGCGCATAGAAATAGCGGCCGGGGATGTCGTACATCGTCGGATCGAAGTTGTTGAGATCGCAGGTGTTGCACCCGGGCGCCTTGGTGTTGAACAGGTTGTTGACCCCGAACGCCAGGCCAAGCTGATGCTCCATGATCATCGGCATCCAGCGCAGCTGGACGTCCGTGTAGAACCGCGAATCCAGGGTGTTGCCATCGGATTCGCGCAGGCGCGAGACATAGCGCCCGGTGAGGCTCGCACCAAACGTCGCCAAATCCCAGTCGAGGATGCCGATCGACTTCCACTTGGGGAAGCCCTGCGACGGGCTGCCCTGCTCGGTGCCTTCGCGACTGACGATCTGGGTCCCCCCGAAGCCGCTGAGGATCAGGTCGTAGTTTTTAAGGAAGGTGTTGTTCCACGTCAGGCCGAAGCGGCCGGCGCGGGTCATCGGGCTGCGATATGCGAGGTTCAGATCGATGCCCTTGGTATTGATGCCGGCGATGTTCCCGAGCGTGCCCTTGATCTGGGTGAGCTGGCCGCTCCCGGTGAAGGAGCGCGAGACCAGCGCACAGGCCGCCGGGTCATTGTTGACGACGCAATTGTTGAGCGTGATCGAGGCGTCGACAGCCTGGATCGCGCTCTTGATCTTGATGTCGTAGTGGTTCGCTTCGATCGAGAAGCCCGGCAGGAATGACGGGCTGTAGACCCCGCCGAATATCCAGCTCTTTGAGGTTTCGGCCTTCAACGCCTCATTTCCGCTTACGATGACGGAAATCTGCGGGTTGGCCTGCTGGTACGAACCGTTGGCCGGGACGCCCATCGCGATGCAGCTTGTCTTGACGGCCGCGTCGTTCTGGAAATTGCGCGGCGCGGTGCTGTCGTTCGAGCATGGATCGCTGATCGTCTGGTCGAAGCGCGAGAGAGTGCCGAACAGCTCGCCGATCGACGGCGCGCGGAAGCCTTCCGCGAACGAGCCCCTGAGGCGCAAATCATGGACGGGCTTCCAGTTCACGCCGCCCTTGAAGGTCGTGGTCGATCCGGACGTGGTGTAATCCGATATGCGCGCGGCGCCGTTCAGTTCGAGAAGATTGACGAAGGGCACGTCCTTGATCAGCGGCGCATTGAGCTCCGCATAGGCTTCCTTGACCGAATAATGCCCCCGCGTCGGGCCGGCGGGAATGTCCGAGCTGAAGCCTGCGGCAACGATCGGATCGGGATCGAACCGGCCGCCCAGGCGGCGATATTCGACGCCGACCGCAAGGCCGAGCGGTCCGCCCGGCAATTCGGCAATTGCCCCCGACACGTTGCCGGTGAAATCCCACAGCGACTGCTCGCTTCGGTCGTGCTGTACGAAGGTGACGAAGTCCATCATCTCCGGAGTGATCGAGCCGGCCCCGCCGAAGAAGTTGAACGGCGTGCAGGTTCCGCCGAACTGGCCAGGCTGGCCGACGCACTCGTCGACCGGCCCGAGCGCCTGTCGCAGGTGCGAGGAATTGATGTTGCCGTGCATCGTCTGCTTGGCGGTGTTGTGGCCGTAGACGCCGTTCACGTCCCAGTACCAGTCGTGATTCAGGAAGGAGAAATTCCCGTCGAGGGTCGCGACGCCATAAGCGGTGTCGACCTTTTGCGAGAACTGGCGCGGCCCGCCTTCGACGAAGCGCCGCAGGATGAATCCCAAATTGGTGAAATCGAGCGTCACGCCGAACGGGTTGAAGGGATTGGTCGCGTCGATCGTGGTCGCGTCCAGAACCGGCGTGATCCCGGCGTCGGGGCCGATGCCGAACGGGAGCGGTGCCGCCTGGTTCTTCGACTTGCGCTCGTTCCACAGCCCCCGGAGCGTGAAATTGATGTTGTCCGCCAGTTCGTACTTCAAATTGGCGAAGGCACCGTAGCGCTCGAGCGGGATCTGGAAATAGTTGAACGGCGCGAAGTTGAACCGGTCGGCGTTGCCGCCGAACGCACGGAAGTCGGCGAGCGTCGTCGGGCCGGGGATCACCGGCGCCTTCAGCGTCGCATCGCCGCCGACGAAGTCGAAGACGGAGCCTGCGTAGCGGCCATTGGGAAGGAAGCTCGAGCAGCCGCCTTCAAGACAGGAAGTTCCATAGGGGTTGGGGAAACGCGAGATCGCGCGATCGTCCGCGCTGACGCCGTTCTGCTTCACGTAATTGCCGCCGACGACGAGTTTCAGGCGCCCGTTGCCGCCATTGCCCCAGCTCAGCTGGTAATTCTGGGTGAAGCCGTCCCCTTCCTGCCAGTAGCCGCTCAGCTGGGCACTTGCTGCAAAGCCGTCCTGCTCCTGCTTCGTAATCAGGTTGACGACGCCGGCGATCGCGTCCGAGCCGTAGATCGCTGACGCCCCGTCCTGAAGCACCTCGACCCGTTCAATCATGCTTTCCGGAATGGCGTTGAGATCGACCGAGCCGGGGACGCCGCTGGCCGAGGCTCCGTTCACGAAGCGCAGGCCGTTGACCAGGACCAGGGTCCTTTGGGAGCCGAGATAGCGCAGGTCGATTTCGGCCGCGCCCGCGCCGACGCCGGCGCCGCTCGGCGGGTTGCCGAGGTTGCCGGAATTATTGAACTTGCTGTTCAGCCCGCCGCCCGAGCTGGGCAGGCGCTGGAGTACGTCGTTGACCGAGTTGAGGCCGGTCTTCTGAATGTCCTGCTGATCGATAAAGACGCGCGGCGCATCCAGATCCAGCGGATTGCGGCGGATGCGCGAGCCGGTGACGACGATGTCGTTGCCCGGTCCCTGGGCGGAAGTGGCCGGAGACGCCGGCGGCGCCTCGCCCGTGACCACGTCAGGCGGCGGAAGCGTGCTCTGCGCAGCCGCACCACTCGCCACCGTTGCCAGCGCAGCAAATGCAACACCCGCGCGTAATGCCGCTTCGATCCGCTTCATAACGTCTCCCTCGTTGCGCGCCGTCTTCGGCGTCGAGGGAAACAACAGTAAAGGACGACCGGGCAGCCAAGAAGCTTCAGCGTCGGGTCGCGGACACATTTCCGTCGCGGTGATGCAATCGGATTACGGTTCCCCGGGAGCCGCTAACGAAAGATAAGCCAGGCGCCTGACCTCGCGGCGACCGCGCGTGACGGTGTCGAGGATTAGCCCGGCGAAGACGCAGAGCACCGCGATGATGATCATGCCCGTGACCAGGATCGCGGTCGGGAAGCGCGGCACCAGGCCCGTTTCCATGTAGGTCCTCACCAGCGGGATCGCGAGCAGGATCGCGACGACGACCAGCAGCGCCCCGATGGCGCCGTAGAAGAGCGCCGGACGCTCGACGCGATAGAGCGTGCCGATCGTCTTGAGGATCCGCCACCCGTCGCCGTAGGTGGAGAGCTTGGAGTGCGAGCCCTCGGGCCGCGCCGCGTAGCTCGTCTCGACCTCGCCGACCGGCATCCGAAGTTCGAGGGCGTGGACACTCATCTCGGTCTCGATCTCGAACCCGGCCGAAAGCACCGGGAAGCTCTTCACGAAGCGCCGCGAGAAGACGCGGTAGCCGGAGAAGATGTCGCTGAAGCTGCGCCCGAACAGGCCGGAAAGAAGCCCGGTGAACACTCGGTTCCCGAGCACGTGGCCGCCGCGGTAGGCGTCCTTCACCTCGTGCCGTCGCGTTCCCACGACCATGTCGAGCTGGTCCGCGAGCAGCATCTCGACCATCGCCGGGGCAGCGGCCGGATCGTAGGTCAGATCGCCGTCGGCCATCACGTAAACGTCGGCGTCCACATCGGCGAACATGCGCCGGACGACATTTCCCTTCCCCTGCTGCTTTTCCGAGCGGACCACGGCGCCAGCCTCGGCGGCGACCTGGCGCGTCCGGTCGCAGCTGTTGTTGTCATAGACGTAGACGGTGGCGCCGGCCAGCGCGTCGCGGAACCCGCGCACCGTTGCGGCGATCGCCGCCTCCTCGTTGAAGCACGGCAGCAGCACGGCAATTCTTGGGCTCGCGGCGCGGACCAACTCTTCCCCCTCGACAGACGGCGAGGGCTATAGCGGCAAAACGCGCTAGTCCAGCCGCGCGGTCGTGACGTGGAGCAAGCGGAAGTCGGGCGACAGGTCGGACAGCCGCCAAGGCTCACGAGGCGGGATGACAAAGGCATCGCCGCTGCCCAGCCCGCCGCCTCCGGGAAAATGCAGCATCGACGAGCCGTTCAGAACGAAGCCGAACACCAGTTCGCCCTCGTGCGGCGCCAAGGCGATGCTCGCGCCAGTGCCGGGACGCAGGATCCGCACCTCGGCGAGGCCGCCGGTCGCGTCGGCGACAGCCGTTTCCTGTGCCTCTCCGCCTCCTCCGGACGGTCGCCAGACAGTATCCGCGGCGACTTGGCGGAGGAAGCGCTGGCCGCCGAACAACCGCGCCGGATTGCTGCCGTTGGGAAGCTCGAGCGCGTGATCGGCGAAGGTCTCGTGGAGCGCCGGAGCGGTGATCTCGATCACCTCGAGCCCCGGAGAGCTTTCGAGCACGCGATGGCGGATTCGGGGCGGCTGAAGGACGAGGTCGCCCTCGTGCATCACGAACGACTCCCCCTGGCCTTCATAGACTACGCGCACCCAGCCGCGCCGGACGAAGATCAGCTGCAGCGCGATGCGGTGAAAGTGCACCCAGTCGGCGACGGGACCGCCGCCGGGGATGGAAATGCGCGAAGCGACATAGCGGCCGCCGAGCCTGCCCGGGATCAGGTCGCGGTAGAGCATGCCCGCGCGGCCCTGCCCCGCCGACTCGCCGGCGCGGGTCAGGATGAATTCGGGCGCGAATGTCGGCAGCCTTTCGCCAGGGGCGGGCGCGTCGTGGCGGCTGGTCAGCCGGACGGACTCGCCGCCTCTGCTGAGCAGCGCCGTGTGCGGATCGTCGGCCGGATAGATGCAGTCGAGCCGGAAGCCCTCGCCCTGCAGGTCGCCGATGCCGGCGCGGAGGTCCTCACAGACGACCGCGCGCTCGCTCAAGCCTTCTTCGCCGCCTTCTTGGGCTTGGCCGCGGGCTTGGCCTCGCTCCTGGCGGGCTTCTTCCCGGCTTTTTCGACCTTCTCGGCAGCCTTCTTGTTCGCCGGCTCGCTCTTGACCGGCTTGGCGGGCTTCGGCGCGGGGGCCTCCGCCACCAGGTCGGCCTTCTTCGACGGCTTCGAGCTGGTCGGGATCGGTTCCTTCGCCTCGACCTTTGCATCCGGCTTCGCCTTCTTCGAAGCGGATTTCGCCGTCTTCGCCGGCGCAACCTCGGCTACAGCTTCGGAAACCTTGGCAGCCTGCGCCTTCTTGGACGGCGCCTTCTTCGCCTTCGGCTTCTCGGTCACCGCGCCATGGTCGTGGTCGTGTCCGCAGTCGGGGCCATGGACATG
The DNA here is from genome assembly GCF_009720245.1 of Sphingomonas segetis. GTDB lineage: Bacteria > Pseudomonadota > Alphaproteobacteria > Sphingomonadales > Sphingomonadaceae > Sphingomicrobium > Sphingomicrobium segetis. Next base: position 6,004 of record NZ_WJSQ01000089.1, on the reverse strand, counting down.
GCCTTCCTCGCTCTCGAGATCGGCCTCGAGCTGCTCACGCGTCGACTTGCGCTCGGTAATATCGGCCTTGCCGAACAGGAAATCGACGACCTTGTCCTCGTACAGCGGGGCGCGCAGCTGGGCGGCGAACATCGGCTCTTGCTGAACCAGCTGGAGGAAGCGCTCACGCTCCTTGCCCTGGTACTGCGACGCTGCCTGGCCGATGATGTTGCGCATCTCCTGCTCGCTGACCTCGACTCCGTTGGCGGCGCCAATCTCCGACAGCAGCAGACCGAGGCGCACGCGGCGCTCGGCGATTCGGCGGTAGTCGGCCGACTCGGTCTCAAGCTCGGCCAGCGCGGCCTTCGGGTCAGCCTCGTGGCTCGCCTCGTGTCGGAGCTGGTTCATGATGTTCTGATACTCGGCCTCGACCATCGAATCGGGCACGGGGAAATCGTGGCGGGTCGCGAGCTGGTCGAGCAGCTGGCGCTTCATGTGCGTGCGAGTGAGGCCATTGAGCTCCTGTTCGATCTGGCCCCTGATCAAGCCCTTGAGCTGCTCGAGGTCGTTTAGGCCCAGCGACTTGGCGAACTCGTCGTCGAGCTTGGTTTCGCCGGCAGTCTTCACTGCTTTGACGGTGACGGCGAACAGCGCCTTCTTGCCCTTCAGATTCTCGACCGGATAGTCGTTCGGAAAGGTAACCTTGACCTCGCGCGTGTCGCCGGCCTTCGCGCCGACGAGCTGGTCCTCGAAGCCGGGGATCAGCCGGCCCGAGCCGAGCTCGACGGACATGTCCTCGCCCTTGCCGCCCTCGAACGGCTTGCCGCCGACTTCGCCCTCGAAGTCCATCACGACCAGGTCGCCGTTCGCCGCCGCATGCTTGCTGGGCGCATCCTCCCAGCGCTTGGCCTGGCTCGCGAGCTGCTCGATCTGCTGATCGACCGCGCTCTCGTCGGGCTCGACCGTCAGGCGCTCGAGCTTGAGATCTTCCACCTGCGCCGGCGGAACGTCGGGCAGCGCCTCGAGGCTGACATAGACTTCGGCGTCCTTGCCCGGCTCATATTGATCGTCGAGCTCGACCTGCGGCTGGAGCGCCGGGCGGACTTTCTGCTGCTCAAGCAGCTCCTGCACGCCTTCCTGTACCGCGCCGTTGAGCGCGTCGCGCTGGAGCGCCTCGCCGTGCATCTTGCGAATCAGGTTCGGCGGCACCTTGCCCGGGCGGAAGCCGGGCATGCGCACCTGCGGCGCGATGCGCTTCACTTCCTTGTCGACCCGGGCCTCGATGTCGGCGGCGGGGATGGTCAGCATGAAGCCGCGCTTCAGGCCCTCGTTCTGCGTTTCGACGGTCTTGATACTCACGTGTTCGTATCCTGAAATCTGCTGGCTCGGCGATCCGCGGCTGGTGCGGGCGGAGGGACTCGAACCCCCACGGTTTCCCACTTGGACCTAAACCAAGCGCGTCTACCAATTTCGCCACGCCCGCGCGGACGCTTGGAAAGTGCGCGGCCTATAACAGCCCCGACCGGTTCGGCAACCCGAAGCGACAAGCAACCCGCTGTTCTCAGGCGCGTTCCCAAGCGAGGAGAGCCCTCATGCAACAACAGCCCGAACCGAACGAACCGCCGACGACTCCGGCGCCGCCGCCGCCCGAGCCCTCGCAGCCGGGTCAGCCGACCGCACCGCCGCCGGGGATCCCCACCCATTCGCCCGACATCGACGTCCCGTCGCCGCCATCGCCGGGGAACGACCCGTCACCGGGGCCGATCTCACCGATTGGATAAAAAGCGCACTCATCGCTGATCGCACGCGAGCACTGCGAATGTCCGCGTTGGGGGGAAACGCAGGGTGGAACGAGACACTAGCTGATCTCAAAAGCGGCGTGATACTCGACCATCCCGCGGCACGACTGCTCTGTGAATTTGAGCTGCTGGAAATATTCTGGAGGCACTCCAGCCAAGCGAAGGCTATGGTCGGCCGTGAACCCGAAGCGGCTATAATAGGCCGGCTCTCCAAGGACGACGCACCCGTTCGACCCTCGGGCGCGAAGGCTGGCCAGCCCGGCTTCGATGAGTGCGCTTCCGATTCCTTGTGCCTGTCGTCTCGGCACCACCGCCACGGGACCAAGCCCGAACCAGCCGTCACTGCACCCGTCAATCGTCACGGGTGAAAAGGCCACATGACCGACAATCGATTCTTTCTCCATCGCGACCAGTGAGACGGCCAGGCTTCTCGCCTCTCGTAGCGCCTCCACGATGCTCGCTTCAGTGCCGCTACTATGTTCGGCTCCGACGAATGCCGCAGTTATGACGTTGGAGATCGCTTCCGCGTCCGACGGGACCTCAGGCCTTATTTCCATTCGTCATTGAATCGCAGCTCGTCCCGATGTCTGCAATGGCTCGACGTCTGCCACTGCGCCGAGGAAATTCCTAAGGCCGCCGCAGCCGAGCCGATGCGACGATCGCCTCGAAATCGGGCAGCGCCGCGTCATAATAGTGTGACCGCGCCGCGTCGTACATGGCGAGATAGAGCTGGCCGCCGATCACCGCGCCGACGACTCGGCCCTTGCGCCACAGCTCGTCGCTGTCGAGATGCTCGTAGTCGAACTGGAAGCCGTTGGTCCCAAGGAACTGGCGCGGCTGAATGGAGATGGTTCGGAAATCGACCGCCCCGCCGCGCACGCGATAGAGGCTCTCGAGCATCGCCGCGATCTCGGGCGGAGTCATGTCGGCGCGGAACTTGGGCACCTGCTGGTCGGTCGTTCGGCGCTGGCGAACCATGAACCGGCCGCTCTTGAGGCCGGTGATGAAGGTGATCCCGTCGAGCAGCGGCCCGTTCAGCGTCCAGTCCTCGACCGCCGGAATGTCGTCGAACAGGATCGCCCGGTGGCGGTTCCAAGGGCGCGGCGGTACCACCGACATGTTTCCGTTGCCGACGTTGACTCGGCGGACGTTCACCGGGGCATAGGAGCTATAGCCATAGCCTTCGCCGGCCAGGGTCGAGCAGGCGGACAAAGCCGCAGCCGCGACCAGCACGGCCGCCGTCGGGAAACGCTTCACCTTTGCCTCCTCACCCGATCGTCTGCCGCACCCATGCGGCGTCGGGCGCATCAGGCTTCATCGCCAGATATTTCGTGAATGCCGCCTTCGCTTCACCGCTGCGCCCTTCCTTGAGCAGCGAGATTCCGTGCCACCGCCAGGCATCGGCCGGCGCGTCCGGATAGACGACCGCCGCCGCATAGCTTTGCGCGGCGCGCACGTCGTCGCCCTTGCGGTTGCGCAGCCGCCACACCTCGCCCTCGTAGAAGCGCAGCAGCCCGTCCCACCCGTCCTGCGCCAGCGTCTGGAGCAGATACTGGCTCGCGCCGGGGTCGTTGAGCTTCACCTGATCGTCGAGCAGCATCTGGCGGATCGGGCCGATCGTCGCCAGATAACGACCGCGGCGGCTGTCGTATGCCTTGCCCGGCACCTTCAGCTCGAGCGCGTCGGCCCTGAGGTCCGCCATGCGCGCATCGTCCGACGGGTGCGTGTCGAAGATCGAGCCGCGGCGGCGGAACTTCCCGCGATAGGCGGCGCTCGCCTTCTGCTCGCCGATCAGCTGCAGCCAGATGCTCGACATTTCCATCGGATCATAGCCCGCCTCGGCGATGAGCTTTGCGCCCATCGCATCCGCCTCGGCTTCCATGTCGCGGCTGTACTTGAACAGCGACAGGATGGCGCCGAGCTGCGCGAGCTGGACATAGTCGCCGAGATAGATGCCGGCGCCTGCGCCGCCGATTCCGGCGAGCATCGCGCCGATCGAAAAAACATCGCTCTTGCGCCGCTGGTCGCGCCACGAGCGGATCATGTGGCGGCGCAGGAAGTGCCCCGATTCGTGCGCGATCACGCCGGCGAGCTGCGCTTCGTTGCGCATGCGCAGGAGGAGGCCCGAGAAGACCACCGCGAAACCCGTCGGAAACATCATCGCGTTGAACTCGGGGATTCGGGCGAGGTAGATGCGGAAATCCTTCGCGGCCGGCCCTCCGACCGTGCCGATGATGTCCTTCAGATATCCGGTCAGCGTCGGGTCCGTGATCAGCAGGTTGGTCCCCGCGATCTCCTCCTCGACCCGTTCCATCTCCTTCCACAGGCCCTGCTCGTCCTTTTCGGTCGGCTTGAACCCGGGGCCGATCAGCGGGACCATGTCGGATGGCCTGATGCGCGCGCTCGCGACGCCGGTGTGGAGGGCCGCCGCCGCCACCCCGCCGCCGACCAGCAGCGAACGACGGCAGATCTGCGGACAGCGCACGCACATCAGCGCTCTCCCTGCGCCCGGCGGACGGCCTCGCCCGGCTTCATCCGCCCGAGCAGACGCTCGACCATCTGCGCCGCGCCCTGCGGAGTCCTGAGGTCTCCGAATTTGATCCCCGGCACCTGGCTCGCCGCGTCGACGACGTTGAACCACACCACCTCGCCGGTCTTGAGGTCGACCAGCGAGGCATAGTCGAGTTGCTCCGCGCCGCCGATATTGGGCGCGCAGAAGCCGACGACGCAGCCGGCGAGGCCGACCACGCCGAGCGCGATTCGCCCCGTCGAGGCGACCTGGTCCTCGGCGTGGAGGAACAGCGCATAATCGTAGCCGGTCATCTCCCCAAGCCGCACGGCGTCGGCCCCGAGCGTCCAGTCGAGGCCGCGGCCGCGCTTGGTCGGGAGGTAATCGCCGAGATATTTGTGCTCGACGATCGACTGGTCGACGACGAAGTTGAGGCGTTCGACATCGGCGAGCTCCTGTTCGGTGACTCCGGGAAGCTCGTTACGGTGCTCGATAATGGAGACCTTGCCGCCACGCGCCGCCTGCTGCGCGCGCAGCGCGGCGACGATGTTGGCGCGCGCCTGATCGGTCCACTCGGCGCGCGGCTCGACCATCCCGCCGGTGGTCAGCGAGCCGACGGTGACATCGGGCCGAAGCACCAGCAGCTTGTAGTCGCCTGCGGGCGGCGTGAACTGGACGTCGGCATATTGGCGCGTCTCCACGCATGCGCCGAGCGCGATGCCGGCCAGCAAAACCGCCACAATCCGCTTCCGCATTCCTCCCCTCCGCTCCTGCAGGAGCTTCATGCCTCAAAGGCAGCGGAAAGAAAAGCTGGTGTTTTGAAGCGCTTAGCGCTGCGGGCAAAAAGCAGGCGTGCCCTCGAGGCAGTGACCATCGACCGAGCCTGCGGCGACCGGAAGCGCGATGATGGCCGCAAGCGTCGGCATGATGTCGACAGTTTCCGCGGGTGCCTCGACGGTCGCTCCCCTGAAGCCCGGGCGCCAGAACAGGATGGGCACGCGGCGGTCGTAGTCCCACGGGCTTCCATGAGTCGCGACATAGCCGCGGCTGGTGTCGGCGATCGGTGTCACGTCCTTCTTCAGGATTACGTAGAAGTCGCCCGAGCGGCCCGGATAATAGCTTTCGCGGACACGTTCGATCAGGCTCCACTTGTCGGGCGGGCTCGTCGGTTCGGGAGTCGCGGCGATTTCCGCCGCCGTGAATACCGCTTCGACCTGAGGATGCCCGCGGTAGGCGGCAACCAGCGCGTCAAGCAGCCGCTTCTGGTCTGCCGCGGACAAGCGGTCGTCGATGTACATGTCGCCGGAATTGCTTCCGCCAATCAGCCCGGGGCCGGGGATGTTGAGCTGGGCGGCGAGCTTCGGCCCCATCACGCCGCTGCTGAGGGCCTTGTCGACCCGCACCGCGTCGGCGACTCCCGCGAGCCGCTCGCGCTCAGGGATGTCCTTGCCGCCGTGGTCAGCGGTCAGCGCGACCGCATAATCGATGCCGCGGCTGTCGAGAACGGAGAGGAAATCGCCGATCTCGCGGTCGAGCTCGAGCAGCTGGAGGCACATCTCCTCGCCCTCGGTGCCGTAGCTGTGGCCGACATAGTCCGTGGCCGACAGGCTGACCGCGAGCACGTCGGGCTGGGTGCCGCGCCCGAGCCGCATCTCGTCGACCAGCCCCGCGGCGAGCGCAAGCGTGTCGCCGTCGAGCTCGGGCGAAGCGCTCAGCG
>NZ_WJSQ01000088.1 GCF_009720245.1 Sphingomonas segetis | reverse complement strand
CATCGAGACTTCGAGCGCCTCGCCCGGCTGCAGCGGCGGCAGGATTCCCGGCAGGCATGCCGCGAGCAGCGACTTCCCCGCGCCCGGGGGGCCGCTCATCAGCAGATTGTGCCCTCCGGCGGCGGCGATCTCGAGCGCCCGCTTCGCCACCTCCTGCCCCTTGACCTGGGCGAGGTCCGGCCCGCCTTCGGGCGGCTCCGCCTCGACCGGCAGCGGCGGCGATACGAGGCTCGTTCCCTTGAGATGCGCGAGCAGCGCAAGCAGGTCCGGAGCGGCGATCACGTCGAGCTCGCCGGCCCAGCTAGCCTCACTGCCCTGCGCCGCGGGGCAGATCAGCCCCTTGTCGAGCGACGACGCATGAATCGCCGCCAGCAGCACGCCCGGCGACGGCGCGATGCGCCCGTCGAGGCACAGCTCGCCGACCGCGACATAGTGTGACAGCGTCTCCGCATCCGTGGCCCCGATCGCGGCGAGCAGGCACAGAGCGATCGGGAGGTCGTAATGCGAGCCTTCCTTGGGCAGGTCGGCGGGCGAGAGGTTGACGGTGATGACTTTCGGCGGGAGCGCGAGGCCGATCGCGGCGAGTGCGGCGCGGACCCGCTCGCGGCTCTCGGCCACGGCCTTGTCGGCGAGCCCGACGATGGTGAACTTGGGCACGCCGGAGGTGAGCTGGACCTGCACCTCGACTCCGCGCGCTTCGAGCCCGAGATAAGCGACAGTGGCGACGGTCGCGGCCATCAGGCCCCGCCCCCCGAACGAACAACGCTGGTCAGACTTCCCCCTAGCTCGGCGGCCCGACGCTAGACTGCTCGAGGTACTTCCTGCAAGCGCTTGCGCGAACGACCGTTCCCAACCACATGGCCGCGTATGACGAAACGAGACAGCTGGCGCCGCATGATGGACAAGCCGATCGTCGAGTGGGCGTTGTTCGCGCTCGGCGTGCTGCTCGTGATCGCCGGCTTCGCAATCGCGCCGGTCCCCGGGCCCGGCGGCATCTTCCTCATCGCGCCCGGCCTCGCGCTGATCCTGAAAACCAGCATGTGGGCGAAGCGTCACTATGTGAAGGTCAAGCGGTGGCAACCCAAGGCCGGCCACTGGATGGACCGAGCGCTGCGCCGCCGAAGCGCGCGTCGCCGCGAGGCGATCCGCAAGGCCCAGCGCGAGCAGAGCGGAGATTGACTTGCCCGCCCCTCTGCACTATCGGCGCGCACGACAACGGCTGCCTCTTGGGCGGCCCTTTTTCCTTTGATTTCGAACACAAGGCATGAGCGATGAAGCGCACCTTCCAGCCGAGCAACCTCGTCCGCAAGCGGCGTCACGGCTTCCGTTCCCGCATGGCGACGGTCGGCGGCCGCAAGGTGCTGAACGCCCGCCGCGCGCGCGGCCGCAAGAAGCTCAGCGCCTAATTACGCTCACGAAGCGCGCCGACTTCCTCGCCGCGAATGGCGGGTTGCGCGCGACCACACCCGGCTTCGTCCTGCTCGTCCGCGACCGCAAGGATTCGGACGCGGCGATGCGCGTCGGCTTTACCGTGACCAAGAAGATCGGCGGCGCGGTCGTACGCAACCGTATGAAGCGCCGATTCCGCGCGCTTGCCCGCGAGGTCGTGCCGGCGCGGGGAATCCCCGGCGCCGATCATGTGATGATCGGCCGCTCCAAGGGGATTGAACGGGACTTCGCCCAGCTCCGTTCCGAGCTCGCCGGCGCGCTCGACAGGCTTCGCAAGCCGTGATCGCGAAGCTGATGATCCTGATCACGCGCGCTTGGCAGATGGGGCCGTCGCAAATCCTTCCGCCGAGCTGCCGCTATCAACCCAGCTGCTCGGCCTATGCCATTACGGCGATCCAGCGCTATGGGGCTGCGCGCGGGGGATGGATGGCGCTCAAGCGCATCTGCCGCTGTCATCCTTGGGGCGGTCAGGGCCCCGACCCGGTACCGTGAGGGACTGACTGTTGAACGATAACAAGAACCTGATCCTCGCGGTGCTGCTGAGCGTGCTGGTGCTGCTCGGCTGGACCTGGGCGTCCGGCAAATTCTTCCCGACGGCCAACCCGCCGAGCACCAAGGTCGAGCAGGGCGAGAGGGTGCCCGCTCCGCCGCCGACTGCGCAGCCGAGCGCGCCCGCGACACCGAAGGCGACGAAGTCGGTCCCGGCGGCGCTGGCTTCGGCTCCGCGAGTCAGCATCCGCACGCCCTCGCTGAGCGGCTCGATCAATCTCAAGGGCGCGCAGATCGACGATCTGCTGTTGGTCGACCAGAAGCAGACGATTGCGCGCAACTCCCCGCCAGCGCGGCTCCTGTCGCCGCTCGGCGCGCCCGGCGCCTATATCGCCCAGTTCGGGTGGACGGCTCAGGGCGCGCAGGTGCCGACGCTCGACACCGTGTGGACCGCCGACAGCCAGCAACTGACGCCGGGACATCCGGTGACGCTGAGCACGCAAATGGCCGACGGCGCCCGCTACCAGCTCAGGATCGCCATAGACGAAGGCTATCTCTTCACCGTCCGCCAAAGTGTCCTCAATGCATCCGGCAAGCCCTTGACCGTGCGGCCGATGGGTCTGCTCAGCCGCGCCGACCAGTCCCACGACCCGGATAGCTGGACCAATCATGTCGGGCCGATCAGCGTCTTCGGCGGCGAGGCCGACTACGACATCAACTACAAGACGCTCGACAAGGAAGGCGACCAGGCCTTCCCAAGCGTCAGCGGCTGGCTCGGCTTCACGGACAAATATTGGCTGACCGCGCTCGCGCCGGAAAAGTCGATCGCCGCAAACTTCCGCAAGAGCCCGAACGGCGGCTATCAGGCCGATTACGCGCTCGCGCCCGCCGTCGTCGGCCCCGGACAGGCACTGACCACGGAGACCCGCCTGTTCGCCGGCGCCAAGGAGAAGGAATGGCTCGACCGCTACGAGGAGGCCGGAATCCCGAAGCTGTCCAAGTCGATCGACTGGGGCTGGTTCGAATTTTTCATGCGGCCGATCTTCGACGTGCTGATGTTCCTGTTCCACACCCTCGGGAACTTCGGCCTGGCGATCATTGCGCTGACCTTCATCGTGCGCGGGATCATGTTCCCGATCGCGCAGAAGCAGTTCCAGTCGATGGCGGCGATGCGCAAGCTCCAGCCCAAGATGAAAGCCGTGCAGGAGCGCTTCAAGGATGACAAGCAGCGCCAGCAGCAGGAGATACTGAAGCTCTACCAGACCGAGAAGGTGAACCCGGCCGCCGGCTGCCTTCCGATCGTGCTGCAGATCCCGGTGTTCTACGCGCTCTACAAGGTGCTTCTGGTCAGCGTCGAAATGCGCCACCAGCCGTTCGTCCTGTGGATCAAGGACCTGTCGGCCCCCGACCCGCTGACTCCGGTGAACCTGTTCGGGCTACTCAATTTCACCCCGCCGGCGATGCTCGCGATCGGCGTGCTCCCGATCCTCGTCGGCGCGACCCAGTGGCTGTCGATGAAGCTCAACCCGCAGCCGATGGATCCGGCACAGGCGCAGATCTTCGCGATCATGCCGTGGTTCCTGGTGTTCATCATGGCCCCGTTCGCGGCCGGGCTTCAGCTCTACTGGATGACCAACAACATCCTGACGATCGCGCAGCAATGGTGGCTGTACCGCAAGTTCGGGCTGCACTTCAGCGACACGCATCCGGTGGAGACATGAGCCCGGTGGCGGACCAGGAGCTGACCGAGCGCGCGCGCAAGCTGTTCGCGGGCCCGATCGAGTTCCTGAAGTCCGCGCCCGAGCTCAAGTTCCTGCCCGACCCGGACGTGCCCGAAATCGCGTTCGCCGGCCGCTCGAACGTCGGCAAGAGCTCGCTCCTCAATGCGATCACCAATCGCAACAGCCTCGCGCGGACCTCGAACACGCCTGGGCGAACGCAGGAACTCAATTTCTTCGACGTCGGGCAGCCGCTGCAGCTGCGGCTGGTCGACATGCCAGGATATGGCTTCGCCGACGCGCCGAAGGACCTCGTCAAACGCTGGCGATTCCTGGTGAACGACTACCTGCGCGGCCGCGCCGTGCTCAAGCGCACGCTGGTGCTGGTCGATTCGCGCCACGGGCTCAAAGAGGTCGACCGCGAGGTCATGCGGATGCTCGACGATGCGGCGGTCAGTTACCACCTCGTCCTCACGAAGGGCGACAAGGTGAAACCGTCTGCGCTCGGCGCCATCTACGAGGCGACGATGGTCGAGGCTGCCAGGCATCCCGCCGCGCACCCCTCCATCTTCACGACGTCGAGCGAAACCGGTAGCGGCATCCCCGAGTTACGAACCGCGATCCTCGAAGCCGCAACGACATAGGGGCGAGCATTTGTTCAAGCTGATCATCGGCAATCGAGCCTATTCGAGCTGGTCCATGCGCGGCTGGCTCGCGGCAAAGCAATCGGGCGAGGAGTTCGAGGAGCTGGTCGTGCCGATGTTCGACGCGGACTGGGACAAGCGCCGCGAGGGCGACGAGTTCGCGCCCTCACTCGGCAAGGTGCCGATCCTGTGGGACGGCGACATCGTCGTCTGGGACAGCCTCGCCATCGTCGAGTTCCTCGCCGACCGTCACGGCCCTGCCCTCTACTGGCCCGAAGACGAAGCGGCGCGCGCCGTCGCCCGCTCGATGGCCGCGGAAATGCATTCCGGATTCGCGAATTTGAGGCGCGAGCTGCCGATGAACGTCCGCAGGAGCTATTCGCCCAAGCAGCTCGGCGATCCCGTAAAGGAGGAGATCGACCGAGTCCTCCAGCTCTGGGCGCAGGCACGCGCGCGCTTCGGCGGCACCGGCGACTTCCTGTTCGGCGACTGGTGCGCAGCGGACATGATGTACGCGCCCGTCGTCACCCGCTTCATCACCCACGGCGTGCATGTGCCCAACTTCGCCGGCGTGTACATGAAAGCGGTCCTCTCCCACGCCGACGTCGCCGAATGGATCGACAAGGCCCAGGACGAGCCCTGGGTGATCGAGCAATACGAAGCGGCCGAGTGAGGACGGTCCCGGTACGACGGCGTGAAACCCAATCTGTTCATTGTCGGAGCGCCCAAGTGCGGGACGACGGCGTGGTACGAATATCTCCGCGGCCACCCCGACATCTTCCTGCCTGACCGCAAGGAGCCGCACTATTTCTGCACCGACTTTCCCGATCAGCGGCGCATCCGGACCGAACGCGACTATCTGGGCCTCTTCGCCGAAGCGACGTCGCAGCCCATCGCTGGCGAAGCCTCTGCGTCCTATCTCTATTCGAAAGAGGCGGCGAGAAACCTTCGCGAATTCAAGCCCGATGCGAAGATCGTCATCTTCGTCCGCAACCGTCCCGAACTTCTCTTCTCCTGGCACAACCAGCTGCTCGACAACGGGGTCGAGAACCACGCGGATTTCGAGACGGCGTGGCGGCTCTCGGGTAAGCGCGGCCCCGGCGACCACGGCCCCGCCTGCGACGAAAAATCCTTCCTCGATTACCGTGCGTTCGGTTTCCTCGGCGAGCAGGTCGATCGTTATTTCGACCAGTTTCCAGCGGACCAGGTCCGCGTATTCGACTTCGAGGATTGGCGGCGCGACCCGCGCGCGACCTATTGCGAGATCATGCGCTTCCTCGGCGTGCGCGACGGCGGCCGAACCGACTTCCCGCGCATCAACCAAGCGCAGCGGAGCCGATCGAAGTGGCTGCGGCTAATCCTGCACCGGCCGCCGCGCGGGCTTTCCGCGCTCTACCGCGCTATCCGCCGACTTACGGGATTGGACGCGGCGCCTTTGGCCAGCCTCGTCGCGCGGCTCAACGCGAAGCGAGGCTATGGCGAACGGCTGAGCCCGACGCTGAGGGCAGAGCTCGACCGGCTCTATGCAGCCGACGAGGCAAAGCTGCGGCCGCGAATCTGGCGCGCCGTGAAATGAGCTCGCCGAAGCCCAACCTGTTCATCGTCGGTGCGCCGAAGTGCGGGACGACCGCATGGGTCCATTATCTCAAATCGCATCCCGACATTTGCTTCCCGGACAGGAAGGAACCCGCCTCCTCCGTAAAGCAGCTGGTTGTGCCATGACGGCACCGGGCCGGCAGAGCCTGGGCGTGGCGAGACGCGCATTCTCGATGGGGAGCCGCGCCGGCTACCAGGGCGAGATCGCGGACGAATGAAGGACGACATCCGGGCCTATTATCGCGAGGACAATCAGCAACTCGAGCCGATGATCTGGCGACCGCCCAGCCCCTGATGGACTGGCACCGGCCGCACCCGGTTCATTCTCCCGCGGCGTGCTCGGCCAGCGGCGCCGCGAACCGGCAGGGATCGCGAACCTGTCGATGTGACCGGGTCAGCAGCCAGGCCATGCGCCTGACCCGGTCCCAGGCCGAGCGGAGCTTGCGCTCGATGCGAGCGCGCGCGGGTTCGTTCGCGGCGCGGACGCGGTGATCGCCGATCGTCGAACCGGCGAATTCATCGATGATCGGGAACGGGAAAAGGGCAAGATTGGGAAGTCCGTGCTCCCAATACCGATCGAGCTGGCTGTCGATCGGACGCACGATCCGGCCGCAGGACTCGACCAGTCGCCGGGCTCCGGCGCGCGTAATCACATAACCCTGCGTCCCATAGGCAGGATCTCTCAGCGCGATGAGGTGACGGTTTTCCAGGTAACGGTAGCGCCGTACGGAGAGGCGGCCCGGCCTGAGACAGTAGAGCCGCAGGTAGTCGATACCGGATTGGCCGAAATCCACCTGCGCGAGCTTCTCGAGAAACTTCCAATTGACGATCACGTCGTCCTCGAGGACGACATACTGATCTGCGTCATCGCGCAAGAGCTGAGTCCACAGCGTATAATGGCTCGCATAACAACCGATTTCGCCTCGGCCGAGCGAGCGGCCAAGCAGCACCCTGGCGCGTGAATCGTCGTAAACCAGTCCCGGTACGACGCCGCTGAGGCCATCGAAGAAAGTCCAGGATACAGCAGCGTTTTTGGCACGGTCGAGAAAGGCCGCGCGCCGCTCGATGCTGTCGCGCATGCTGATGACGACGATTCGCGTGCGCTGTGGCTGACTCACGAATCCGCCTCGTGGCCAGCATCGCATTCGGCGACGTGACCGAGACCCGGCGGATGCTTCACCCCTGACGAAGCGGGCCGGATGAGCCGCATTTTGGGGAACTCGCTTTCGAGCCGCGCCATATCGCGATCGTAGCGCGCCCGCAGAGCAGACGCGGTCTCGTCATCATAAGCCCGAAAAGTGGCGCAATCTGAGCGAGCCATCGCCTGCGCGACGGGCTCGACCAAAGCGCTCACCTGCTTACGGCCGAGCAGCGGCAGGAGAGCGGTTAGCGCGTCGATCGCTTTTTGGGAGAAGGACGGCCGGACAGATCCAGCCGGCTTGATCCAGTGTACCGCGGCGCCGCCGGTCATCGCGGACAGCACGTCGTCTTCGACCTCACGAAAATCCTCGAACCGCCAGACGGTGACGCGCTCCTGTCCAAAGCGGCGGCAGAGATCGGCGATGAGCATCGCCCAGTCCAGCCGGTGGATGTCGATTGCGGCCACGTACGCGGCTGGCGTAACAAAAGAAAAGTGCCGCAGATACTCGCAATAGCAAGACGATACGAACGAATCATATGACCTCGTCGCAACCATGATGCTGACGTCGTGGATCCCCAGCGCCTCCGCGAAGCCCGAGGTACGCTCGCCGGCCGCTGAGTAGAATGTACCTTTGATCAATTCGCGCGATCCACCGGAGAGGTTCTCGTCCGAGATTATCAGACGTCGGCAACCCGCGTGCTGCTTAACCAGCCGTCGCGCGATCGATTTCAGCCGGCTGCCAAAAAGTCCGGGGCGGCGGACGCGGGCGGTGATGCCGCTTCGCATTTCCTCGAGCGTGACATAGCCGATGCCTTCCGCTCGCAGGCGGTTGCGGCTCGCCTCCAGGACGGCCTGCAAATAGGTGCTCGCGGTCTTGTGGACGCCAATGTGCAAGACGATCTGCATGCTAGTCGCCCATGGCCGACCGCATCAGCGCGACATAGTCGCCCACTGCGTGCTCGACCGTGAAGTCCTGCGCCCTTGGGCGCGCATCGGTCCCGCCCTCGCCCAAAACGCGCAGCATCGCATTCGCAAGAGCTTCAGCATTGCCCGGCGGAACGAGCACACCCCATTTTCCTCCCTCCAGGACCTCCCGAGGTCCGTAAGGGCAGTCGGTCGAAACGATCGGCGTTCCAAGCGCCATCGCTTCCACGAGCACGTTGCCGAATCCTTCGTGACCCGATGACAACACGAAGAGGTCCGCCGCGCGGATAATGGGGAACGGGTTGGAAATGTGCCCGAGAAGCTGGACGCTCTCGCCCAAGTGCAACCGTTCGATGCGCTGCTCCAGTTCGGTTCGAAGCGGCCCTTCGCCAACGATCCACAGTTGGGCCGGCCGCTGCTCAGTGACGAGCTTGAAAGCATCGAGGAGAAGCGCATGGTTCTTCTGGGGAACGAGCCGGCCAACGTTGACGATGGCGGGCATCGAAGTGTCGTGGCGCAGGTTCGCCGGGCAGGCCGCATTCGCGAACTGCGCGAAGTCTTCGGAGATCACCGGATTATAGATGGTCGCAATTCGGTCAGCGATCGTCCACTTGCGGGCCACCATTTCGTCAGCAATGCCGCGCGAAACCGTGATCACTCGCTCGGCCGTCGGGTAGAGCAAGCGCGAGAGTCCCATCGCGACGGACCTGTAGGCAAGGGATGTCTCCGCAAAGCGCCTGAGAGGATTGTGGACGGTCATGAAGAGCTTCGGTCGCGACTTCATGCCAATCAGTGCCAGTCCCGCGACGAGGTTCATTTCATAGGCGATCGGGAGGACGGCGTCGGGATTGTTCGCGAACGCATAGCGACGGAAAGCGAGCACGGCGCCGCGCCCGCGACGTGCCGAAAGATTGACGATCCTGACTTGGGGGTCGACTTCGCGAAGTAGCTTCCCCGCGGCGTCCACCAGGACGAGGTCCACGTCCCAGCCGCTATTCCGCAATCCGTTGGCGAGGTTCACTGCAACCCGCTCGGCACCGCCCAATTTGAGGTTGGTCAACAGGATCGCGCACTTCACGAGGATCGGCTACCACAGCTCCGCACGAGGAGAATAGCGGCATGCTGGAAGCCGCGCGGACAATCTACCGGACCTTGCCTTCGGGCGTTCAGCGGCGGGTGCTCGTGACCCGGCGAACGCCCTTGTGGCTCAAAGCCGGCATTGTCTTCGTCCACGTCCCCAAGGCCGCCGGCACGGCCGTCAACGAGGCGCTCTACGGACGGTTCATGGGCCATGTCCGCGCGGCGGACATCGAGCGCTGGGGTTCCTCCGCAGTCAAAGCGCTGCCGCGGTTCGCGATCACGAGAAACCCGTGGGACCGGCTGGTTTCGGCCTATCGCTTCGTGAAGCGCGGAGGCGGCATCGGCGGTACGAACGCAGGCCGCGTCCTGCACCCCGAACAATATCTCGTCCCCGAGTTCGATACGTTCGAAACTTTCGTCACCAACTGGCTCGCGAAGCGCGACCTGCGCAGGCTCGACCTCGCATTCCAGCCGCAATCGCCGTTCGTCTGCAACGCCGATGGGGGAGTCCTTGTCGACCACCTCGGCAGGTTCGAGGATCTGGATGCGACCTACGCATACCTCCGCGAGCGCCTGCCGAACCTGCCACCGCTGGCCGAATCGAACGCGTCCGGGACACCGGTCGATTATCGAAGCTTCTATACGCCCGACCTCATCGAGCTGGTCGGTTCCATCTACGCCGAGGATGTGACGAGATTCGGCTACAGGTTCGAGTGATCGCCATTCTCCGGCGCCGGCGGATGAGCCGCTACGGCCGAGCGCTTTCGGCGCCGGCTGCCCCTTCTCCATGCAAGCGCCCGCTGCAGCAGCCACTGCGGAACGACCGCGGCGGCGACCGAGAGGCTCCTGAAACGCAGCGGAAGGGCGGACGAAAGGCGGCGAAGCTCGGCAACCACTTCGCCGTCGTTGGCGAGCCTGCGACCGCCGATCTGCACCGGAAGGTTGGAACCGAGGAAATGGACGAGGCTAGAATCGCGGAGGTACTCGCGGCCCTCCTGGCTTCCGAGAAAGTAAGCGAAATGGTGCGGCACGGTGCCCTTCCGATCCGCCGCGCCGGAGAACTCGTCGTGCCAGATGCTCAAAGGCAGCGCGCTGTGCGCCACGCGTTCGTTCATCAGCAGCTTCACCCACCAGCAGATGTCCTCTCCATTGGCTACTCCCGCGGGGAATCCACCAGACCTGCGCCATGCATCGCGCCGCACCGCAATCGAGGACGAGCTGACGAGCCCGTATCCCTTGCGATAGGTTTCGAGCGGGCTGCGCACTTCGCCAAAGAAGCCGTCGGAAAGGGCGCTCCGCTCGGGGATGAGCAGTCCCTTCGGCGTGATCTTTGCCAGAAGTACGGTCAACAGGCCGGAATCGGGATTGTGCCGGGCGAGCTTTTCATACTCGGCGAGACATTCGGGCAGCCACTCGTCATCCGCGTCGAGGAAGGCGATATAGTCGAAGCGCGCCTCCTCCGCGCCGCGGTTGCGAGCGACCGAAACGCCGGCATTCTCCTGCCTGATCAGCCGGACGGGGATGGTCGTCGCTTCGGCCTCGAGCACCCGCTCGATCACCCTGACGGACCCGTCGGTCGATCCGTCGTCGACGATGACGACTTCGTCCGGCGGCCGCGTCTGGCGAAGCACCGACTTGAGTGTCGTCTCGACCGCCTCGGCCTTGTTGTAGAGGGGAATCACGACCGACACGCTGAACACCGAAACCGCCTCCCGCCGCCTCGTACCGCACGCCACCCAATAAGGCGGTCGTTCGCTGAACCGGACGTCCTCCAGCCCCGCCTCGCGCATCATCCGCTCGATCTCGCCGCGCGTGAAGCGTTGCTCGAGCCGGGTGCCGAAGCGGTCGAGGGCATCGGTCCGCATCGTGTAGAAGCTGCGGTGGCGATAGCTGCTCAAGGGGATGTTCGAAGGGTCGAGCCCGGCTTTTTCGGCGGCGAGTGCGAGGCGGGCGAGCGGCCAGTAAACCGTCCCCGCGATCGCCGAGGTCACGCCGCGCGCGATCGGGAACGGCAGCCGGCTGACCGCCCGCCGCACCGCGTCGGTCCCGCGCCAGACCAGGCGGAACCAGCCGGGCCGGTTCTCGAGCTTGTAATAGATGTAGAGCAGGAACGGCGCGCCGGGCTTGAGCTTGCGCACCGCGTCGGCGAGCGCCCGCGCCGTGTTCGGAATGTGATGCAGGACGCCGAGCGAATAGCCGAAATCCTGGCTTGCGTCGGGCAGCGGGATCGCGTCGGCGGGCGCGAGGTGGAAGGCGGCGTTTCCGGCGCCCTCGAGCCGCCTGCGCGCGACGTCGAGCGCCTTTTGCGCGGGATCGATCAGGTGAAGCTTGCCGACCCGCGGCGCGACTCCGGCG
>NZ_WJSQ01000087.1 GCF_009720245.1 Sphingomonas segetis | reverse complement strand
GCCTACGTCGACCGCGCGGTGCTGATGGGCGACGGCCGTTTCCTCCCGGCGCCCGCGGTCCTCGGGTCGCTGCTCACCCAGATGATGCCGCTACCGGGTCAGCGCGCGCTCGTGGTCGGTGCCGGCAGCGGCTATTCGGCCGCGGTGCTGCAGGCGATGGGCCTGTCCGTCACTGCGCTCGAAAGCTCGGCCGAGCTCGCGGCGGCGGCCCGTGAAAACGGCCTCGACGTGGCCGAAGGCCCGCTTGGTACGGGGTGGAAGAAGGGCGCGCCCTACGACCAGGTCCTGATCGACGGCGCCGTCGAATATATTCCCGACGCGATCACTGACCAGCTCGCCGACGGCGGCCGGCTAGGCACCGCGTTGATCGATCGCGGCATCACCCGCCTCGTCGTCGGCCGCAAGGCCGGAGACGCGTTCGGACATCTGTCTTTGAGCGATGCCGGCGTCCCCACGCTTCCCGGCTTCATGTGCCCCAGGGCTTTCACTTTCTAAGAGGTTTTCACGAGTGGTTCGCAAGCTTCTCACCGGATCGCTGATCGCTGCCCTGATGGCCGGCACAGCGAGCGCCGATTCGCTGCGCGAGGCGCTCGTTTCGGCCTATCAGACCAACCCCACATTAACGGCGCAGCGGCAGAGCCTTCAGGCGACCGATGCGACGGTGGCGATCGCCAAAGCGGCGGGGCGACCGCAGATCGCGGGATCGGTCGGCATCAACCGCAACCTCGCCCAGCGCGGCGTGCTCGACAGCGGCGGCAAGGGGCCGACGCTGTCGGCAGGAGCGGACCTCAGCGTCCCTTTGTTCAACGGCGGCAGCGTCAAAAATAACATCCGCGCTGCCCAGACCCGCGTCGAAGCCGGCCGCGCCACGCTACGCGCGGTCGAAGGCGACGTCTTCACCAATGCCGTCATCGCCTACATGGACGTGATCCGCGACCGCGCGATCGTCGAGCTCAACCAGAATAACGTGAAGGTGCTCGAGACCAATCTCGAGGCGACCCGCGACCGCTTCCAGATCGGCGACCTGACCCGCACCGACGTGGCGCAGTCGGAAGCGCGCCTCCAGCTCGGCCGCTCGCAACTCGCCGAAGCGCAGGGCCGGCTGACTGCCAGCGAGGCGACTTACCGGCAGGTGGTCGGGCATCCTCCCGATGGGCTCGCGCCGCCGCCGCCGCTCCCGCCCCTCCCCAAGACTCCCGAGGAGGCGGTGCAGATTGCGCTTGCCGACAACCCCGACCTGCTCGCGATCACGCGCTCGGCGATTGCCGCCGGCTATGACGTTCGCGTCGCGCGCGCCGGACGTTTGCCCACGCTCTCCGGCGTGCTCAGCAACACTTATGTGAACAACCTCGGCGGCAACAGCATTCCGGGCCAGCCGAACACCGGCAGTCAAAGCGCGATCGGGCTGAGTGCCAGCATTCCGATCTTCCAGGGCGGCCTTCCGGCCGCGCGCATCCGCCAGGCGCAGGCGGAGGAGGGGCAGGTGCTGGAGCAGGTCGTCGGCACCGAGCGCGCGGTGGTCCAGGCCGCCCGCGCCGCTTTCGCCACCTACGATGCCGCGCAGCGGGCGATCCAGGCCCAGACCGTCGCCGTCCAGGCCAACGAACTCGCGCTCGAAGGCAACCGCGCCGAGCAGAGCGTCGGCACCCGCACCATCATCGAAGTGCTGAACGCCGAGCAGGAGCTGCTGAACTCGCAGGTCTCCCTCGTCACCGCCAAGCGCGACGCCTACGTCGCCGGCTTCCAGTTGCTGAACGCGATGGGCCAGGCCGAGGCGCAGGACCTCGGGCTCGACGGCGGGCCGCTCTACGACCCGCTCGGCAATTACCGGCACGTCGCGAACAACTGGAACGACTGGGCGAGCGACCCGCGCCATCCGACGGTTTCCACGCGCACCATCAGTCCCGCGGAGCTGCCGGCGAACCCGATCGTCACGCCTGGGGTCAACTCCGCGCGGATCGAGACCGCGCCGCCCGCATCTGTCGATGTGACGACACAGCCGGTACCCGCCGGGACTGCCCCGCCGCCGCCCGAGACCTCGCCCGAACGCGGCTGATTGCGCCTTGGCTGCGAGCCGACCGCAGCAATAGGCGCACGTCCGCCGCCATGATATGAGAGCGGCATGAGCGGCCGCTCTGCTCTCGCTGTCGCAATTGCACTGGCTGGCTGCACCGCGCCGGCACAAGTCGGCGCGCGGGCGTTGCCGGCGGATGTCGCCGCGTTCGTCGAGCGCCGCGATGCGTGCGACCATTTCCGCGGCGAGGAGCCGTACGACGCGGCGCGAGCGGCAGAACTGAAGACGAAGCTGGCTGAAACCTGCACCGGCACCGATGCGGCGCTCGCCGCGCTCCGCCGCAAATATTCCGGCAACCGGC
Source organism: Sphingomonas segetis (assembly GCF_009720245.1). GTDB lineage: Bacteria > Pseudomonadota > Alphaproteobacteria > Sphingomonadales > Sphingomonadaceae > Sphingomicrobium > Sphingomicrobium segetis. The sequence continues at coordinate 9,118 of NZ_WJSQ01000087.1, read as the reverse complement.
AGGTGATCGAGCGTCTTTCGGGCTACGACGGGCAAATCGAATGAGCGATCCGGCATTGAGCGGCGCCGACTGGTGGAACGCCAACCAGCAAAACTATCCCAACAGCGCCGAAATAGCGGACTTGGCGCCCGCGTTCGCAACGGCGGTCGGCGGGTTCATCCGGGCGCTCGAAACCGCCGGTGCCATCGTCAGGGTGTCGGCAACTCGGCGCAACCGCCAGCGCGTCTATCTGATGCACTACAGCTGGAAACTGGCGAAGGGCCAAATCCGCGCCAGGAAGGTGCCGGTGGATCGCACGGTCCCGATCATCTGGGATCATGGGGATGAGACGGCGTCGCGCAAAGCGGCGCAGGAAATGGTCGAACTGTTCGACATCGTCTACGAGCCTTCGCTCACCTCGAACCACATCTTCGGCAAGGCCGTCGACATGAGCATCGCCTGGTCCGAGCCGATGAACGTCAGGAACGCGCGCGGCCGCGAGGTGCTGATCGACCTGCCGCGAAGCGACGCCAGGAATCCGCGCTTGCATGCGGTCGGTGCGACCTACGGCGTCCGCAAGCTGCTGACCGACCCTCCGCACTGGTCCGTCAACGGCCACTAGCCGGCACATCGCGCACCCTCTCTAGGGCCGACAGGCGTGACACGGGCGCCGCAATCGGCTTATCGTCGGCGGCTATGCAGTCGTCCGGCCGTGAACCCTCGATGGAAGACATTCTCGCCTCGATCAAGAAAGTGATCGCCGAGGAGAAGGAGCTGCGCACGCCGCCGCCGCCGTTGGACGACGGCCCTGCCGAGGAGCAGGCCAGCGCCGCCGGTGAAGAGGACGTGCTCGAGCTCGACGAGCCGCTCGCGCCGGCGGTCGACCTCGGACCGCCGCTGGTCGACGAGGAAGTGGCCGGGCAGAGCCGCCAGGCACTCGAGCAGCTCCAGACCGTCGCGGCGACGATCCCCGCCGCGCCGCCGGTCAACCCGCTCGAGGAGATGGTACGCGAGATGATCCGCCCGCTGCTCAAGCAATGGCTCGACGACCATCTCCCGCAGATGGTGGAAGAGCATGTGAAGCGCGAGATCACGCGGATCACGGGACGGCCGCTGTAAACATCCTCCCGTTCCGGGGAGGAATTGCCGTTAGCGCCACTGCTCGCTACGCCTGCGTCATGACGAAATTCCCGCTCCTCCTCGCCGCCGCCACGGCCGCGCTCGCCGCTTCCCCGCTCACCGCCCGCCCGATGACCGCAGTCGACCTCCAGTCGATGCACCGTCTCGGCTCGCCCGACGTCTCGTCCGACGGCCGCTGGGCGGTGTTCACCGTCTCCACCACCGACTGGAGCCAGAACAAGCGCGTCAACACCCTCCACCTGCTCGACCTCACGAAGGCGGGTGCGCAGCCGCAGGCCGTGGCGGACGCGGAGAAGGGGCATGACGCGGTCTTCGCCGCGGACGGATCGCTATGGTTCCTGATGCCAGTCGGAGACCACGACCAGCTGTTCCGCATGACCATCGGCGGCGCGCCGGTTCAGGCCAGCAACTTCACCGGCGACGTCAGCGGGTTCAAGCTCGCGCCGTCCGGCGACCGCATAGCGGTCTGGGCGGACCGCGACCTGCGCTGCGCGGACCTCAACTGCGCGAGCCTGCCGGCCGACCCGAAGATCGGCAGCGGCCGCACCTACGACCAGATGTTCGTCCGCCACTGGGACAGCTGGGCGGAGCCGGGGGTCAAATCGCGGCTGTTCACCTTCCCTGTCGCGAACGGCAAGCTCGCCGGCGGCGGAGTCCCGGTCGAAGGCAGGCTCGCCGGCGACACGCCCTCGAAGCCATTCGGCGGCGGCGAGGAGATCGCCTTCTCCCGCGACGGCCGCACCATCTATTTCGCGCTTCGCGAGGCAGGGCGGATCGAGCCCTTGTCGACCAACCTCGACATTTTCGCCGCGCCCGCGGACGGCTCGGCGCCGCCGGTCAACCTCACTGACGCAAACGACGCGACCGACACGCTGCCGACCGTGTCGCCCGACGGACGCACGCTCGCTTATGTCGCCATGGCGCGGCCCGGCTACGAGTCCGACCGGCAGGTCGTGATGCTGCGCGACCTCGCGTCCGGGCAAGTGCGCCCGCTGACTCAGGCCTTCGACCGCTCCGTCGGCTCGATCGCCTGGGCAAAGGACGGCAGGAGCCTCCTCGTCACCGCCGAGGACACGCTCGAACAGCCGGTGTTCCGCGTCGACGTGGCAAGCGGCAAGGTGTCGCGCCTCACCGGCGACGGCAATTACGGAAACGTCCATGCGCTGCCGGGCGGCGGGGCGGTCGTTACGATGAACAGCATCATGGTGCCGGACGATCTCTACCGGCTCGACCCGCGCGGTCGGCCGGCGAAGCTGACCGATCTCAACCGCGCGCTTCTCGCGCAGCTCGATCCCGTTACCTTCCACAAGTTCAGCTTCGCCGGCGCGAACGGCGACACCGTCTGGGGCTGGACGCTCAAGCCGGTGATGAACAAGAGCCTGCCGATCGCCTTCCTCGTCCACGGCGGGCCGCAGGGCAGCTTCTCCAACAGCTGGTCGTTCCGCTGGAACCCGCGCCTTTTCTCCGCCCCGGGCTATGCCGCGGTCAGCGTCGATTTCCATGGGTCGACCGGCTACGGCCAAGCCTTCACCGACAGCATCAACCGGGACTGGGGCGGAAAGCCGCTCCAGGACCTGAAGCTCGGCCTCGCCTACGCGACCGCGCACGACCCGCAGCTTCAGGCGGATAACGCCTGCGCGCTCGGCGGCTCCTACGGCGGCTACATGATGAACTGGATCGAGGGGCAGTGGCCCGACCGGTTCAAATGCATCGTCCAGCACGACGGCGTGTTCGACGCGCGCGCCATGGCCTATGAGACCGAGGAGCTGTGGTTCGACGAATGGGAGCACGGCGGGCACCCGCATTACGAAGCGCCGGAAGAATATGAGAAGTGGAACCCGGTCAACTACGTCAGGAACTGGAAGACGCCGCAGCTCGTCATCACCAGCGAGAACGACTTCCGCATCCCCTACACACAGGGCCTCGCCGCCTTTACCGCGCTCCAGCGCCGCAACATCCCGTCGCGGCTGCTGATCTTCCCCGACGAGAACCATTGGGTGCTCAAGCCGAAAAACTCGGTCCAGTGGTACCATGAGGTGTTCGGCTGGATGGCTCGCTGGCTGGGCGAGGGCGGACCCGTGCCGGACTCGATCCCCGGCGGACAAGCGCAGCCGGAGCAGACGGAGCGGGGACAATAACGTCATCCCGGCCTTGAGCCGGGACCCGCCTGTTCTTCGCATTCGGAAGGAAGGCAGGCCGCGGATTAAGTCCGGGTGACGGAGTGGTGTTGATGCTCCACGGCCGCACCGCTAACCCGCGCCAGCCATGACCGATCTCCCCAAGACCTTCGACCCGGCTACCACCGAGCAGCGCTGGTACGCCCATTGGGAGCGCGAAGGCCTGTTCCGCCCCGAGCGCCCCGACGCGCAGCCGTGGACGATCGTCATGCCGCCGCCCAACGTCACCGGCTCGCTCCACATCGGCCACGCGCTCGACAACACGCTCCAGGACGTCCTCACCCGCCGCGAGCGGATGCTCGGCAAGGATGCTTTGTGGGTGGTCGGCACCGACCATGCCGGGATCGCCACGCAGATGGTGGTCGAGCGCAACCTCGACAGCCAGGGCATCAAGCGCGCCGAGATCGGGCGCGAGGCGTTCCTCGAGCACGTCTGGGAGTGGAAGGCGCAGTCGGGCGGCGCGATCACCCGCCAGCTCCGCCGCCTCGGCGCGAGCTGCGACTGGGCGCACGAGCGGTTCACCATGGACGAGCGCTACCAGCGCGCGGTCACCCACACCTTCGTCGAGATGCACAAGCGGGGCCTCATCTACCGCGACAAGCGGCTGGTGAACTGGGACCCCAAGTTCCAGACCGCGATCAGCGATTTGGAGGTCGAGACGAAGGACGTCCAAGGCAAGTTCTGGACGCTGAGCTATCCGCTCGCGGACGGCAGCCGCGCGATCCAGGTCGCGACCACGCGGCCCGAGACGATGCTCGCCGACATGGCGGTCGCGGTGCACCCGGAGGACGAGCGCTACCAGGCGCTGATCGGCAAGCAGATCAAGCACCCGATTACCGGCCGGCTGATTCCGATCGTCGCCGACGAGCATGCCGATCCCGAGCTCGGCAGCGGCGCGGTGAAGATCACGCCCGGCCACGACTTCAACGATTACGAGGTCGGCAAGCGCGCGGGAATCAAGCCCGCCGACATGCTCAACATGTTCGACGCGCAGGCGTTCGTGGTCCAGACACAGGACGGCCTGATTCCGCAGGACCTACTCGGCCTTTCGCGCGACGATGCGCGCAAGTCCGTCGTTGCCAAGCTCGAACACGAAGGCGCGCTCGTCCGCGTCGAGGAACGCGTCATCCCGACGCCGTTCGGCGACCGCTCCGGCGTCGTGATCGAGCCTTGGCTCACCGACCAATGGTACGTCGACGCCGCCAGGCTCGCGCTGCCGGCGCTCCAGGCGGTGAAGAAGGGCGACATCAGGATCGTTCCCGAGACCTGGGCCAAGACCTGGTTCAACTGGCTCGAGAACATCCAGCCGTGGTGCGTCTCGCGCCAGCTCTGGTGGGGCCACCGCATTCCGGCGTGGTATGGTCCGCTGAAGCTACCAGATGGCTCATTCATCGAAGGCAGAAACCAGCGTCAGGTCTTCGTTGGGAGCGAGAGTGAAATTCGGCCTCGGGCGCAGGCGTACTATGGCAATGACTGGCAGATAACCTTCTCAGAAGTTCCCGCATTTTCCTACGAGAGCGGCAACCTGACGATGGTGCATGAAGCTAGTAATCAAAAGATCGCATATCTCCAGCAAGACCCGGACGTCCTCGACACCTGGTTTTCGTCAGCGTTGTGGCCGTTCGCGACTCTCGGCTGGCCAGAGGAAACCGAGGACCTCCGCCGCCACTACCCCAACGACGTCCTCATCTCCGGCTTCGACATCCTGTTCTTCTGGGATGCGCGGATGGCGATGCAGGGGATCGAGCTGATGGGCGAGCCGCCGTGGAAGACGCTCTACCTCCACGGCCTCGTCCGCGACGCGCACGGTGCGAAAATGTCCAAGTCCAAGGGCAATACGGTCGACCCGCTCGGCCTGATCGACAAATATGGCGCGGACGCCTTGCGCTTCACGCTGGCGGCGATGGAAAGCCAGGGCCGGGACATCAAGCTCGATGAGAAGCGCGTCGAGGGCTACCGCAACTTCGCGACCAAGCTGTGGAACGCCGCGCGCTTCCTTCAGATGAACGGGGTAGGGGCGAGCGACAGCATCGCCGCGCCCGAGGCCGAGCTGCCCGTCAACCGCTGGATCATCGGCGAGGTGGTCGAGACCCTCGCCAAGCTCGACCGCGCCTTCGACGAGCTGCGCTTCGACGAGATGGCGGACGCCATCTACCATTTCGTCTGGGGCACCTTCTGCGACTGGTATGTCGAGCTGGTGAAAGGCGCGTTCGACGACGAGACCAAGCGCGTCGCCGCCTGGGCGTTCGACCAGATCCTGGTGATGCTCCACCCGCTGATGCCCTTCATCACCGAAGAATTGTGGCACGCGATGGGAGAGCGGCCGTACGATTTGATCGTCGCGAAATGGCCGGACCCCCAGGCGCAGGTCGACGTCGCGTCGAAACGGGAAATGAATTGGGTCATCCAGGTCATCAAAGAAATCAGATCGGGGCGAACCGACCTGAATATTCCCCCGGGTCATAAGCTTTCGCTGTCGGCAAGGCTGGCAGGTTGGACGATCAGATCGACAGGTTACTACGAAAGAAATCAAGCAGCGATCAATCGCCTGACAAGATCACAAATCACGTCTGTGGTTATCTTTCCCGATGACGCACCGGACGAAGGTCACCCTTGGGCGGAGACAGCTCAAAGAGTGAGCGCACAGATCAGGGAAGGTTCGATGCAGATCAGCCTGCCCGAATTTCAGGCGTTTGCGCCGCTCAAAGGTTTGGTGAATCTCGCAGATGAGATGGCTCGACTCTCGAAAGCTGCCGAAGCGGCCGAAAAGGAGCGCGACAGCCTCGCTCAGCGGCTCGCCAACCCGAACTTCACCGAGCGCGCGAAGCCCGAGGCGGTGGAGAAGGCGCGGTCGGACCATGAAGCGAAGGCCGCGGAAGCCGAACGGCTGCGCGCAGCGTTGGAGAGACTGGGCTGATCCGTTCCCCGGCGAAGGCCGGGGCCCAGGGCAGCGGGAACCGCTGCTGTGCAGCGGCCTGGGCCCCGGCCTTCGCCGGGGTACAGCAAGGAGGCGCATGGCAGACGCAGCAGCACAGCGGAAACCCGGACGCGGCGACCTGACGCGGGGACCGATCGGGAAGACTCTCCTCGCCTTCGCGCTGCCGACGCTCGCTTCCTCGATCCTCCAGTCTCTGAACGGCACCATCAACGCCATCTGGGTCGGACGCTTCCTCGGCGAGAGCGCGCTCGCGGCGACGTCGAACGCCAACATGGTGATGTTCCTGCTGACCGCTTTCGTGTTCGGCTTCGGCATGGCCGCGACGATCCTCGTCGGGCAGGCGTGGGGGCGCAAGGACATCGACCAGGCGCGGCGCGTGTTCGGAACCGCGGGCGGCTCGTTCCTGCTGGTGACGATCGCCATCGCCTTCGCCGGCTGGCACCTGTCGCCGGCGATCCTCGACCTGCTCGGCACGCCGGGCGACGCGGCGCCGCTCGCGCTCGCCTATCTGCGCGTGATCTTCCTCGCCATGCCGGCGCTGCTGCTGCTGACGCTGGCGATGATGGCGCTGCGCGGCGCCGGCGACAGCATGACGCCCTTGTGGTTCATGATCGTCGCGGTCCTGCTCGACAGCGCGCTCAACCCGATCCTGATCCGCGGCCTCGGCCCGGCTCCGGAAATGGGAATCGCCGGCTCGGCGACCGCTACCCTGATCGCCAATTACGCGGCGCTGCTGGGGCTCGTCGGCTACATCTATGTCAAGGATCTGCCGCTGCGGCTCCGCGGGCGGGAGCTGCGCTATTTGTGGTGCGACGTCGCGATCATGAAGACGATCGTCGTCAAGGGTTTCCCGATGGGCCTGCAGATGGTCATCATCTCGCTGTCGGCGCTGGCGCTCGTCGGCCTCGTCAACCGCGAGGGTGTTGCGACCACCGCCGCGTTCGGCGTCGCGATGCAGCTGTGGACCTATGTCCAGATGCCGGCGATGGCGCTCGGCGCGGCGGTCAGCGCGATGGCGGCGCAGAACATCGGCGCGGACCTGTGGGACCGCGTCGGCCGGATCACGCGCGTCGGCATCGTCCAGACGCTGGTGATCACCGCCGTGATGATCGTCGCACTGACGCTTTCCGACCGCGCGGTGCTTGCCCTGTTCATGGGAAGCGACAGTCCGGCGCTTCCGATCGCTCGCCACATCCACCTGGTTGCGACGTGGAACTTCCTGTTGTTCGGCGTGATGATGGTGCTGTTCGGGACGGTGCGCGCGAACGGCGCCGTATGGATTCCGCTGATCGTGCTCACGGTCGGGCTGGTGCCGGTGCGTTTCGGCTACATCTTCGCGACCTACGGCTGGCTCGGCGCAGACGCGATCTGGACCAGCTTCCCGGTCACGTCGGCCATCAACCTTGCGCTCGCCATCGGTTTCTACGTCCACGGCGGCTGGAAGAAGGCGCGCATGACCGTCGGGGACCGGCCCAGCGAGGACGAAACCCTTGAGGGAGCGCTCGCCACCCGCGAGCCGGGCGGCGCACTCAAGCCTGCGGGATGATCTGCACGCGAAGGCGCGAAGCCGCGAAGGAGAGGCAGAGAATTGCTTCGCGTTCTTCGCGTCTTCGCGTGAATCATGAAAGCAGCTTCGCTGCGGCAGCGGCGGCGCTATAGGCAGTTTCAAATGACCACCGCTTCCTTCCCTTCCCTCCGCATGCGCCGCGGGCGCTCAGCCAAGTGGATGCGCTCGATGCTGGCCGAGAACCGGCTTCACCCGAGCGATTTCATCTGGCCGCTGTTCGTGTGCGACGGACGCGACTGCGAGCAGCCGGTCGGCGCGCTTGCCGGCGTCAGCCGCTGGAGCATCGACCGCCTGGGCGGCAAGGCGCGCGAGGCCGCGGACCTCGGCATTCCTTGCATCGCGCTCTTTCCGAACACCCCCGAGCAATTGCGCACCGACGACGCGCGCGAGGCGCTCAACCGCGAAAATCTGATCTGCTCGGCGATCAAGGCGATCAAGGACGCCGTGCCCAGAATCGGCGTCCTGACCGACGTCGCGCTCGACCCCTATACCGCGCACGGCCACGACGGGCTGATCGACAGCCACGGCAATGTCATCAACGACGAGAGCGTCGAAATCCTCGTCCAGCAGGCGCTGGTCCAGGCGGAGGCGGGAGCCGACATCGTCGCGCCGTCGGACATGATGGACGGCCGCGTCGGCGCGATTCGCGCGGCGCTCGAGCGCGAGGGCCACCAGAATGTCGCGATCATGGCCTATGCCGCCAAATATGCGTCCGCCTTCTACGGCCCCTTCCGCGAGGCCGTCGGCTCGCTCGGACGGCTCAAGGGAGACAAGCGCAGCTATCAGATGGACCCGGCGAACGCCGAGGAAGCGCTGCGCGAGGTCGAGCTCGACCTTGCCGAAGGGGCCGACTTCGTGATGGTCAAGCCCGGGCTTCCGTACCTCGACGTCGTCGCGCGCGTCAGGCAGGCGTTCGGCGTCCCCACCTTCGTTTACCAGGTGAGCGGCGAGTATGCGATGATCGAGCATGCCGCCGCTGCCGGTGCCGGCGACCGCGACGCGCTGATCCTCGAGACCTTGCTCGCGTTCAAGCGCGCCGGCGCGACCGGCGTGCTGACCTATCACGCGCTGGACGCCGCGCGCCTGATCGGCGGCTAGCCTCCGATCCGGCGCTGGATCGCGTCGATCCGGCTGGTCTGCCCGCGAGCGATTGCCAACACCGCCGCCGCCGCGCTCTGGATCGCTTCGAGATCGTTGGGCGCGATCCCCCCCTGGTTCTGCAGCGCGTTCGCGCCGAGGGCATCGACGTCGGCGAGGGCGACTGCGGTCGCGCGGCGCGCCGCAATCGCCGCCGAAAGCGCCTGCTGGGCGGCGATC
>NZ_WJSQ01000086.1 GCF_009720245.1 Sphingomonas segetis | reverse complement strand
AGGTGGCGAGAANCGAGCGGCGGTCCATCGGCGATCCTGTGATCTGGAGGAGGATGCCACGACCTTACCGCCGCGCTGCGCCGCCCTGCAAAGACGCCCGCATAATGCAGCCGCGCGCGCGCGGGGAATCGGGCGCCCGGAGCAACGCCTTCGGTCGCGCCGGAAAGCGCCGCCAGATAGAAAGCGAACTGGTCGTTGTCCTCGCGGTCGGCGTGGGCCGCCGGCTGGGAATCGGCCCAGCTGCGGTAGTAGAGCTGCAGCATCCGGCCGCCGAGCAGGTCGAGGAAGTCGCCGAACGGCTGGGTCTTGGCATATCTGCGCTCATAAGCGGCATATTCGGTGAGGTGCGTGGGCAGCGGACCCATTGGCCCGGTGAGACCGAGCCAGTAGCCGCTCAACCGGGCCCGGGCGCCGCGGATCGTCACCGACTCGAGTGTCCTCGCCGGGAAGGCGAGCGCAGGCAGGTGCTTGAGGTCGACGATATTCTGGTCGGGCCTCTTCGAACGTCCGACCCGTGGCAGTTCAGGCGCGCGCGCTTCGGCACCGCGCAGCAGCGGGAACAGCCCGCTGCTGGTCAGACTTTCCTGCGCCGAAGCGAGGAAGTTCAGATGCTGTGGCGGCGCCCGATCCTCGGCGGCCATCGCGCAAACTCCCCTTCCTGAGCGCTGGAGAAAATGCATTCGGTGAACGAATTGATGCTCGCGAATTCGGCGAGGAATTGCTCGAGCACCGCTGAAAAGAGGAACATGCGCGACTGGTCGAAGGCGGCATCGTCGAGCCGCAGCCGGATTCGGTGGCCGCGCGCAATCGCCATCCGTCCGAGCCCGGGAACGCGCCGCGCCACGAGCTCGGAATGGATCGAGAGCACGCCATCGATGTGGCGCCGCATCGCGGCATCGTCCTGCCGCCCGTAGAGCGCGAGATGGTCGCGCATGACCGAGGCATCGTCATTCTCTTCCGGAGCCAGTGTCGCGTAATTGGGCGTGAGGTGAGCGATGAGGCGCCACGCGGCATCGCCGATGCCGAGCGGCGGCCGCGGCTTGGTCGGAGCGCGCACGACGGTGATCGCGCGAGCAGGCACGCCGTGGACGATGAAATGCCTGTCGCCCTTGAACGTCAGCAGTTCGGGCAGCTCGCGATTGGAGACCAGCGCACGCACCGCAAGCTCGCTGACTTCGTCGAGCCGCGTCGGGTCGCCTGGCGAGGTCAGGCTGATCCACGTTTCCGTCCCGACATAATCGGTGCGCCGCCGCAGCCGTTGCTCCCTCGTCGAAAGGCGGCGCCAGCGCAGCTGCGTCGTGTAAAATAGCGCCTCGCTCCAGTCGTAGAGCAAGGCTCCGAAGGCATAGAGCGGCGCGACCGTGACCGGCTGCACATTGTCGCCGGCATAAGCCTGCACGTCGAGGATTCGGAAGACCTCGAAGTCGAGCGGGCGCGTGCGGTCGGGGATCACATGATATTCGTGCGTGTGTCGATCGACCTGGACGCGCCCCAGCTGCTTTTCGAACAGGTTGATCGCGGGAGTCGCGTACAGCCTGAAGTTGGCCGGGCTGACGGCGTTGGGCAGGACCGGGGACGAGCGCGAGAACAGGAGCACGACGTCGCACTGCTCCCCGGCCGCGGCAAAGGCCTCGGCCAGACCGCGCAGCGCGACGAACAGGAAGCGCTCAGGGCAGGCGAAATATTCGGTGAGCAGCCGATAGCCCCTGAACGAGCGAAGCTCCGCCGGCAGCAGCGCTTCATCCTTATCGAAGCCGACCTGCTCGGGCAGCGGCAAATGCAGCGCGGCGGCGGCATCGGCGCTGTCCGCCCGGCGCGCGATGACGGCAATCGTCTCGCCAGCCAGCTGGCGGTAGAGCTCGCCCGGCGCGCTTTCGGAACCTGCCAGGTAAATCGGCAGCTTGTCGGGCGCAAGCTGCGAAAGACCGACTCCGCCGGTCCCTTCGAAGCGCAGCCGAAGCCCCGCTTCCGCCCTGCACCCGGCGGCGGCAGCGAAGGCCGCGACGGCCGCGCGGCTCGCGAGATATTCCGCTTCGACGATGCGCAATGGCCACAAGGTGATGTCGTGGGCGGTACGGAAGATGACAGGCGTCGTCTCCGAGCCGCCGTCGGCGCTGCGCAGCTCGGTCCCGCGCGGTACTACATGCCCTTGCGTAAGCGCCTGATCCCCCTCTTTCGGCTCGAACGCGGTGATGCAGATCGACGGGGTCGGCGCGAGGTAGTGCGGCTGGATCGCGTGCAGCAGGTGCTGGGTGAACTCGGGATATTGATCGCGGATCTTGAGCTGGACGCGCGCGCCGAGGAACGCCACGCCTTCGAGCAGGCGTTCGACATAAGGGTCGGGATCGGTCGGCGTTTTGAGGCCGAGCCGCGGCGCGACCGTCTCGTGCTCCTCGCCGAACTCGCGCGCGCCCTCGCGCAAATAAGCGAGTTCCTCATTGTAGATGCTGAGCAGCCGAGGATCCATCTACTCGGACACCTCGACAGACGCCGTGTCTGCCTCCAGCTCGGTGCGGAACTGGACCGGCACGGGGCGAAGCGTGGAGCTGATCTCGGCATGGATCAGGAAGACGATGGCGTTCGGCTTGTCCTTCGATGCGAGCGGCTCGACGACGAGGCTCTCCGGCTCCAGCCGTGTCTCGAAGACGCGGATCGCGTTGCGGATCTCGCGCGCGCGATCGAGGATGGTGCGCGAATGAAGCGATCGGCCCGCGAGATCAGGAACGCCGTAATTTAGCACCGACGTCTGGACCTGAGGATAGCCTTCGAGCTCGCCGCGGGCGCCGAATTGCGTCGTGTTGAGAAGCCAGGCGAGATCGCGCTTGACTGTCGCGCGCAGCGCCGCCTCGCCGAAGCGTTTGATTTCGGGGATCGGATAGTGGCGCATCATTTCGCCCATTACGTCGGGCGTTTCGGTGGCCTTCAATCCGCTGATTTCGACATCGGCGACGAGCTTGTCGAAAATCGTGGGCGTTAGTCGGGCGCCCGTCTCCATCAGATCTGGTCGAATACAAGCGACCGCAAGGCAAGAAGGCCGACCTCTTCGCCTCCGGAAAGCGCCAGCAGGTGCTGGCCGCAGCCGGTCTCCCCCGCCGCGCCGGTCTGCCATCCGGTGCTCCGCCCCATGCGCATCGCGAGATCATCGCTTTGCTCGCTGCCGGGATAGCGCGCAGGAAGCAGGGCCGCGACGGACTGGCCTTCGCGGAACGCGAGCTGCACCGGGTACCAGACGGTGTCGCGAAGGTCGCGCGGCCCCTCGCTCACCACGCGCGCCACTTCGCTGAATGCAGCCAGTCCGTAGCGTCCCTGGATGATCACCTCGAAAGTCGGGCCGAACCGCGCGTCGGCATCCGCGAGCCAGTCGAAACGGACGCCGTCGAGCTCGCCCGGCGTGTCGGGCGCTTCGTCGAGAGTTGCGTCGCGCGCCGAGTCGCCGTCGGCCGCACGACCGTTCGCATAATGCATGATCGCGTCGGCGAGACCCTCAGCCCAGGCACCGCGAATCACGGGCATGCGTTCGCGGCCGGCGAATATCGCCGCGCGCTGCACCTCCGCCTTCATCGCCATGCTGTAGACGGTCGCGAGCATCTGCGCCTCGGGCGAGATGCGGGCAAGCGCCTCAAGGTGCGTGCGCGCCTTGTCCCACTCCCCCGCTACGGCCAGCAGCTGAAACAGGAACATGCGCGCCCGCGCATCAGCAGGATGGCTTCGGACGGTCTCGACGAGCGCGCTTCGCGCGCCGTCGAGATCACCGTCCCGAAGCAGTTGGTCAGCGTCCATGGCAGCAGTCCTGCCGGACCACACGATGACCGCTTACGCGACCTTCTCGCCGGCGCGGATGTCGAAACCGGCCGCGACGGTCTTGCCTGCGCCGCCCTTCGCATCCTGCTCGATATAGTTCTGTTTGATGACCGCGGCGTTGATGGTGATCGATTCCATCACCTGGTCATTGCCGGAAGCACCGTTGATCGTCTGGCTGGAGATGATCAGGTCTTGCATTTCGATCTTCAGATATTCCAAGGGCTTGTCGCCGGCCTTGCGAACATAGAGCGTAGCCTTGCCGAAGTGGGTGCCGGCTGCGCACGCTTCGAACAGCTTTGCCGTCCCCTTGTCGACATATTTGACGACGCTGATGTCGTGGAACTCAGCCTTGCCGGCGCCACCGCCCGGGCCACCCTGCTGGAAAGATCCCGTCTGCACGACGCCCAGCTGATAGGACAGAACGTCCATCTGGTCCTCATGCCCCTTCTTCTGCGATTCGCCCGGGATTTCCTTGATTTCGAGGAAACTTTCAAAAGCCATGACGCCCACTCCTCTCTTCTGGTTTGATCAAACGTGGGGACCGTACGAGCGACCTCGTTATGCCTTTTTCGGCAGCCGCGAGACCATGCTGAGTGCAATCTCCATGCCTTCGAGCTGATAATGCGGCACGAACATGAACTTGCCCTGGTAGTAGCCGGGGTTCTCCGGGTCGGGCACGATCTCGATCTTCGCGTCCTTCAGCGGAAGCTTCGCCTTGGTCGCCTCGCTCGACAGCTCGGGTGAACCGTCGACGTATTGCATGATCCAGTCGGACAGATCGCGCTCGAGCTGGCGCTCCTCGCGGGTTCCGCCGATCCAGTCGCGGACCATGCACTTGAGGTAATGCGCGAAGCGGCAGCTCGCGAAGATGTATGGCAGCCGCGCCGACAGGTTGGCGTTCGCGGTCGCGTCCTTGTTCTCATAGGCTTTGGGCTTGTGGACGGTCTGGCCGCCGATGAACGTCGCCTGGTCGGAGTTCTTGCGGTGAATGAGCGCCATGAGCCCGGCCGCCGAAAGCTCGCCTTCACGCCGGTCGGAGATCGCAATTTCCGTCGGGCATTTCATGTCGACACCACCGTCGTCGGTCGGGAACGTCGCCGTGGGAAGATCCTCGACCGTGCCGCCCGACTCGACGCCGCGGATGCGCGTGCACCAGCCGTAGGACGAGAAGGCGTCGGTGATGCGGACGCCCATCGCGTAAGCGGCGTTCAGCCACAGATGCTTTTCGTGCTGCCCGCCGACTTCCTCTTCGAAGTCGAACTCTTCAACGGGTTCGGTCTTGGCCCCGTAGATCGGCCGGCCGAGGAACCGCGGCATGGTCAGCGCGAGGTAGCGGCTGTCCTCGGATGCGCGGAACGATCGCCAAGCGGCATAGTCCGTCGCTTCGAACAGCTTTCCGAGATCACGCGGATTGGCGAGTTCCTGCCAGCTTTCCATGCCGAAAAGCTGCGGTGCCGCAGCGGCAATGAACGGCACGTGGGCCGCCGCGCCGATCTTGGCGATGCCCTTCATCACCTCGATATCCGGGGCGCTGTGCGAAAATGAATAATCGCACACGAACGCGCCGTACGGCTGACCGCCAAGCTGACCGAACTCGGCCTCGTAGATCTTCTTGAACAGCGGGCTCTGGTCCCAAGCTGCATCGCGATACTGGCGGAAGGTCTTGCGGCACTCTTCCTTCGAAATGTTCATCACCCGGATCTTGAGATCTTTCCCCGTCGAGGTGTTGAACACCAGATAGTGCAGCCCGCGCCATGCTGACTCGAGCCGCTGGAACGACTCGTGATGGATGATCTCGTTGATCTGCTGGGACAGTTTGCGATCGAGCGCGGCGCGCATCGCGTCCACTGTCGAGAAGACGTCCTCGCCGATGACCGCGGCATCCGCAAGCGCCTGCTGCGCGAGCGTCTGGACGGCTTCCTCAATTCGTCCCTTGCGGGCATCGTCGCCGGGTTTGAATTCTTTCTGGAGCAGCGACGTAAACTCGTCGACCTCAACCGGCTGAGGTTGCGGCTGCGTGGTCGTTTGTTGGTTGACGGTGGCCATTGCTAAACCTCTCAGCGAACGCGTGCGTCTTACTCCTTCGTTCCCTCAGGAGCGGGTTGCGGACCTGCATCGGCAGGAGTGGCAGAATTGCTGCTTTCGCCCTCGACCTTCGCGGCGGAGATCGCCTGCAGAAGCGCGGGGTCTTTCAACAGCCGGTCGAGCAGCTCCTGCGCGCCGTCCTTGCCGTCCATGTACAGCATAAGGTCGTTGAGCTGTTGCCGCGCTTCGAGCAGCTTCGCGAGCGCCGGAATCGACTTGGCGACCTTGCCCGGCGAGAAGTCGTCGATGCTCTTGAACGTCAGGTCCACCGACAGCTTGCCGTCGCCCGAAAGGGTGTTGTCGACGTTGAACGCCGCGCGCGGCGCGATGGCTTCCATGCGCTGGTCGAAATTGTCCATGTCGAACTCGACGAAGTCGCGCTTGTCGAGCGGCTTTTTCTCGATCTCGCTCTGCCCCGAAAGGTCGCTCATGACGCCCATCACGAACGGCAGTTCGACCTTCTGGCGCGAACCGTATGTTTCGACTTCATATTCGATGTGAACCCGCGGCGCGCGATTCTCGCGGATGAAGCGTTGACCGCTCTTAGCTGCCATTGTCGCCCCCTGATACTGAAGCTCCGGAATGGTTCCGGAACTCGCTCGAAGCCGGCTAAACTACGCTATAATCAACAAAATTCAATCGAAGTTTTCGTGCCGTCATTCGGTGGCGGTGCGTGTCAGAACGCGCTTCGCATCTTCCGCGCCGGATGGGTTGATATCGTTGAGAATCGACAGAAAATCCATATTTACCCAGGCTTTCGCGCGATCGAGCACGAGCGGGATCGGGCTGCCCGGTTCATGGCGCGAATAATAATCGACGATGGCCTCGATCGCGCGGATGACATCCGCCCGCGACTCGATGGAGGCCTTCATTCCCGCAGCCTGCGGCGCCTGCGCGGAATCGCCCTGCCCCGAGTCGGCGGCAGCCGGCGCCGGCGCGCCGACGCCCGTCGCAGCCACGACCGAGTTGCGAATTGAATCGAGCGCTTCGTAGGTCGCGGCGAAATTGGTCGCAGTGTCGCCTTCAGCCTTGGCGGTGAGCACCGTGTCGACGCGCGTGATCGCGCCACGGATTTCCTCGATCGCGCTGAGCGACGCTTCGATTTCGGCTTTATCGATTTCGGCGACCGCAGCGCGAAACATTCCGACATTCTCGGCCGAGTCGCCGTGCGTCGCGAAGGCCTCGACCTGCTCCGCCGTGAATTGGCCGAGCCGTGCATGCGAGACGAGCACCACCCGCCGCAGCGGCCCGAGGAAGTCGCCGATGGACGCGAGCGACTCGCAGGCGCCCTTGCGCCCCTGAAAGCCATATTCCTGGAGGCTCGGGTGGATCTGATCCCACCAGGTTTCGAACATTCCGGCGAGAAAGGCGCAGCCGAGCGCGACATCGGCGAGCCGCTGCGCGCGTGCTCCCGCCCGCGCCAGATAGACTGCGAGCGTGGCGTCCTTGGTGAGCTTGGCCTGATCCTTGATCAAGCGGATGATCGCGGGCCAGTCCGGCGCTTCGCCTTCGCCGCGGTCGGCGAGTCGGGCGGCCTCGAAAGCAGCTTCGATCTCTTGCCGTTTCGGGTCGTAAGCGAGATCGGGCCCGGCGACCGCGTCCGCCGAAACCGGCTGCATCAGATCTTCGAGTTCGGACATCTATGCGAGCCTGTCCGCCGGCCCGAAGACAGCTGCCGTCATTCGCCCCCTCCCCTTCAGTATGAACGCTCCCGCGGTCGCGAAGACTCAGAGCAGCTCCGCCTCGACCCGGCGATTGTCCGGCGAACTCGCGCTGTGACCGGGCAAAGGCCGGTCAGGACCGTAGCCGCGCACTTCGAGTCGGTCCCTGGATATGCCCAGGGTCGACAAATAATCGGCCACCGCCTGCGCCCGGCGCTTCGAGAGTTCCATGTTCAGCGCCCTGCCGCCGCTCGAATCGGTGTGACCTGCGATCAGGAAGTGTTTCGGGGCGAGTTCCGGGCGGCGGAGCGCCTCGGCGAAAACCTTGGCCTCTTCCCGCGCCTGCGCGGTGAGTTCCGCAGAATTGAGCAGGAACGAAACCCTGAGGTCCATCCGCCGCGCCTGGCTGGCGGCGGGCCGCGCCTGGGCTTGCGCTTGCTGGGTGCGCCTGGTGGAGATTGGACGCGTTCCCGAGCGGCGCGTGTCGGCGGTCGCGGCGCCGCTCGACCGGCTCGAGCCGGCAGGCGATTGAGTCGAGCGGGAATTCGCCTCTGGGCGCTTCTCCGGGACGCTCAGACGAAAGCCTCTCACCGGCGGTGCGGCGATCGAGTTTTTCGCAGCGTCCGGCTGCTGGCCGCATTCGCCGGCGAACGCGCAGACGTAATCGTCAACGCTCCGGGTCGGGGCTGGAGATTGCTGGGCATAGGCCGGTACGGCGACGATCAGTGATGCACAGGAAACAAACAACAGGCGGGCGACACGCATTGGAAACCCCCTTGGTACGGACACGCACTCGCGATTGAGGCGAGGGATTACCGCTAACTTCAATTCTTAATCTTCAACGCAATTTCAATCAAGCAGGGCCGGGACGCAGGTGCGCTGTATTGCACAGTGCCTTTGCTGGTATATGCTCCGGCAACGAGGCGCTCCGTGTCGAAAGACGACTGGGGAGGGACGAGTATGGTCGGCGAGTCGGGCAGGCAAACCTCGCTCAGCATCGATCTTGGCGGGGAGCAGGTTCTGCTCGAGCACATCGACGCTGTCGAAGCGCTCAGCACGCCCTTCTTGATTACGCTCGATATCATCTCCGAATTGGGCGAGATCGACCTGCTGCCACACCTCGGCAAACCCGCAGCCGTCTCGATCAGCCAGGACGACGAGCTGCAGCGACATTTCCACGGCCTCGCGACCGAAGCCGAGTTCACCAAGCAGACCTCGTCGGGGTTCCATTACCGGCTCGTGCTTAGGCCCTGGACCTACTTCCTTTCGCACAACCGCGACTTCGCGATCTACCAGGACCAGGACGTCGTCGAGATCATCAAGCATGTCCTCGACGAGGCCGGCGTTTCGGATGTCGATTATACCGCGCTGAGCAAATCGCGAGCGAAGCGGACCTATTGCGTCCAGTACGACGAGAGCGATTTCGCCTTCATTTCGCGCCTGATGGAGGAAGAAGGCATCTATTATCATTTCTCGCACAGCGAGGATCGTCATGTTCTCGTCCTGTGCGAAGGGCCGTCATCTCACAAGGAGAGCCGGCCCTCGACGCTCGTCTACAATCCGCACAACGCCAACATCTTCAACGTCGATTCCGCCGCGCGGACGGAGCGCTCCCGCGAATATTACATCCAGTCCTGGATCGAGCGCGTTTCGACCGGAGGCGAGGCCAAGGTCACGGTGCGCGATTTCGATTTCGAAAAGCCGGAGCGGCCGCTCGAAGCAGTGTCCGAAAAGGACGAGGCGCATCCGCGCGACGCGGTCGAAGTCTACACCTATCCGTTCCGCTATGTTGAGGAGAGCCAGGGCAGGGACCTCGGCATGGTGTTGCTCGACGCACTGCGGACGGAACGCCGCGTATACCGTGGGCAGACGCAAGCGGCGGGCCTGAGTTGCGGGACCAAGGTCACGATCAAGGATCATTACAACCCGCACCTCGACGGTGAGTTTCTCGTCCAGCAAACCTACCATAGCGTCCAGGCTGAGCGGTTCCGGACGGGCGAGATGGGCGGCGAGCAGCCGTTCAACGTCAGTTTCGAAGCCGTGCCCGCCAAGACCGAGTGGCGCGCGCCGCGAACGACTCCGCGCCCCGTCGTCCACGGCCTCGAAACGGCGATCATCACCGGGCCCGAGGGCGAGGAAATCTACACCGACGAATACGGTCGGGTGAAGGTCCGCTTCCACTGGGATCGTTCCGGATCGCCAGGCGAGAAAAGCACCTGCTGGATGCGCGTTTCGCAGACTGGCGGGCTCGGCAACATCATCCTGCCGCGCGTCGGGCACGAGGTGCTGGTCGACTTCCTCGGCGGCGATCCCGACCGCCCGCTGGTGGTCGGGCGGGTGTTCAACCGGACGCACATGCCGATTTACCCGCTGCCGGACAACAAGACGATCGCGCTGTGGCGCACCAAGACGTACGGACAGAGCGGCAGTTGCAGCCCCGGCAAAGATCTCGATACCGGAGAGCCGCGCGCAAACGAGCTGAGGTTCGAGGACAAAGGGGCGCACGAGGAGGTTTTCCTCCATGCCGAGCGGGACATGAAGACCCGGATCCGGCGCAATGAGTCACACCACGTCGGCTGCGATCAGGAAATCCTGGTCCGCCATGATCGCAACGAGCACGTCGAAGGCAATGAACAAGTGAAGGTCGACAAGAACCGCAAGGTCAAGATCGACATCGACGACACGCTCAATGTCGGCAATGCCTTGAAGATCAAGGCCGGGACCACGATCGACATCGAAGCTGGCGTGAAGATCACGCTGAAGGTCGGAATGAGCAAAATCACCATGGATCCGGTCAGCATCAAGATCGAAAGCATGCTCATCGACGCCAAAGCGGACGCTGTCGCGAACATCAAATCTCTCATGACCACGGTCGAAGGATCGGCCATGCTGACCCTCAAGGGCGGCCTGGTGTTCATCAACTGATGGCCGGTTGGGATCAGGTCAAATGGACGCAGGCGCGGCAGGTTGCCGAGCTGATGGAGCTCGACTCCTCGAATTTCGGGGGGCCCGAAGCCGATCCCGAGAGCGGCTATCGGACGCTGCGCGAGCGCGGCGACATGCCGCTTGCCGTACGCTATATCGGCCACGCTCTGCCGAGGCTCGAAGCTGTCGCCTGGGCCGCCTACCTACTCGAAAACTGGTCGCAAGCGACGCCGCCTGGAGTCTCGGAGCGACAGGCGCTCGACTGCGCTATCCGCTGGGTCGAGGAACCCGGCGAGGAATATCGGCGCGCAGCGCAGGAGGCTGCCCGGAGGGCTGACGGCAACAGCCCCGAAAGGCTGCTGGCGGACGCGGTTTTCATGTCGGGAGGTTCGATTTCGGAGCCCGATCTTCCGCCTGTGCAGCCGCCCCAACAGGCGTGCGGCGGGCTTGCCGCGGCTGCAGTCATCATCGCCGCGTACCGCACTGCCGATCCGAACGCCGCACTGGCCGCAGCCTGCGATTCCGGCGAGAAGGTCGCGGCACTCGGCGCAAACGCCCTCTTGGCGCAATGACCCTGACGCTCGTGATCCGCAATGCCGCCGCACTCGAAAACGGCATGCCGACCGAATTCGTCCTCCACGAGCGAGGGGCAGTCATCGGCCGGGCGGACACGTGCGACTGGAGCCTCCCCGATCCCCAACGCCATATCTCGTCGCGGCATTGCGAGGTCAGGTTCCATGACGGCTCCTACTGGCTGACCGACACCAGCACCAACGGCACCTTCGTCAACAACTCAGCGGACCCGCTGCAGGGCGAGCACAGGATCGAGCAGGGCGACGTGATCCTGGTCGGCGATTTCGAGATCGGCGCGGAGCTCAGCGGCAGCGCGGCGGCCGAGCCCGAGGGCGAGCTTGGCGCGCAGGAGGCGTTCGCCGAGGTCGTAGAGAGCGACATTGAAGTCGCGCGGAAGCCCCATCGCCGTCAGGAACACCGTCGAGGGCTGCTCCGCGGCAATGTTGAGGAGCACGGCGAGTGACAGCAGCGAACTCACGAT
>NZ_WJSQ01000085.1 GCF_009720245.1 Sphingomonas segetis | reverse complement strand
GAAGCGGACATCATGAACGACGAGCCGTTCGGTCCCGTGGCCGTGTCGCGCCCGTTCGACACGTTCGACGAAGCGATCGAGCAGGGCAACCGCCTCCCGCTGCTGATCGTGGGCGAGCCGGGCACCGGCAAGGAAACCGTCGCCCGCGCGATCCACGCGGCGAGCCTCCGCGCCAAGGGCCCGCTGCTGACAATCGATTGCAAGGCGATCGCGGCGAACATCATCGACAGCGAGCTTTTCGGCCACGAGAAGGGAGCCTTCCCCGGGGCTTTCGCTGCGAAATCCGGGAAGCTCGTACAGGCGGACGCCGGCACGCTGGTGCTCG
Source organism: Sphingomonas segetis (assembly GCF_009720245.1). GTDB lineage: Bacteria > Pseudomonadota > Alphaproteobacteria > Sphingomonadales > Sphingomonadaceae > Sphingomicrobium > Sphingomicrobium segetis. Next base: position 11,304 of record NZ_WJSQ01000085.1, on the reverse strand, counting down.
ACGAAATCGGCGCACTGCCGCCCGAAACTCAGGAGCGGCTCGACCGCATGCTCGCAACCGGGGAAGTCCGGCCGGTCGGCCTCAACGGCAGCTACTCGGTAGACGTTCGGGTCATCGCTACGAGCAGCCGGCCGCTGCCCGAGGATTTCAACGCCGGTCTGACGGAGCGAATCGGCGCAACCACGGTCGTCCTGCCCCCGCTGCGCGACCGCAGCGGCGACATCCCGGCGCTCGCGCGCCATCTGCTCGGCCGCGTCGCCGAACAGCTCGAGCTCAAGCCGCTGTCGATCGGCAATGACGCGCTATCTTTGCTGATGCGCTACGGATGGCCAGGCAACGTCCGCCAGCTCGCCGGCGTGCTGTTCCGCGCCGCGCTTCAGTGCGACGGCAGCTCGCTCACCGCCGATCATTTCCCGCATATCGCGGTCCAGTCGCGCTTCACCGGCCGCCGCACCGACGGCGTGCCGACGCTCAGCAAGTCGCGGAGCGATCAGGCGATCTCCGGCGCGCCCGACGTGACCCTCTACACCGGCGACGGTCACCTGCGACCGCTTGAAGAGATCGAGGCCGACATTATCCGCCTCGCGATCGGCCATTATCGCGGGCGCATGAGCGAGGTCGCGCGGCGCCTCGGCATCGGCCGCTCCACGCTCTACCGCAAGCTCGGCGGCCTCGGGATCGACACCAGCGCTGCATAAGCGGGCGCTTCTGCCGCGGCAGCCGCTCTGCTACGGGCGCGCCCAATGCAACCTTTCAAAGACGCCGTCGCCCTCGTCACCGGGGCCGCTTCCGGGATTGGCGCGGCCGTGGCCACGCGCCTGGCGAACAGCGGCGCGCGCAAGCTCATCCTCGTCGACCGGGACGAAGACCGTGTCCACGACTTCGCATTCAGCCTCCCGTGCGAGCGCGCGCTGGTCATCGGCGACGTCGCCGATCCGCAGCTCTGGCGGGGCGCCGACCTAACCGGCGTCACCCACGCCGTCGTCAACGCGGGAGTCGCGTCTGCCGGACCGATCGACACGATCGATCTCGACGAGTGGCGGCGGGTGATGAGCGTCAACCTCGATGGCGCATTCCTCACGCTTCAGGCGGCAATGCGGGCGATCGGCTCGGCCGGCGGAGGCTCGATCGTGGTGACGGCCTCGGCGGCGGGAGTGAAGGCGGAGCGGGGAATTGCCGCTTATGCCGCTTCCAAGGCCGGCGTGATCCAGCTCGCGCGAGTGGCCGCGCAGGAGGGCGCCGCGCAGGGTATCCGCGTCAACGTGATTGCGCCCGGAGGAGTCGAGACGCCGATCTGGGACTCGGTTCCGATGTTCGCCGATCGCGCGGCAGAGGTCGGCCGCGAGGCCGCGTTCGCCGAGATGGCTGCGATGGCAACGCCCCTGAAGCGCTACGCCAAGCCGGAAGAGATCGCTGCGCAAATCGCCTTCCTCCTGTCCGAGGAATGCGCAAGCGTCACCGGCACGATCTTCGTCAGCGACGGCGGCTACACCGCCTAGAGAGTTCGCGGGGTCAACGCCTGGTCGCGCAGCCCGCGCCAGATCCGCAGCGCCTGCATTGTCTCGGGCACGTCGTGGACGCGCAGCAGCTGGGCGCCTTGCTCCAGAGCCTTGAGCGCGAAGGCGATGCTTCCACCGAGCCGCTGGTCGACGGGCGCTTCGCCCGACAGCGCGCCGATCGTTCGCTTGCGGCTTGCGCCCACGACAAGGGGGCAGCCGAGCGAGTGGAACAGGGCCAGCCCGTTCATCAGCTCGAGATTGTGCCCGACGTTCTTGCCGAAGCCAAAGCCAGGATCGATGAGGATGCGCTCGCGCCTGATTCCGGCAGCTTCGGCAGCGGCGATCCGTTCCTCCAACCACAAATAGATTTCGACGAGCACATCATCGTAGCGCGGGTCGTCCTGCATCCTCTCGGGCGAGCCCTTATGGTGCATCAGGATGACCGGGATGTCCGAGGCGGCGATGACCCCGGCCGAGCGGCCGTCATGGGTCAGCGCCGACACGTCGTTCACCATCCGCGCACCGGCCTCGATCGCTGCCGTCATGACGTCGGCCTTGCGGGTGTCGACCGACACCGCCGCGCCCCCTGTCGCGAGTTGGCGGATGACGGGCTCCACGCGCTCGATCTCGTCGCCTTCCCACACCGGCTTGGCGCCCGGCCGGGTCGATTCGCCGCCGACGTCGACGATTGCCGCGCCGGCCGCGGTCATGTCGGCGCCCGCTTCGGCGGCAGCGGCGGCATCGGCAAACCGGGCACCGTCGGAAAAGCTGTCTGGTGTTGCGTTGACGATTGCCATGACCTGCGGCTGGCCGAGCCGGATTGCGCGTTCCCCGAGCTGGAGGGGTGCGCGCTGGGAAGTCAGTGCCGTCCACTGCGCAGCCATGTCCCCGTCGAAGCGACTCTCGATGCCCTCGACCGGCACCAGCTCTGTCGAAGTGCGCTCGTGTCCGTCGATGCGAACCAGCTCGACCGCGGAGAACCAGTTCAACCCGCCCGCGAGCCGCGCGATCTTGCCGTCGTGGCCGAAAGGCGAATCGACGAATGCGGTCGGGCGAAGCAGGGTCCGGATCATGGCCTGCCCCGCATAACCGCCGCGGAGCGCCGCGTCATCGTGCCCAGATGTGGCCGGCGCCCTCGAGGTCGGCAGGAGAGCGAAACTGGACGCTGCGTGGGCACACGAGGGGTTCGTCGGGGAATAGCTTGAGGATGGCATCGAGAAAACGATATTCCACCGACGCCTGGAAATAGCCCTGGCGGTCGAGCGCGTTCTGCACTCTCGCGTCGAGCCCCGGGTAGAATTTGAAATGGGCGAGTCCCAGCTGAAGGCTTTCGGGCGGGCGGACGTTTACGTTGTGGGGGTCGAGGCGGACGATCCCCTGCCCCGTCTTCACCAGGGGGACCTTCCAAGTCTTGGCGATGCGGTACGGCCGGTCGCCGTAAATCTCCGGGATTTTCTCGGGATAGCGCTTGTTCAGCTTTATCAGCAGCCGCGGGCGCACGCCCGAAATCACGATCTTCGGCTTGGCATCCTTCGGGAACCATTTGTAGACCGGATCGCGGTCGAACCACGGGCTGCCTTCGATCGGCCCCAGCGGGTCGAAGAAGCGCTCCGACAGCCGCTCGGGGTAGAAATCGACCATCGCCGCCATGGCACATTTAGGCTCCTGCTGCTCGAGATGGCGTGCGACGTCCTCGATCGACGTGAAGCCGGTGGGGAGGACCATGAATTCGTCGACGTCGAGGTGGAGTCCCCATTGGCCATCGCCCATCACCTTGAGGACTCGGTTGCCAAGCGCCGCCTGCATGACTGCCAATTTCGGCCGGGGCGAGTCGTCCTCCGCCGCGAGGACCGTGCAATCGTCCTGCTCCATCAGGATGTCTCGGGTCCGGTCGGTAGAATGATCGTCGAAGAAGACGAACCGCTCGACCCCAAGCCCGCGGTAATGGGCGAGGAAATGCGGGAGAAACCACTCCTCGTTGTAGACCAGGCTGAATGAAAAGACGCCGCTTCGCGCTTTTGCCCGCTTCAGGACACCGATTTTCACTGACGCTCTCTAAGGGAATTCGACGAGATCGCTTAGCACGCCCTGCTCGAATGGAAATCCGCGCTCAACCAGACTGCGCCAGATAGTCCTGCCGTATCGCATCGAGCGGCGTCAGCGCGGCCTTGCCGCTGACATGCCAAAAGGTCCAGCCGTTGCATGACGGCGCCCCCTGCAGCGCCGCGCCGACCTTGTGGATCGAGCCGCTGTGGGTGCCTGAGCAGATCGAGCCGTCCGCGCGCACCGAGGCGCTCCATCGCCGCTTCGAATCGAGCAGCGTAGTGCCGGCGGGTACCAATCCGGCTTCCACCAGCAGCCCGAAGGCGACGCGCGGCTGGTCGCGCTTGTCGGTCACCGTGAGCATCGCGCTTTCGTCGAGAGGAAGCGTCGAGTCGATCCGCTCGCGCGCGACCTTCACATAGGCGCTCTCGCGCTCGATCCCGATCCACCGCCGCCCGAGCCGCCGCGCGACCGCGCCGGTGGTGCCTGTCCCGAAGAACGGGTCGAGAACTACGTCGCCGGGCTTCGTGCAGGCGAGCAGGATCCGGTAGAGCAGCGCCTCGGGCTTCTGCGTCGGATGCGCCTTGTGGCCGTCAACGCCCTTCACCCGCTCCGCCCCGGCGCAGATCGGGAGCACCCAGTCCGACCGCATCTGGAGATCGTCGTTGAGCGCCTTCATCGCGCGATAGTTGAAGGTGTAGCGCGCCTTCTCGTCCTTGGCGCACCAGATCAGAGTTTCGTGGGCGTTGGTGAAGCGGGTGCCGCGGAAGTTCGGCATCGGGTTGGTCTTGCGCCACACGATGTCGTTGAGGATCCAGAAATCGGCGTCCTGGAGCAGCGCTCCGACTCGGTAGATGTTGTGATAGCTGCCGATCACCCAGATCGTGCCGTCATCCTTGAGCACCCGCCGCGCCTGCTCAAGCCAGTCGCGGGTGAAATTGTCGTAGGTCGTCAGGCTGTCGAACTTGTCCCAGTCGTTGTCGACCGCGTCGACACGGCCGCCTTCGGGGCGGAACAGGTCGCCGCCGAGTTGCAGATTGTAGGGTGGGTCGGCGAAGATCATGTCGACCGACTTGTCCGGAAGCCGAGCCATTTCGGCGATGCAGTCGCCCTGCAGGATGACGTTGAACGGCAGGATCCTGGGGCACGGCGCATTCGGCGCCAACGTGCCGTGCCGTTCCGCGATGCGCGCCACCAGGTTCATGAACGGACGTCCCCCCTTCGAGCCGGCGAAGGTGAGTCAGGCAGGACTCGCGGTCAAGCGATCAAGGGTTAACGAGCCGGTACGAACGACTACAGCTAGGCCGCTGTCCGGGGCTGCTCCACAACATCTTGAGTCCCGACGATCTCGATTGACTCAATCTCTGGTGGGTGTGGCGCAAAGGACTCGCCGGGGCGGATTTCTTCGAAGACCAGGGGCGGCTGCGCGTCAGCCTCGATCGCGGCGCGGACTTTGGGGAAGCTGCGGCGGTGCAGCGGCGTCGGCCCGAGCGCGTGCAAGGCGCGCCAATGCTCGGGCGTACCGTAGCCGCGGTTGGTCTCCCAGCCGTAGCCCGGATATTCGCGCGCATAGTCGGCCATGATCCGGTCGCGGGTGACCTTGGCGATGATCGATGCCGCGCCGATCGAGCGGCATCTGGCGTCGCCGTCGACGATCGCCTTGGACGGGCGCTGCCACTTGGGAAGCGCGTTTCCGTCGACCAGCACCCAGGCCGGCTCCAGCCCGATCGCCTCGACCGCGCGCACCATCGCCAGCATCTTCGCCCAGTAGATGTTCAGCCGGTCGATTTCCTCGACGCTGGCGATTCCAACGCCCCAGCCGACAGCTTGCTTCATCAGCTTGCCGTAAAGCGCCTCGCGCCTGTCGATCGGCAAATTCTTCGAATCGTCGATCCCGCGCGGGAATCTCTCGCGGTCGAGAATGCAGGCGGCGGCGACCACCGGCCCCGCCAGCGGCGCGCACCCCGCCTCGTCGACCCCGGCCAGCGGTTGCGGAAAGTCGAGTTCGAGCTTGAAGGAACAACGCCGCGGCATACCCCCTTATTCGTCATTCCCGCGAAAGCGGGAACCCAGTTTTTGGCTTTTCGCTGGGTCCCCGCTTTCGCGGGGATGACGAAATGTGTGGATTATTCCTGCATCCGCCACGGCGGGAAGCGGCGCGCTTCCCCCGCCTTGTACAGAAAGATGATGTTGCCATCGGGGTCGCGAAGCCGCGCCTCGCGCCACATCCAGGGCTGGTTGCGCGGCCCGTGCTCGAACGCGATCCCGCTGCGCGCGAGCTGCTCGACCCGCTCGTCGAGGTCGTCGCATTCCAGGTAGATCGCCGTGGTCGCGAGTACCTTTTCGTCGGCGTCGATCTGGACCGACATCGTGACTCCGCCCGCAGTTTCGAACCTTGCATAGCCCGTGTCCGGGCTATCGATGATCTGGCGCAGGCCGAGCCGGCGGTAAAAGTCGACCGAGCGCTCATATTTGCTGCCGGTCACCGTGACCTGGTTGAGGCGCGGTCCGGGGCCGACATCGAGGCGCACGTCGGCGTGTCCGATCGGACCGGAGCCCTGTCCAAGGCCAGGCGCAGCGTAAAGCGCGACCCGAACGAACTCGCGTGCCCGCGCCACGGCATCGGAAAGGCTCGACCCCTGCGCGAGGAAGCAGGCAATCGCACTCGCCAGCGTGCAGCCGGTGCCGTGGGTGCTGGTGGTGTCGATCCGCTGGCCCTGCCAGCTCGTCATATTGTCTTCTTCGATCAGCGCGTCGGCGAGCGCGTCGCCTTCCTCATGCCCGCCCTTGATCAGCACTGCGCAGCCGTGCTGTCCCACCAGATGCAGCGCCGCCGCGACCGGATCTTCCTCGGACGTAAGCCGCTTGAGTTCGGGTAGGTTGGGAGTGGCGATGGTCGCGACGTCCATCAGCCAGCCGAACGCGGCCACGGTTGCCTCGTCGGCAAGCGCGCCGCCGCTGGTCGCCACCATCACCGGGTCGAACACGATAGGAAGCCCGGGCTGCCCGGCCCTGAGTTGCTCGAGCCGCTCGGCCACCTGCATTGCCGTGAAGGCGCTGCCGATCATTCCGATCTTCACCGCATCCACGCCGATGTCGCCAACGACCGAATCGATTTGCGCGAGCACGATCTCGGTGGGGACCGGATGGATGGCGTCGACGCCGATCGTGTTCTGCGCGGTGACCGCCGTAATCGCCGTCATCGCATGCCCGCCGAGCATCGCCACGGTCTTGATGTCGGCCTGAATCCCCGCGCCGCCCCCCGAGTCGGAGCCGGCGATCACGAGGATACGGGCGGTATTCGTCACCGAATCCGCCTTCGTCCCGCTGTTCGGGGCGAAGTTTTCCATGCGCACGAAATTGTCGTTGCGCCGATAATTACCAAGAAAGCGTTCACGCCGCCGCCTGCACGGCCTCGCAAATGTCGTCGACCAGTCGCTCGACGAGTTCGGGATCGTCTCCCTCGGCCATCACCCGGATCAGCGGCTCGGTACCCGACTTTCGGATCACGAGCCGCCCGTGGCCTTCGAGTTCGGCCTCGGCGGCTGCGATGCGCTTCCTGACCCCGTCGCTCTCGAGTGGCTCTGCGCCGCCATTGAAGCGGACATTCTTCAAGAGCTGCGGAAGCGGTTCGAACTGCCTCAGCAGCCGGCTCGCCGGTGCGCCGGCCTGGACCAGCGCCGCCAGCACCTGCAGTCCGGCGACCAGCCCGTCGCCGGTTGTCGCGTGGTCGGCAAGAATGATGTGCCCCGATTGCTCGCCCCCGATGTTGCAGCCGGTCTTGCGCATCTCCTCGAGCACGTAGCGGTCGCCCACCTTGGTGCGCAGCAGCTTGAGCCCCGCTTCATCGAGTTTCCGCTCGAGCCCGAGATTGGACATGACGGTGGCGACGACGGCATTGCCCTTGAGCTCGCCCCGGGCCTGGAGCCCGAGCGCGATCAGCGCCATCAGCTGGTCACCGTCGACCAGCCGCCCCGTTTCGTCAGCGACGATCAGCCTGTCCGCGTCGCCGTCGAGCGCGAGGCCAATGTCGGCGCCGCTCGCGACGACCGTCTCCTGCATCAGCGCTGGGTGCGTCGACCCGCAGTCATCGTTGATGTTGAGGCCGTTGGGCGCAATGCCGAGCGGCACCACCTCGGCCCCGAGCTCCCACAGCGCCTCGGGGGCGACATGGTAAGCGGCGCCGTTCGCGCAATCGACGACCACCTTGAGCCCGTCGAGCCGCAGGTTTTCGGGAAAGGTGTCCTTGGCGAACTGGACGTAGCGACCGCGCGCGTCGTCGATCCGGCGCGCGCGGCCGATCATCTCCGCTTTGGCGAGCTTCGGGGGCTTCTCCATCCGGCGCTCGATCGCCTGCTCGGCTTCGTCGCTGAGCTTGTAGCCATCGGGGCCGAACAGCTTGATTCCGTTGTCGGCGAACGGGTTGTGCGAGGCGCTGATCATCACGCCGAGGTCGGCGCGCATCGAGCGGGTCAGCATCGCTACCGCCGGAGTCGGCATCGGCCCCAGCAGCACCACGTCCATCCCGACGCTGGTGAAGCCGGCGACCATCGCCGATTCCATCATGTAGCCGGAAAGCCGCGTGTCCTTGCCGATCACCACCCTGTGGCGATGGTCGCCGCGAAGGAAATGCGCGCCGGCGGCCTGTCCGACACGAAGGGCCGTCACGGAAGTCATCGGCTCGGCATTGGTCGTGCCGCGGATTCCGTCCGTGCCGAAGAATTTGCGTGTCATGGACGCCCCTTAACCCGCACACCCTTACTTCGTCATCCCCGCTCAGGGTTCCCATCAAAGTACTACTTTGAAGGGGCCCAATGCGGGGACCCAGCCAAGCAGACAACTGGGTTCCCGCGTTCGCGGGAATGACGAGATGGGAAACCTAGTGCCGGTACGCCTTGGGCAAATCGGTCCGCGGCAAATAGCGGTAGCGTTCGAACAGCCGCGTCTGGTGCGTCTCGAGGGGCTGCGCGACACCGTCGATGAACACCTGCTCGGCCGCGCTCGATCCTTCGAGCGGGTCGCCCGACCAGATCACCACGTCGGCCCGCGCACCCCGAGCAAGGCTGCCGATCTCGCCGCCCATCCCGATCGCCTGCGCCGGCCGCGAGGTGATCATCGCCAGCGCCTCGCCCCAACTCACGCCCGTCGCTCCGGGAATGCGCTGCAGTCCGACGAGGTTGCCGGCGTACTGGCGCTCCATGAAGAGGTTGTGTGTGTCGTTGTCGTTGACCATGCCGATCGACACGTCGACGCCCGCCGCGCGCATCCGGCCGACGTTCGATTGAGTGGCGGCGATCTGCTCAAACGACGCAGGAAGATCGTTCACTGCCGATGCGATCACCGGGATCTTAGCGTGCGCGATGCTGTCAGCGACGAGCCAGCCCTCGGTCGCGCCCACCAGCACAATCTTGAGCGACGGGAACTCGCGCGCGAGGTCGAGCACCTGGAGGATGTCGCTGGCGCGTTCGGCGTGGACCAGCAGATACTGCCGTCCCTGCAGCACCGGCACCAGCGCGGCTGCGTCGAAGCGGGTCAGGAGCACGTCTTCGCTGCGCTGCGCGCTCGTGCCGTAAAGCCGCGATTCGTTCGGGTTGCGGACGACCGCGCGCTCGCGCTGATCGGGCGTGCCGCTCCGCGCCGCCTCGATCGGGCTCGCGTAGCGCCTCAGCTCGGAGGCTTCGCGGAGGGCGTTGCGGAACAGGACGTGAGCCGAGGCGCGCGATCCGCCGCCCTTGTTCGAGCCGGTCTCGCCCAGCTCGACAAATTGGAACTTCCGACGGGCCGTGATCGGCTCCATGTCGGCGCCGGTATCGATTACCGCGCCCTGCCCTGCGAAGATGTTCTTGCCCGCGGCCGGCGCGACGATCGCGCGAGTCACTCCGTCGGCGCGATTTACCGCCACGGGCTGGTACAGCGGGTTGATCGCCGGCGCGATGTCGATGGCGGCGTTGAATGGGCCATCGTTGCCGGTGTCGTCCGCGCCCTCGGCGCTCAGATTGACGTCCGCGAGCCCGAGGCGGGAGAATCCGGCCACGATTCCCGGCGTCACCCACTTACCGGTCGCATCGATCACCTGGGTGCCGGCGGGAAGCTTCATCCGGACGTTGCCCGCGGCGACCACGCGGCCATCGCGGATCACGACCATACCGTTCGGGATCGGCTCCGAACCGTCGCCGAGCGCAACCGTACCGCCGGTGATCGCGACCGTCTCGGCAGCCGCCGGTACGGCGCCCGCGAGCAGCAGCGCAGCTGCGAGGCGCAGCATCATTTGACGTCTCCCTCGCCCGGCTGGCCGAGCTCGAAGTCACTCACCGGACGCTTCTTCGGATTGTTCGCATCGTACATTTCCGCGCCGTCGATCCATACCCGCTCCGGCCGAGAATAGTCGCTGAACGGATCGCCGTTCCAAAGCACGACGTCGGCCATCTTGCCGGCCGTCAGAGTCCCCGTCCTGTCGAGAATGCCGAGCGCCTTGGCCGGGTTGGCGGACAGCCACTGCCAAGCGACGGCTTCCGACAGATTCGGGATTCCCGCGCGGATGCCGTCGGCGAGTGCCTTCGACGCTTCCTGGTTCAGTCGCTGGATATAGTTTGGGTCGTCGGAATGGACGATCGCGCAGGCGCCGGCGTTATGGACCAGCGGGATGTTCTCCTTGACCGCGTCATAGGCTTCCATCTTGAAGCCGTACCAGTCCGCCCACATCACCGCGCAGATGTTGTTCGCCGCGAGCAGGTCGGCAATCTTGTAGGCTTCCACGGCGTGATGGAACGCGGTCACGTGATAGCCGAACTCCTTGGCCATATCGATCATGTTGGCCATTTCATCAGCGCGGTAGCAGTGGTTGTGGATCAGGATCTTGCCCTCGAGCACGCCCTTGAGCGTATCCATCGCGAGGTCGCGCTCGGGCATGTCGCCGCCCTTGGCATAATATTCGTCCCACTTCCGCTTGTAGTCCCGCGCCTTCACCCAGGTCTCGCGGGCAAGCGCGATATTGCCCATCCGCGTCTGCGGCATGTTGCCCTTCGAGCCATAGACCCGCTTGGGGTTCTCGCCGCAGGCCATTTTCAGGCCGTAAGGCGCGCCGGGGAACTTCATCTCCTGCACCGTCCGGCCCGGCACGTTTTTGAGCACCACAGAGCGCCCGCCGAACAAGTTGGCCGAGCCGGGGAGGATCTGGAGCGTGGTCACGCCGCCGTTGACCAGCGCCCGGCTGAAGCCGGGGTCCTGCGGCCAAACGCTGTGCTCCGCCCAGACTTCGGGCGTTACCGGATCGGTCGCCTCGTTGCCGTCGGAGTTCGCGGTGACTCCCGGCGACGGATAGTCGCCGAGGTGGCTGTGGACGTCGATGATCCCCGGAGTCACGAACTTGCCGGTCCCGTCTATCTCCACCGCTCCCGCGGGCGAGGCGAGCTCGGGCCCGCCGACTGCCTGGATGACGCCGTCCGCGAACACGACCGTCCCGTCGTTGATCTGCTGCCCGTCGCCGCTGAACACGGTCGCGTGGCGGATGACCGTCGGCGCGCCCGGGTAGCGGGCGTAGGTCGAGGGGTACGGGTCTTCGTTGACGTGGACGGCAGGCGCAGGCTTGGGTTTGGGCTCGAGCGCAGCGCAACCGGACAGGACGAGCGCCGCGCCGAGCGCGGCAAGCGCCGCCGCCCTCATGCGCCCGCCGGCCGCGGGTCGGTCTCCCGCTCGGGGTGCATGCCGGCGCCCTGGTTCTCGGCCAGCTCCGGGCGTCCCGCCAGGTCCTCGTCGCGAAGCG
>NZ_WJSQ01000084.1 GCF_009720245.1 Sphingomonas segetis | reverse complement strand
GCGCTCGCGCCGGCCGCGCTCCACCTCGCCAACCAGGGGCTGCGAGCCGACCCGCGCGACGGCGCGCTCGCGCTCACGCTGTTCCGCTCCAACCGGACCTGCGGGCTCCTCGTCTTCCTCGGGATGCTCGCGGTCGGCCTGTCGTCGTGAAGCGCGCGCCTCAGCTCTTCCCGAGCTCGTGCCAGCTCTTCTCGCTGACCTCGACGTCGTACTTCTTCGCGGCTCTCTTGATCCTGTCCCACGCCTCGTCGCGCTCCTTGTCCGACACGCCTTCGACCTGGTCGAAGCGCGCGATCGCGTTGCGCACGTGGTCGGCGTCGCAGATCGGCTCCTTGCGCTCCTTGGGGAACGCATAGTCGCTGTCGCTCAGTTTCTCGCGGTCATTTGCGTCGAGTTCGCTCATTTTGCTTCTCCTTCGGTGGACCAACGCACCGGCATCGCCGCCGCTCCGCCGAATTGAGCAGCGTCACGCCGCGAGCCGAACCGTTTCGCCGAGCGCGAGCCTGATCGATTCGTCGCGCTGCTCGGTGCTGACCGCCAGTCCGTCCGCGGCGACGAACTCCGGCTCGATGCCGATGAAGTTGAACACGCCGCGCAAATAGGTCTCGAGGTGCTCGAGGGCCGAAGCCGGCGAACCCGCATCGTAGAAGCCGCCGCGGGCGAGCGCGACGATCACGCGCTTGCCGCCGGCGAGCCCTTCGGGGCCGCTTTCGGTGTAGCGGAAGGTCCTGCCGGCAACGAGGATGCGGTCGAGCCACGCCTTGAGCTGCGTCGGCAGCGTGAAATTGTACATCGGCGCGCCGATCACGACCGCGTCCGCGGAAAGGAACTCGTCGAGCACGGAGGTGTCGGCAAACGCATCGAGCGTCAGGTGCGGCAGCGGCTCGCTGACGAGGTCGCGCGCGACGAGTTGGGAAACAGGGTCGCTCGCGCGCAGCTGCCCGACGATGGAGCGCGAGATTGCGCGGCTCGCGCTGTTTTCGCCGTTGATGCTGCTGTCGATGTGCAAGATGGTCACTATTGCCTCCTCGGTATTGATTAAGTACTGAGGAACGCCAGATAACCACTAGCGGATCGCCCACAAGGACGCACTTTTGTGTGGCGGACGAACAAGTTTGTGACGCAGGAACATCGAGGTGACCGACCATGAAGGACCCGGCAAATCCTGTCTGCCGCACCATCAGCGCGCTTCTCCAGCGCATCGGCGACAAGTGGAGCCTGCTGGTCGTGCAGACGCTCGGCGACGGCTCGAGGCGCTTCAATCAGCTGCGGCGCGAAATTCCGAGCATCTCGCAGCGCATGCTGACGCTGACGCTCCGCAACCTCGAGCGCGACGGCCTCGTCAACCGCACCGTCACGCCCTCGATCCCGCCGCGCGTCGACTATGAGCTGACCGAGCTCGGTCATTCGCTCCAGAAGCCGATTTGCGGCCTCGTCACCTGGGCGATGGATCATAGCGACGCCATCCACGCCGCGCAGGCGTCGTACGACGCCGAGCTCGACAGGCGCGAGGCGGCCTAGCTTTGGCGATGGACAGGATGGGCGCGACCAGGCTTCCGGGCGGCGTGGTTCATGACCTGCCGGCCGATTTCGAGGAAGCGCTCCAGGCGGATGGAGCAGCATCGGCCACCTGGCGCGACATCACGCCGCTCGCCCGCAACGAGTGGATCTGCTGGGTGGAGGACGCGAAGAAGGCCGAAACCCGCGAAAAGCGCATCCGCTGGGGCTGCGAGAACCTCAGCGATGGCAAGCGCCGCCCGTGCTGCTGGCCGGGATGCAAGCATCGATAGAGGCGGCGCGGTTTGCGTCCGCTGCCTGCCAGTTGCGGATATTGAAGCGCGCGATCGCACTATTGTCATCCCGGCCTTGAGAAGCCGATCAAGCGATGGCCGCGAGCATGGAAATATGACCTCATCAATGAGCAAAATCCCACCTGGCGCGATCTCGCCGAAGATTTCGGATTTCCGCCGCTGCCGTTGAAGTGAAGGCAGGTTCCGGCTCAGGGCCGGGATGACGGGGTGAGACCCGCACATCGCAACCGGCGCACTGCTTTTCCCAACCGTCGCGCTGGTCTAGGCCGCCGCCATGCTCAAGCCCGTGACTACCGACATCGAAGCGCTGAAAATCCTCGACGACCGGCTGCGCTGGCTGTCGGCGTGGACGATCCACCACGCCAACCACGTCCGCCCGAACGATGATGGCCTGAAAGTCGGTGGTCACCAGGCGAGCTGCGCCTCGATGACGGCGATCATGGCCGCGCTCTATTTCCATGCGCTCGGGCCGAACGACCGGGTCGCGGTGAAGCCGCACGCCGGGCCGGTGCTCCACGCGATTCATTACCTGCTCGGTTTGCAAAGCCGCGAAGCGCTCGAGAATTTCCGCGGCTTCGGCGGTGCGCAATCCTACCCGAGCCGGACCAAGGACAGCATCCCCGTCGATTTCTCGACCGGCTCGGTCGGCCTCGGAGTCGCGGTCACGCTCTTCGCAAGCCTGGTGCAGGATTATCTCACCGCGCACGGCTGGATGGATCAGGCGGACCGCGGCCGCTTCGTCGCGTTGATCGGCGATGCCGAGCTCGACGAGGGCAACATCTACGAGGCGATCATCGAAGGGGCGAAGCACGACGTGCGGGGCCTGTGGTGGATCGTCGACTACAACCGCCAAAGCCTCGACGCGACCAGCGCGGACCGCATGTTTGAGCGCTTCGACGAGATTTTCCGAAGCTGCGGTTGGCACGTGGTCGAGCTTAGATACGGCAAGAAGCTGCAACGCGTTCTCGACGGCAATGCCGCGCTCAAGAGCTGGTTCGAGCAGCTGTCGAACGCCGAGCTGTCTGCGCTGCACTATCAGGGCGGCGCCGCATGGCGCTCGCGGATCGAGGCCGAGGTCGGCAACAAGGCGGCGAGCATCCTGAACGAGCATGACGACGCGGCGCTCGCGTCGCTGTTCACCGACCTTGGCGGCCATTGCATGGAGACGTTGGTCCAGGCCTTCGACGAGGCTCAGGACGACGACGTCCCGACGCTCTTCATCGCCTGGACGATCAAGGGTTTTGGCCTGCCTTTCGCCGGCCACAAGGACAACCACGCCGGGCTGATGAACCCGACCCAGATGGCCGCGCTGCGCGAATCAATGGGTGTCCCGGAAGGCCGGGAATGGGAGCCGTTCGAAGGCATTGGCGACAATGCTCGTCCAGGCGTCGAGGCGCTGATCGAGCGCAGCCGTATCGCTCGCGACAAGCGTGCCCGTGCGTTCGGCAGCGTGACCGCACCGGTGCTGCCTGCACCGTCAGGCGAAGAACAGTCGACGCAGGCGGCGTTCGGCCGAATCCTGCTCGACCTGTCCAAGGCCGGCGGCGAGCTCGCGGATCGCATCGTCACCACCTCGCCCGACGTCACCGTCTCGACCAACCTCGGCGCGTGGGTCAACCAGCGCGGCCTGTTCCGCCGCCGCGACATGCCCGACGTCTTCGCACAGGCGAAGATTGCGTCGGCGCAGAAATGGGGCGCGACGAGCAACGGTCAGCACCTCGAGCTCGGGATCGCCGAAAGCAACCTGTTCCTGATGCTTGCCGCGGCCGGCCTTTCGGGCGACCTCTTCGGCCAGCGGCTGTTCCCCATCGGAACGCTCTACGACCCCTTCATCGCCCGCGGCCTCGATGCGCTCAACTATGCCTGCTACCAGGACGCGCGCTTCCTGCTCGTCGCGACTCCCAGCGGCATCACGCTCGGCCCGGAAGGCGGCGCACACCAGTCGATCAACCCGCCGCTGATCGCACTCGGCCAGCCGGGACTGCGGCACTACGAGCCTGCTTATGCCGACGAGCTCGCGGCCATGATGGAGGAAGCCTTCCGCCTGATCGACGATCCCGCAGGAGAGAGCACGTACCTGCGGCTGTCGACGCGCAGCATTCAGCAGATCGAACGCTCCGACGACAGCTGGCGCCAAGGCGCGCTCGCGGGCGGCTACTGGCTGCGCGAGCCCGGCCCGAACGCCGAAGCCGCGATTGTCGCGATGGGCGCGGTCATGCCCGAAGCACTCGCCGCGTGGGAGGAACTGAGTGAGGACGTGCCCGGGCTCGGCCTTCTCGCCGTCACCTCGCCTGACCTGCTCCACCGCGGCTGGACCGCGGCACAAGCGGCGCGCTGGCAGGGCGAACGCAAGTCCAGCCATGCCGAGCTGTTGCTCTCCCGCCTCGTCACGGGCGCCGGCCTCGTCACCATCGCCGATGCGGCGCCGGCGTCGCTCTCCTGGCTCGGCGGCGTCCTCGGCCAGCGGGTCGCGCCGCTCGGCGTCGAGAAGTTCGGCCAGACCGGCAACCTCTCCGACCTCTATGCCGCCTATCGCCTCGACGGCTCCGCGATCACCGAGGCCGTTGCCGAGCTACTATTGCCTGCCTAGGAAGCATCATGGCCGGGCGTTACTTCGACGAATGGCAGATCGGCGACACCGTCGCCCACGCGATCACGCGCACCGTGACCGAGACCGACAATGTCCTGATCACGACGCTCACCCACAATCCGCAGCCGTTGCACCTCGACCATGAAGCCGCCGCGAACACCGAATTCAAAAAGCCGCTCGTCAACAGCTGCTTCACCTTCAGCCTGATGGTCGGGGTCAGCGTCCATGACACGACCCTCGGTACCCTCGTCGCCAATCTCGGCTACGATTCGCTAAAGTTCCCGAACCCGGTCTTCGTCGGCGATACGCTGCACTCGACGAGCGAATGCATTGCGCGGCGCGAGAGCAAGTCGCGCCCGAACGCGGGAATCGTCACCTGGGCGCACCGCAGCTTCAACCAAAAGGGCGAGCTGGTGTGCGAATGCACGCGGACCGCTTTGCTCCTCAGGAAGCCCGCCTGATGCAGCCGCGCTCCTGGCTCTTCGTCCCGGCGGACAGCGAGAAGAAGGTCGCCAAGGCGCTCGACAGCGACGCCGACGCGATCATCTTCGACCTCGAGGACAGCGTCGCGGCAGCGATGAAGCCGGTCGCGCGCGACCTGCTCAGGAACCTCCTCAAGCGTTCGGGCGGGCCGCAGTGGTGGATCCGGGTAAACCCGCTCGCAAGCCCGTTCATCAAGGACGACCTCGAGCTGATCGGGATCGGCGACATCCACGGTATCGTCCTTCCCAAGGCCGAAAGCGGGAGCGACGTGACCGAGCTCGCCCACCGCACCGGCAGCATCCCGGTCCATGCGATCGTCACCGAGACCGCGGCGAGCCTGTTCGGGATGCTGTCCTATCGCGATCCGCGCTCGCCGCTAACGGCAATGAGCTGGGGCGCGGAGGATTTGTCGGCTGCGCTCGGCGCTTCCTCCAAATATGATGCCAGCGGTGAGCTCGGCTTCACTTACAGGCTGGCGCGGTCGCTGTGCCTGGCGGGCGCGGTTGCAGCCGGAGTCCAGCCCGTCGACGGCGTCTTCGCCGACTTCAAGAACGAGAAAGGCCTCAGGGCCGAAGCCGAGGCGGCGCGGCGCGACGGCTTCACCGGCAAGCTCGCCATCCACCCGGCGCAGGTGCCGGTCATCAATGACGCATTCACCCCGTCGGCTGAAGAAGTGAAGCATGCCGGAGAGATCGTCGCCGCATTCGAGGCTCATCCCGAGGCGGGCGTGCTGACGGTTGGCGGCAAGATGGTCGATCGGCCGCACCTTGTTCAGGCACGGCGCGTTCTCGAACGAGCACGACAGGAGGCTTGAGATGGCGACGACAGCAGTACCCGGCACCGCGAGCAGCGAACAAGCCGTCCACAAGCCGACGAGTGCCAGGGGCTGGGGCGCCGATACCGCCGACCAGCCGCTAAGGCCGATGCAGTTCGAGCGCCGCGCGCTGCGCCCCGACGATGTCGCGATCGAAATCACCCACGCCGGCATCTGCCACAGCGACCTTCACACCTGCCGCAATGACTGGGAAGGCACGATCTATCCCGTGATCCCCGGGCACGAGATCGTCGGCAAGGTCACCGCTGTCGGCGACGAAGTCACCCGTCACCGCGTCGGCGACACGGTCGCGGTCGGGTGCATGGTCGACAGCTGCACGGAATGCGACCAGTGCCTCGCCGGCTGGGAAGTGTTCTGCCGGAAGGGCTGCGTCCAGACCTACAACAGCGCCGACTACCACGACGGCACGATTTCGAAGGGCGGCTACACCGACCATATCGTCGTCCGCGATCACTTCGTGTTTAAAGTGCCCGACGGCATGGACGTCAGCCGCGTGGCGCCGCTGCTGTGCGCTGGAATCACCACCTACTCGCCGCTCCGCCAGTACAATGTCGGGCCGACCACCAGGATGGCGGTCGTCGGCCTCGGCGGTCTCGGCCACATGGGGGTGAAGATCGGCGCGGCTTTGGGCGCTCACGTGACCATGATCACGACGACTCCAAGCAAGGGGGACGACGCCCGCGAGCTCGGCGCGCACGACGTGATCATCTCGACCGACCCCGCGCAGATGGAAGCCGCCGTGACGCGTTTCGACTTCATCCTCAACACGATCCCGGTCAGCCACGAGATCGACGGCTATTTGAACCTGCTCGGCCGCTCCGGGCGGATGGTGATCGTCGGCGCACTGATGCAGATGCCGGGCTTCGTCGGATCGAACCTGATCTGGTGGAACCGGGCGGTCGGCGGGTCGGCGATCGGCGGCATCCCCGAGACTCAGGAGATGCTCGACTTCTGCGCCGAGAAGGGCATTTATCCGGATGTGGAGTTTATCGCCATGAGTGAGGTCAACGAGGCGTACGAGCGACTGCTCAGGAACGATGTCCGCTATCGCTTCGTCATCGACATGAGCCGCGGCCTGTGAGCGAAGCGGTCCACCCTGTTCCCGAAGACTTCAACGCCCGTATCGGTCCGATCCAGCTCGCCGAGCTTCACGATCTCGCCAGCTCCGATCCCGACCGCTTCTGGCTCGACCAGGCGCGGCGCCTGACGTGGAACAAATTCCCGACCGTCGCGGGCGACTGGTCGTTCGGCGAGAACGACTTCCGTGTCGACTGGTACTCCGACGGCGAGCTCAACCTGTCGGTCAGCTGCCTCGACCGGCATCTCGCCCAGCGGGGCGACCGCGCCGCCCTCATCTTCGAGGCGGACGAGCCCGGGCACGGCCAAACGTGGACCTACCGCGAGCTGTACGAAGAGACGTGCCGCTTTGCGAACCTGTTGAAGCAGCGCGGCGTCGGGCGCGGCGACCGGGTGATGATCTACATGCCGATGATCCCGGAAGCGGCGGCGGCGATGCTCGCCTGCGCGCGGATCGGCGCGATCCACTCGGTCATCTTCGGCGGCTTCTCGCCCGAGAGCGTTGCGGGCCGCATCGCCGATTGCGACGCCTGCTGCGTCATCACCGCCGACGAGGGGGTTCGCGGCGGCAAGAAGATTCCGCTCAAGCGCAATGTCGACACCGCGCTCGAGCAGCGCGACGTAGACACCGTCATCGTCGTCACCCGTACCGGTGCCGACGTTCCGATGAAGGACGGCCGCGACATCCGCTATTCGGATCATCGCGACGCGCTTTCGACCGAGTGCAATCCGGAGATCATGAAGGCGACCGACCCGCTATTCATTCTCTACACCTCGGGCTCGACGGGAAGGCCCAAAGGGGTGGTGCACACGACCGGCGGCTATGCCGTCTGGGCGGCGACGACGTTCGAATGGATTTTCGACTATCGGCCGGACGACATCTACTGGTGCACCGCCGATGTCGGCTGGATCACCGGCCATAGCTATGTCGTCTATGGCCCGCTGGCGATGGGCGCGAGCAGCGTAATGTTCGACGGGGTGCCCAATTACCCCGACTTCAGCCGCTTCTGGGAGACCGTCGACCGGCTCGGAGTCACCATCTTCTACACCGCGCCGACGGCGATCCGCGCGCTGATGCGCGAGGGCGACGAACCGGTGAAGCGCTACAGCCGCAAGTCGCTGCGGCTGCTCGGAAGCGTGGGCGAGCCGATCAACCCCGAGGCGTGGGAATGGTACTGGCGGGTCGTCGGCGACGAGCGCTGCCCGGTGGTCGACACCTGGTGGCAGACCGAGACCGGCGGAATCATGATCTCCCCGTTCCCCGGCGCGACGGAGATGAAGCCGGGCTCGGCGACCAGACCGCTGCCGGGTGTCGAGCCGCTTCTGGTCGATGCCGACCACCATGTTCTCGAAGGCGAAGCCAGCGGGAACCTCTGCCTCGCTTCGTCATGGCCCGGCCAGATGAGCACCGTCTGGAACGACCACGACCGCTTCTTCGAAACCTATTTCAAGGCCTATCCCGGCCTCTATTTCAGCGGCGACGGCTGCCGCCGCGACGCGGACGGCTATTACTGGATCACCGGCCGGGTGGACGACGTAATCAACGTCTCCGGCCACCGCATCGGCACCGCCGAGGTGGAAAGCTCGCTCGTCAGTCATCCCAAGGTCGCGGAGGCAGCGGTCGTCGGATTCCCGCACGACATCAAGGGCCAGGCGATTTACGCGTTCGTGACGCTCAATGCCGGCGAGGAAGGCGACGACGCACTCCGGAAGGACCTGGTGCTGGAAGTCCGGCACGACATCGGGGCATTCTCGGCGCCCGAAAAGATCCATTTCACGCCCGCGCTGCCCAAGACCCGCTCGGGGAAGATCATGCGGCGGATCCTGCGCAAGATCGCCGAAGGCGCGACCGAAGGGTTCGGCGACACCTCGACGCTCGCAGACCCGACGGTTGTCGACGCGCTGCTGGCCGGCCGCGAGTGAGAGCCGCACTCGCAGCAGCAGCCCTGATCGCCACTGCCGCGCCCGCGGACGCGGCTTTCAATCCGGTTGAATTCTTCCGCGGCCGCACGCACGGGGAGGGGACGCTCAAGATCATTTTCCAGGCGCCCAAGAAAATGAGCGTCGACAGCGAAGGAACTGCGGAGAAGGACGGCTCGCTGGTGCTCAAGCAGGTCATCCGCGAGCCTGGAAAGCCGCCGCGCACACGGTTCTGGCGGCTGCGCCAGACCGCGCCCGACCGGTTCGAAGGCACGCTCACCGATGCCGCCAGCGACGTGCGAGTGGACCTCACCAAGACGGGCGTGCGAATCCGTTACACCGGCAAGGACCACCTGAACTTCGACCAGGTGCTGACGCCGGTCAGCCCCGTCGAGGTCCAGAACAAGATGCGCGTGAAACGCTTCGGGATCACCGTCGCCCACTACGACGAAACGATCCGCAAGGTGGACTGACAAAGAAGCGGTGCTATCCCTCCGGCGGGAGGGGAAGCAGCATGGCGAGCATTGCCCGGCAGCATGAGCACGAGCCCCGGTCGATGGCGCGCGTCGTCATCGCATCGTCAGCCGGAACAGCGTTCGAATGGTATGATTTCTTCATCTTCGGAAGCCTGGCCCCTGTCATCTCCAAAGTGTTCTTTGCCGGGCTCGAGCCGACCGCGGCGCTGATCGCGGCGCTTGCGCTGTTCGCTGCGGGCTTCGCCTTCCGGCCGCTCGGCGCGCTCATCTTCGGGGTGGTCGGCGACCGTCTAGGGCGCAAGGGCGCGTTCCTCATCACCGTCAGCATGATGGGCGGCGCGACCGTCCTGATCGGTGTCCTGCCGACGTACGCGCAAGCGGGGACGCTCGGAACGGCCCTGCTCATCTTCCTGCGGATCATCCAGGGCATCGCGCTCGGCGGGGAGTATGGCGGCGCCGCAATCTACGTCGCCGAGCATGCGCCCAACGACAAGCGCGGCGCCGCCACCGGCTGGATCCAGTCGTCGGCTTCGTTCGGCCTGCTCGCCGCGCTGCTCGTGATCGTCGCGACGCGCACCGCGATCGGCGAGGACGCGTTCGCTTCATGGGGCTGGCGGGTGCCGTTCCTCGTCTCGGCAGTGCTGCTCGTCATCTCGGTGTGGATGCGCGCGAAGCTCGCCGAAAGCCCGCAATTCGCGAGGCTACGCGAAAAGGGTGAGGTGACGCGGACCCCGCTGCGCGAGGCATTCGGCGAGTGGCGCAGCCTCAGGCGCGTGCTCATCGCCTTCTTCGGCATCATGTGCGCGCAAGGCGCGGTCTGGTATTTCGCTTTCTTCTATCTGCAGGTGTTCCTCGAGAAATCGCTCGGCATGCCGGCGGAAACCAAGGACCTGCTGCTGATCGTGATGACTGTGGTCAGCGCCCCGCTCTACGTCTTCTTTGGCTGGCTCAGCGACCGCGTCGGGCGCAAGCCGGTGATGGTCGGCGGCATGGCGCTCGCGCTGTTCCTTTATTTTCCGGGCTCGCACTGGATCGCGAATGCCGCCAACCCCGCGCTCGTGGAGGCGCAGGAGGCTACGCCGGTGATCGTCGAGACCGATGTGAAGAGCTGCACTGCGCAGTTCGACCCGGTGGGGACCGCCAAATTCACCAGTGCATGCGACGTCGCCAAGAGCGTGTTGGTGACCCGGGGGGTTTCGTTCGTGACCCATCCGTCCGCCGACGGCAGCACGCGGGTCGTGGTCGGCACCGAAGCAGTGCCTGTCGGGCACGGCGAGGGCCTGAGCGGTGCGGATCTCAAGGCGCTCAAGGCGGAAACCGCGAGGGAGATCGGCGCGGAGCTGCTCGCCGCCGGCTATCCGAAGGCCGCTGACCCTGACCAGGCGAACATGACCCTGCTGATCATCATCCTGCTGTTGTTCGTCGTCGCCGCGACGGCGCTCTACGGGCCGCAGGCCGCCGCGCTCGTCGAAATGTTCCCGACGCGCATCCGCTACACGGCGATGTCATTCCCCTACCATGTCGGCACCGGCTGGGTCGGCGGATTCCTCCCCGTCACCAGCTTCGCGCTGGTGGCGATCACCGGCAATATCTATGCTGGTCTTTGGTATGCGGTGGTGTTCACCGGCATATCGGTGGTGGTGTCGCTGCTGTTTCTCAAGGAAACGGCAGGGCGGCGGCTGGAAGAGATCTAGAGCTTAGATTTCCACACGAAGGCACGAAGAAGGACGATCAGGCACGAAGTGAACAAGCCCATCTTCGTGGCTTCTCTTCTCCTTCGTGCCTTCGCGTGAGATCGAATTTTCCTCTACGGGCACCAGTGGATGTCGATCGGCTGCTCGGCTTCGGCGAGGACGCGACCGATCGGGAGCTTCGAGCTGTGGCCGTCGGCGATCGCCTGTTCGAGCAGGTCGCGCTTCTGCTGCCCCGTGATCGTGATCAGCACGGTCCGCGCCGACAGGATCGCGCCGCGAGTCAGCGTCACCCGCGCGACCGGCGCCTCCTCCGGCAGCGGGTCGGGCATGGTCCCGATCGCACGCCGCGCCTTGGGAGCGTCGAGCGCCGCCTGCATGTCCGGCCCCGCAAAGATCGAGGCGGTGTGCCCGTCCGCGCCCATGCCGAGCCAGACCAGGTCGGGCGGCCACGACAAGTCCTGCAGCCGCGCGTCGGCCGCATTTCCCGCCAGTCGGTAATCGCCGGCGGCCTCGCTCGTCAGCGGCACCACGCGCGCACCCAGTGCAAGGAAGGCGCGGGCGATCTCGCGCACGTTCGACAAGTCGCTGTCGACCGCGACCAGCCGGTCGTCGGTCGGGATCACCGTCACCTTCTTCCACTGCAGCTTTTGCTTCGCGAGCTTGCCGTAAACCGCCGGCCCGGTCTTCCCGCCAGGCACCGCGATCAGCGAGGCGTCGCGCGCGTCGATCGCGCTTTCGATGATGAACCCGACGTCTCCCGCGACGGCGTCGGCAAGTTCGTCCAGGGAGTCGTACTCCCACCATTCCGCTTCGATCATGTGATTCCTTCTGTTGGGCTATCGCGGCGCTCGTTGCGCGTATCCGAACCATCCTGCAACCGGCTGGCCGCTCCGGTCGAGCGCCGGGCGGAAGCGCAGCCGGTCGTGCGCGAGGTTGCATACAACCGAGTCGATCGCCGCGACGCCGGTGCCGCGGTCGACGGTGCACTCGCTCACATAGCCGCGCGCGTCGACCCGCAGCCGCATGAACACGGTCGCGCCGCGCGGCCATTGCTGGAGCAGGTCGCGAGGGAAATCGCGCCCGGTGAGGACCGGCGTCGCA
>NZ_WJSQ01000083.1 GCF_009720245.1 Sphingomonas segetis | reverse complement strand
AGCCGTGCGGCCGCGGCGAGCTCCGGCCCCAGCAGCTCGAGGTCGGACACTCGATGGAGCGGCTGCCGGGCGAACAACTGGCGGGCGGCCTTGTTGAGCCCTTCGACGCGCCCGTCCGCCACCGCGAACAGCGCGCTCGGCGCGTCGTCGACGATCGCGGACAGGTAGCGCACCTCCGCGCTCTCTTCGGCGTGACGCGCCTGCAGGGTCTTCAGCGCTTGGTCGAGCGTATCGCCGAGCACGTCGAAGCCACCGCCGCTCGGGTCGGAGAAGCGCTGCGAATAATCCTCGAAGCGCACCGATTCGATGAACCGCGACACCAGGAAATTGGTGCGCCGGATGAAGCTCCACAGGCTCGCCAGCGCGAGCAGCGCGATCAGGATCGCGATAACGAGCCCCGCGCGGACTCCGGGCGTCGCGATCGCCTTGGAGACAAGCAGGATCGCGCCGACCAGGACGACGGTGCGCCAAGCCAGGCCGAATTCGAACTTGCGCCTAAAGTCCATGCTTCTCCATGCGCCGGTAGAGCGCGCCGCGGCTGAGCCCGAGCTCGCCCGCAGCCAGCGAAATGTTGAAATGGTGCATCCGCAGCGCGCGCTCGATCATCTGTTTCTCAAGCTGTTCGAGGTTCAGCGTCTCGCTCGTGGCACCTACCGCACGCGCCTGAGTACTGCTCGCCAACGGGAAATCGTCTGCCCGGTAGCGGTCGCCTTCCGCCATGATCACGGCGCGCTCCGCAGCATGCCGCAGAGCGCGGACATTGCCCGGCCAATCGTTCGTCATCAGCACCTCGAGTACCGCGAGGGGCAGCTGGCGCTCGGGCCTGTCGTACTTGCGCTCGTAGAGACGCAGATAGTGATCGAGCAGCACCGGAATGTCGTCGCGGCGATGGCGCAATGGCGGCAGCTCTATTTCGATCGTGTTGAGGCGGAACAGAAGGTCCTGACGGAACCGCGTCTCGTCCGACAGCTGCTCGGGGGAGACATTGGTGGCGGCGATGACGCGCACATCTATTGCGATCGGCTTGTTGGCGCCGACCGGCACCACCTGGCGCTGCTCGAGCGCGGTGAGGAGCTTGGGCTGGAGGTGGAGCGGCAGGTTGCCGATCTCGTCGAGGAAGAGCGTGCTCCGGTCGGCGGCCTTGAGCCGGCCGATGCGTTCTCCGGCGGCGCCGGTGAACGAGCCTTTGACGTGCCCGAACAGCTCGGATTCGAACAAGGTCTCGCTGGTGGCGCCGAGGTCGATGGAGACCATCGGCTTCTCGGCGCGGCGCGAAAGGCGATGAATTTCGCGCGCGACAATCTCCTTGCCGGTGCCGTTCTCGCCGACAATCAGCACGTTGGCGTCGGTCGGGGCGGCGCGCTCGATCAGCTTTTGCACGCGGGCCATCGCCGGCGAATTGCCGAGCAATGGGGTTTCCGGCGCGTGCGCTAGCTCGGACGCACGGCCGCGCTCGATCCGCGCGTCGACCCTGCTCCGGCGCAGCGTCGCGGCGCTGCGAACCGTCGCTTCCAGGCGCTCGTTGCTCCACGGTTTGGCGACGAAGTCGCTGGCGCCGGCCTTGATCGCCTCGACCGCGATCGAGACCCCGCCGTGCGCAGTGATGATCACCACTGCCGCGTCCGGGTCGATGTCCATGATCCTGCCGAGAAAATCCAGGCCTTCGCGGCCATCGGTCCGAGCCCGTTCGAAATTGAGATCGAGCAGGATCGCGTCGGGCGTCTCGCGCTTAAGCAGCGGCAGCAGCTCGGCCGGGGAACCCAAAGTTTCGACTCGCTCGAACATGTCGCGAAGCGCGAGGCGCGCTGCGAGCGTGATGTCGGGATCGTCGTCGACAACGACCGCGAGGTTGAACAGATCAGCCACGCTACTTCTGTAGCGCAGCTGTCCGGAAACGAACAGTCCCGTTCGTCGAGTCGCTTCGCGACGATTGGCACGCGCTTTGCAGCGATAAGGGTCATGAAGCGTGTTTGCGGAGGGCGGGGTCGAGGGTCGGACTCCTGCGGGGAGGCGCCGCGGCCGTCCGTTTCCGGACAATTGCTGTTCGGAGCCGGACAATGAGCCTCGTCGAATTGCGCCGCGGCGAGCGCTCCGAACCGGTCAGCGGCGGTGCGATGGACAAAGTCGTCGTGCGCAAGCGGCTCGATCGACGGATCGTCATCGCCGGCGCGGCTGCGGCGGCGCTGCTGCTGCTCACGATCTTCTGGTTGTTTGCGCCGCGAGCCGATTCGATGACGATCGCGCGCGACAGGCTGACGATCTCGCAGGCGCAGTCGGGCACGTTCGACGATTTCCTTCCGGTGCGGGCGCGGGTCACGCCGCTGCTCACCGTCTATCTCGACGCCGTCGAGGGCGGGCAGGTCCAGAAGAAGCTCGTGGAGGACGGAGCTCAGGTGTCGCAGGGCCAGCTTCTCGCCGTCCTGTCCAACGCCGAACTCCAGCTCTCGACGCTCGAAAAGCAGGCCGAGGTCGAGCAGCAACTCAACAACATGCGCAGCCAGGAGCTGGCGCTCGCCAATACGCGCAGCGCCAACCTGCGCGATCTCAACCAGGCGCAAACCGACCTCGCCAAGGCGCGGCGGCAATATGACCTCTACAAGCCGCTCGCTGAAAAGGGCTTCGTCTCGTCCAAGACGTTCAACGACGCCAGGGACGACCTCCATTACCAGACGAGCCGGCTCGAGATCCTCAAGCGGACCATCGCCCAGACCGAAGCGATGCAGACCAGCCAGCTCAGGCAGCTTCGAATTGCCGCCTCGTCGCTCAACAGCAGCATGGGCGTCGCCCAGAGCAGCCTAGGGCAGCTCAACATCCGCGCGCCGGTGGCCGGCCAGCTGAGCGGTTTTGACATCCAGCTCGGCCAGTCGCTCCAGCAGGGCGAGCGGATCGGGCAGATCGACAGCGCCGGCGGCGACAAGCTGCAGGCCGACGTCGACGAATATTATCTCGGCCGCGTGGCGCTCGGCCAGACCGCGACCGCCGACATCGACGGCAAGACATACAAGCTCAAGGTCGCAAAGGTTTATCCGCAGGTCCGCAACGGCCAATTCCAAATCGATCTTCTGTTCGACGGGCCGGAGCCCGCATCGATGCAGCGCGGGCAGACGATCCAGGCCAAGCTGACGGTCGGCGATTCGGCCAAGGCGCTGCTGATCCCCAACGGCGCCTTTTTCAACGACACCGGCGGGGCGTGGGTGTTCGTCGTCGACAAGGGCGGCAACAGCGCGACTCGGCGCCAGGTCCAGCTGGGCCGCCGCAACACCGACTTCATCGAGGTCCTCGGCGGCCTCGAACCGGGCGAGCGCGTGATTACCTCGTCGTACGGCGGACTGACCGACAAGGACCATCTGAACTTCAGCTCCGGGGACTGAGAAAGGAAGCGACTGTGCTTACGATGACCGGCCTGACGAAGACCTACCGTACCGATACCGTCGAAACGACGGCGCTCGACGACGTCGACCTCGACATTGCCGACGGCGAGTTCGTCGCCATCATGGGCCCCTCGGGCTGCGGCAAATCGACCTTGCTCAACGTCATGGGCATGCTCGATAGCCCAACCGCCGGTTCCTATGTGTTCAATGGGCAGGAGGTAGCCGGCCTCTCAGAAGGCCAACTCGCCGACACCCGGAAAAGCAACATCGGGTTCATCTTCCAGAGCTTCAACCTGGTCGACGAGCTGACGGTGCGCGAGAATGTCGAGCTCGCCCTGCTCTACCATAACCACGGGTCGTCGCAGCGGCGGGAGCGCGTAGATCGCGTGCTCGACAAGGTCGGCATCGCGCACCGCGCCAAGCATCGCCCAACGCAGCTTTCGGGCGGCCAGCAGCAGCGCGTGGCCGTCGCCCGGGCGCTGGTCGGAGAGCCCAAGTTGATCCTCGCCGACGAGCCGACCGGGAACCTCGACACCGCGCACGGAGAGGAAGTCATGCGCATGCTCCGCCAGCTCAACCAGGAAGGCTCGACCATCGTCATGGTGACCCACTCGCCGGCGCATGCCGATTTCGCGAGCAGAGTCGTGAACATGCTCGACGGCAAGATCCTTCAGGAACGCCGCCGGGCGGCCTGACTTCCTCGGCCTGAACCATCGGGAGCCCACGTCTTTGGAGAGGACAGTCACCATGTGGCGGAACTATTGGACGGTCGCCGTCCGGGCGCTTGCGAAGAACCGCACTTACTCGATCATCAACATCGCCGGCCTCGCCATCGGCATGGCCGCCTGCGTGATGATCCTGCTCTACATCCGCTACGAACAGAGCTACGACAAATGGCTCCCCGACGTCGCGAACACCTACGAATTCCAAGCCTGGTACCCGCATCCGGACGAAGGCAATCCCGCGCTCCTCCAGATGGCAGCCTACGTCACCAAGGATCGGGTGAAGAAGGATTTCCCGCAGGTCGTCGGGGGAGTCTACGTGTTCGATAACGGTCCGGTCTTCATCAAGGACGGCCAGGCGAGCTCGACGAAGGGGTGGCTATTTGCCGACGATGATTTCCTGAAGGTCGTCAACCTGCCGCTGCTCGCCGGCGGCACGCTCACCGCGCCGCAGACCGCGGTGATCACCCAGGAGGAGGCGATCAAGCGCTTTGGCACCGACAAGGTGGTCGGGCGCACGCTCAGCATCATCTCGCACGGCCTCAACATGGATTTCAAAATCGCGGGCGTGCTCAAAAACATCCCGAAAAATTCGAGCCTAAAGGCGGACGCAATCCTGCGCATCGACTTCAACTCGTTCTTCTCGGATGCGCCGGACTTCCTCACATGCTGGGGCTGCCAGTCGGGCTACGTATTCCTCAAACTCAAGCCGGGCGCCGATGTCGCGGCCATGCAGGCGCAATTGCCGGCGTGGGAGAAGCGCAACATCCCCGACGAGCCCAACGGCAACATCCGCTACAATGCCGGCGACGAGCAGGACTGGAATTTCGTCAACCTGCAGGACGTCCACCTCGGCAAGGCTCAGGACGCGTCAATGACGCCAGGCAACGACAGCCGGACGATCGCGACCTTTGCGATCATTGCGCTCCTGATCCTTGGCATGGCGGTCGTGAATTTCACCAACCTCGCCACCGCTCGCGCCAGTCAACGTGCGCGTGAAGTCGCGCTTCGCAAGGTGCTGGGCGCGACGCGCAAGCAGCTGATCGTGCAGTTCGTCGCGGAGTCGATCCTGATATCGGCGGTCGCGATGCTGATCGCGCTCGCGCTCGTCGAGCTGCTGGTGAAGCCGTTCGCCGCGTTCCTGGATGCGGACCTCGCGCTCAACTATTTCGGAAGCGGCGGCATCCTGCTTCCGGCAATCGCTTTGACCCTGATCGTGGGGATCGTCAGCGGGCTTTATCCGGCGTTCTTCCTGTCGCGGTTCCAGCCGGCGCAGGTGCTCAAGGCTAATCGCTCGGCCGCGGAAACGCCGGGATCGGGACGACTGCGGACGGCGCTCGTCGTGCTTCAGTTCGCCGTCTCGATCGGCCTCATTATCTGCACTGCCGTGATCTATGGGCAGACTGTTTACGCCCGAAATGTCGACCCCGGCTACAAGCGCGACCACATTCTGCAAGTCGAGGAAATGGGGCGCGCCCAACTGTGGCCGAAGTCCGAGGCGATCGTAAACCAGATGGAGCGCATCCCGGGCGTCCAGGCGGTCGCCCTAACCGATCTGGGCGTGGCGACCACCAACCAGAGCAACCAGAACATCATCCCGCCCGGCGGCAACCGGCAAGTTCTCATCGGCCAGTATAACGTCGGCGAAGGCTATCTCGACGCGATGGGGATCAAGCTCGTCGCCGGGCGCTGGTTCGACGCCAATCGGCCGGCGGACGACATGACGATCCCTTATCCGCAGGACAAAGCGGTCGAAAAGGCGATCGCCCAGCGCGGCGTAAATGTCGTCGTCAACCAATATGCAGCCAGGAAGCTCGGCTTCGCCTCACCGCAGGACGCGATCGGCAAAGTCGTGAAGAGCGAGCTCATCGGCGAGGATTATGGGCTGGTGAACATCACGATCATCGGAGTCGTCGGGGATTCCCGCTTCCGCTCCGTGCGCACGCCGATCGAGCCGATCATGTTCCGGAAGGTCCGGGCCGGCCCCGGCTGGATGATGATTCGCTATCAAGGCGATCCCGCGACCATCAAGGCTGCAGTGGAGCGCCAATGGAAGCAGATCACCAGCGACGTCCCATTCAACGCGAAATTCAGCGAGGACATCGTCGGCGAGCTGTACAAGAAGGAGGACGCGCGCGCGCAGATATTCGCCGCCTTCTCACTGCTCGCGGTCATCATCGGCTGCCTCGGCCTGTTCGGACTCGCGGCGTTCACCGCGCAGCGCCGGACCAAGGAGATCGGCATCCGCAAGGTGCTGGGCGCCCGGACGCGGGACATCGTGCGGCTGCTGGTGTGGCAGTTCAGCCGCCCGGTGATCATCGCAAACGTGATCGCCTGGCCGATCGCCTGGTGGCTGATGCGCGATTGGCTGAACGGGTTCGACCAGCGAATTCCGCTGACGCCCGTTCCGTTCCTCGCCGCCGGCGCGATCGCGCTTGGCATCGCCATCGCGACCGTGGTCGGGCACGCGGTGAAGGTCGCGCGCGCCAATCCGATCCATGCGCTGCGGTACGAATAGGGCGGCGTTGAAAGAAAACTTGTGTCAGGCCGAGTCCCCTTCGCCCGACGCAAGCTGGTCACCGCGGGCACATTGCCGGTGCCCGCGGTGACCGCACAAGCAAGGGCGCCCGCACTGCTGCGGGCGCCCTCGTTGTTTGCCTCGGCTGACGATCAGAAGTCGTAGCTGATGCCGACCTTGATCCTCCAGACCGACCCCGAAACGTTGACGAAATTGTCGGCGGCGATCGAGTCGGCGCCGTTGAAGCCGCCGATAATGTACCGGCCCTGCGCGTCGACGCCATTGTAGGTCACGCCATCCACCTTGACGCTGGAGAGCGAGGCGACGTCCTGCAGTCCGGCGAAGTTGCGGCGGTGCTGCACGTTCCACTTGTCGTTCAGGAAATTGAAGAAGTTGTCGAACATCGCATAGACGGTGATCTTGTCGTGGACGCCGAGCGGCGAACCGAACCAGCTTCCCGGCCCCGGCAGCTCTTGCGCGATGCGCAGGTCTAGGTCGTTGTACCAGTCGTTCTCGCAGCTGTTCCGCTTGATCGTCTTGCCGACATATCCCTTCGCGCAGCTCAGACCGCGGGCATAAGCCGACAGCTGCTGCACCGCCGTCATGTTCGACAGCGGCGAGATGTTCGGATCGTCCACGCCCGTGGGGATGTAGACCAAAGCGTTGTCGTTGCCCGACACGCTGTCGTTGAACACGCCGCCGCCGCTGAACGTCAGGCTGTAAGGCCGGCCCGCGCGCGAAACGAAGGTGAAGCCGAGCGACGTCGCCAGGTCGCCGAAGAACCGCTCGCGGAAGTTGCCGCTGAAGCTGATGTTGTGGCGGCTCGCGTAGAAGCTGCGGCTGACGCCCGGGTTCTGGCGATCGACCGCGGCCGTCAGGTCGAAGTTCGAACCGGCGGTGGAGTTGAACATGTTCCGGCGGTCGTTCGCCGCGGTGAAGGCATAGCCGAGCGTGAAATAGCTTGAGCCGCCGGGCGTGAAGATGCCCCCGTCGAAGTTCTTCGACAGGATCGCCGAGAAGACGTGGGTGTTGTAACCCTTGGTGTTGGTGAGCATCAGCTCGTCGTCACGCGACGTGCCGAAGCAGGCGGCAGTGACGTTCTGCCACACCGGCGGCGCACCGGCCGACGCCAGCTCGGCATCACAGCCGGCCACGGTCGGATCGATCGCGGCATAGATCGGGCGCCCGTCGACGGTGAAGCCGTTGACGCCCTTTCGGATGTCCGGCGTCTGCGAAAGGTCGACGAGGCCGAACGGATCCTTGTAGTGGCTGAAGATGTAGTCGAGGTTCAGCTGCCAGCCGCGTCCGAACGCGCTGGGGTTGAATTCGAACCTCGTCTGATAGCCGATGTTGGCACGCCACACGGTCGGGGTCTTGATCGACGGATCGATCGACTGTGTGTCGCCAAGGCCCTTCCCGGCCTTGTCGATGCCCTCTTGGCGGAAGCACTCCGGGACACCGGTGAACTGTCCGTTCGCCACAACGTCGATCGTGTCCGGGCAGCTCGATGAATTGGAAGTGCCCTCGGCAAAGCCGAAGCCGTTGTTCTGGAACGCGTTGCCGAACCAAACCAGCGGATCGCCGCCCGAAAACACGCCGAGGCCGCCCTGGAGCTTACCGTGCGTCAGCCAGCCCATGTCATTCAAATTGTAGGTGAAGCCGAGACGCGGGAGAATGACGGGATCGAGATCGCTGAAGCCTGTCGTGTTTTCAAAACCGTAACGCACCGCGAAGTTTGGGTTGGCATCCGGATGACCACCAGAGAAGATGTCCGCCCTGAGGCCAAGGACGAAGCTCAGCTGGTCGTTCACTCTCCAGTCGTCCTGGCCGTAGACGGTCCAGATCGTGCGCTTGAATGCCGCAGCGGCGTCGTTGACGTCACCGGTGCGCGAGAAGTTGCCGAACGCGCCGACGGTATTGCCCGGCACCACGTTGAACGGCCGGGTGTCCGTCGTCCCGGTCGAACCGGGCGACAGAATCCCGGCCTCGAGGTCGGCAATGTTGCGGAAGACCAGCGTGCCCGTCGCGTTCTGCACGAACAGGTTGAAGATGTCCGCGCGATTGAACTCGCCGCCGAGTTTGAGCTTGTGGTTGCCGGCGTCGTAGTTGGCGACGAACTTGCCGATGTCGACCTTGGTCTTGAGGTCGTTGGCCGAGCGCGATGTGCCGGGACCCGCAAGGACCGTCGCATCGGGAACGTCCTGGCCGATCGGGCTGGTGCCGAGCGGCGGGTTGTCGACGCCGACGATGATGCGCGGGATCGGATTGTCCGACTGGGCTTCGCCGCCGCCGACGGGATCCTGCGCGTCGATGATGTTGGCGTGAGAGAAGCGCAGCTCGGTCGAGAACTGATCCGTCCAGTTGGAGTAAAAACGGCCGGAATAATATTTCGAGTGCGTGCCGCTGAGATAGAAAGTGTTGGCGCCGGTGACCTGTGGCGACGAGCCGGTGAAGAAGTCATCGCTGCGCATGGTCGCTTCGTCGAGGCGCTGGTACGTCGCCTCGACGCGGTGGCGGTCGGTGATGTGCCAGTCGACGCGGCCGAAATAACGGTCATTGAAGAACGGCCGGCTGGTGACCAGCGGCCCGGTGTCGATGCCGTACACGTCCTGCAGGACCTGCGAGACAGCGTTGAACTGGTCGACCGTGATGCCCGGCATCTCATTCGGGTAGTTGCCGCCGACGGGGCCTTCGTCCTGCGACGCGCCGCCCTGCTGGTGCTCATAGCCGCCGAAGAAGAACAGGCGGTCCCTGAGGATCGGTCCGCCGAAGGTCACGCCCCAGCGCCGTTCGGGCTCGATCGGGCCGACGGGCTTGCCGTCGACCGTATTGCCGCGAAGACCGTTGTTCGAGAATTCAAAGAAGCCACTGCCGTGGAAGCGGTTGCTGCCGGACTTGGTGACGACGTTGATCGCGCAACCGGTGAAGCCGCCATATTCGACGTCGAACGGCGCGAACTGGATCTGCGTCTCGCGCACCGCGTCATAGGGAACCGGAGTCGAGCTGCGCGAGGAGAAGCCCGTGTCGTTGAGGCCGTAGATGTCGCTCTGCGGAATGCCGTCGACGGTGAAGGTGTTGAACCGGTCGTTGCCGCCAAGGCAGGAAATGCGGTCCTGGCCCGAGCCCCCGGTGGCGGCGTCCTCGCGGTCGAGGCTGACGCGCGGATCCATGCGGATGATGTCGCGGACGTCGCGGTTGAACGAGGGCGCGTTCTCCATGACCTCGGCGGTGAAGGACGTTCCCGGTCCGACCTCGAGTTGGGTGACGCGTGCGCGCGCCGCGGTGATGACGATCGCTTCCTCGGCGGAGGCTGCCTGCGCCGGCGACAGAGCGAAGGTCAGCTGGGTCGGACCCTGGAGCGTCGTGTTGATGTCGTTGACCGTCTGGCCCTGGAAGCCGCCGGCGACGGCGGTGACCGAATATGGACCGCCCGTGGTCAGGTTCGGCGCCGCGAAATAGCCCTGCGAGTCGGTGGTGATCGTCTGAGTCGCGCCCGTTCGCGCGTCGGTGACGGTCACCGTCGCATTGGGGAGCGCGGCCCCCGATTCGTTGGTCACCCGCCCCTGGATCGAGGTGGTGATCTGCTGCGCCTCGGCGGCGGTGGTGCCCACGACGGCTGAGGCAAGCGGAACGGAAATGGCTGCGCAGGTGCACAGCAACACGAATTTCTTCACGGAAAAGAACCCCCCGAAAACGCGAATCTTTTGGTGGACCGGCAAGCGGCTGACGAGGGTTTAAGACAGAGTCAGCGGGTCGGAAATGGCCTTATTAGGATTCTCTCGGGCGTTGCAGAAATGCCACTGTCGAAGGTTAGCGGGCCTCGTCCAGCCGTCGCCCGAGCGCCACGAACAGGTACACCAGCGGCGGCACCAGAACCGCCGAGAGCACGACCTTCGCCAGCATCTGGCCGAGCAGCAGCTCGGCGATCGGGAACACGCCGTAGAAGGCGATGGTGATGAAGATGCAGGTGTCGACGATCTGGCTGAGCACGCTCGCGACGGCGGATCGGAACCACAGAAGGCGCGACCCTTCGCTGCTCTTGAGCCGGCTGAAAATCGTGACGTTGAGGAAGGTCGAGACGCCGTAAGCGAGGATCCCGCCGATCCAGATCCGCGGCGTCCCGCCCATGATCGTCTCGAAGGCGGACAGGCGCTGCGGGTCCATGTCCGGCGAGGCCGGGAGAGCCAACACGAACAGGCTGAGGAACAGCGACACGAGCAGCGGCACGAAGCCGATGAGCACAAGCCGATTCGCGACCGAGCGGCCGTGAAGCTCGGCGACCGCGCTCGACGTCACGACCAGCAGCAGAAAGGCGAAAATTCCCGATTCGACCGCCAGCGGCCCAAGCGCTACCTGCTTGTTGCCGAGCACGCCGGCAATGCAGACCATCCCGCCGTAGAAGAGGGCGAAGGCGAAGAGCGAAAGCGGGATGGCGCTGCTGCGGGTTTCGGAATCCATGGGCGACGCCTAGCCGCCGTTGACCGGAATCGAAAGCGGCGGCTAGCGCACGCGCAATATGACCTCCCGCCCGCTGGACATCGTCGCGATCGGCGACGCGATCGTCGACGTGATCGCGACCTGCGACGATTCGTTCCTCCAAGCGCACGGGCTTCCCAAGGGCGGGATGCAGCTGTTGACGGCCGATGAGGCCGAGGCGCTTTACGCGGCGATGGGTCCGGCGCGCGAGATCAGCGGCGGCTCGGCGGCGAACAGCATGGCGGGCGCCGCTGCGCTCGGGCTCAATGTCGCGTTCGTCGGGCAGGTCGCCGACGACCAGCTCGGCGCGATTTTCGCGCACGACATGCTGGCGCTCGGGATCCGGTTCGACACGCCGCCGCTCGAGGCGCCGCCCCCGACCGGGCGCTGCCTGATCCTGGTGACTCCCGACGGCCAACGAACGATGAACACCTGCCCCGCGGCGAGCCACGAGCTGACGACCGCCGCGCTCGATCCGGCGCTGATCCGATCGGCTTCCGTCACCTTCCTCGAAGGCTATCTGTGGGGTCCCGAGCTGCCGCGCGCGGCGATGCTCGAGGCGGCGCGAATCGCCGAGGCGGCGGGTCGGACGGTCGCCTTCACGCTGTCCGAGAGCCTGTGCATCGGCGACCGTCGCGACGGCGTGCTCGGCATGATCGACGCGGGGCTGGTCGATGTTCTGTTCGGCAACGAGCACGAGATGCGCCACCTGACAGGCTGCGGCACCATCGACGAGTGTATCGGTGCGCTGTCGCCGAAGGTCGGAACGTTGGTGATCACGCGCGGCGCGGACGGGGCGCTCGCAGTCGACCGTGGCGAGCGCGCCGAAGTGACCGCCGCGCCCGCCGCGCAGGTGGTCGACACGACCGGAGCGGGCGACCTGTTCGCCGCCGGTTTCCTCGC
>NZ_WJSQ01000082.1 GCF_009720245.1 Sphingomonas segetis | reverse complement strand
CGACCAGGCCATCGCCGACACCCTGACCTACGCCGACCCGCAGACCGCTGTCGCGCTGCTCGACGGCCTCTAAGGGTCGCCACGGCGACAGAAACACCGGCCCGGGCTCCTCGCCCGGGCCGGCTTTCTTTTGTCCTCGCGATTCGGATCA
The DNA here is from genome assembly GCF_009720245.1 of Sphingomonas segetis. Taxonomy (GTDB): domain Bacteria; phylum Pseudomonadota; class Alphaproteobacteria; order Sphingomonadales; family Sphingomonadaceae; genus Sphingomicrobium; species Sphingomicrobium segetis. The sequence goes on along the minus strand of NZ_WJSQ01000082.1, from coordinate 11,898 downwards.
ATCCCGCTGCGCTCTAGGCGCCGAGCGCTACAGCCCGGGCGCCCATGGTCGCGGCGCGCGGGACTTGCGCAGCCGCCGGTCAGCGATCTCGAGACGCCGGCTCCGCACGGCGACCTCAAAGGTTAGTTTTCGGTAGAGTTGCCTGCTGGCCTTACTTGCTCGAGGCGAACTGCGGCGGCTTGCTGTCCCAGCCGTAGATGTCCGGCAGATAGCTTAGCTTGCCGCCGTTCACCTGCGCCGTGATGTAGGTAAGGTAGATCGGCGTGGGCCGCGGCAGCTGCACGCGCAGCTCCGGCGTGCTTCCGGGCGAAACCGGCTCATGTCCCAGCAGCCAAGTACCCAGCCGCTTGGCATCTTCGACGCGCACGCAACCGTTGCTCAGATTGCGGTTCGATTTCTCGAACTTCGCATGGTCGGGCGTGTCGTGGAGGTAGATATCCTCTGGATTGGGGAAGGGGAACTTGAGGATTCCCATCGAATTCAGCGGCCCCGGGTCCTGCTGGATCTTGAGATGGAGCTTGCCGGCGGCCGCAGCCTTCCAGTCGACCGACTTGGGGTCGATGACCGTCGGATTTTCGCTCCAGTCTTCGATCACATGATAGCCGTGCGACTTCAGGTAGTTCATCCCGCCGCGCAGGAAGTTCGGCGCGATGGTCTTGCGGACGAGGTGGTCGGGAGCGTGCCAGTACGGATTGTAGGTGATGTAATACATGTAACTGGCGATCAGCGGCGTCGGCAGCTCCTCAGTCCCTGTAATCACCTTCATCGAATCGATCGGCTGTCCGTCCTGATAGAGAGTGAGCATCGACGATCCGGAATCGACGAGCAGGAACCGGCCCTTCGCCGGCAGCGACCGCACTCGATCCAGGTTTGCCAGCAGGCGAGGATCGGGTGTCAGGTTGCCGCTCGCCTGCGCCTGCGCCCAAGCGGTGTCGCGCAGCTGCTTGTAGATGGCGTTCACGTCCGAAGTGCCGGCGAGATAGGCGGGCAGCGACGGCGCGGAGGCGGCTGTGAGAAGGATCTGATCGGCACGATCGCCCTGGGGTTCTAGCACAGGGTAGGCGTAAATCATGCCCTTCGTCGGCTTCTTGATAGCCTGCACATATTGCACCCAAGCGGACGAAAGGACCTGCTCGGCATTCTCGATGTCGGCGGGGTTGCCGCTGCTGGCCCGGGCGGCGGCGGCCTGCACCTGCGCGGCGAGCTGCGGTCCTGCGGCAAAGCCGTCGAAGGGCGCGCGCTGAAGAATTGCGGTCAGCTGGGCAATCGCCGCGGCATTCGCGCCGTTTCGGAACCAGACTGTGTGTGACTGCCACGTATCGTAGAAGGATGCGACTGACGTCGCCGCCGTAACGGCTGCAGATTGACCGTCCGCGGCCAAGGCGCCCGATGGCACAGCGAGCGCCACACCAGAGACAGTTACGGCAAAAAACTTGAGCTTATTCACGGCGCTTCCCCCCACCCAAAAGCGGGTGGATTCTAGCGCCTTATACTGACACGCCAACATGCATTAGCGATGAACCGCGCGACGGCGCTGATGAGCCGTTCACTTACGCCGCGGCAAGCCGCTCCGCGCGCGGGAATGTTCTCCCCGTCTCCTCGTCGAGCGCGCGTGCTGCAAATACGTCGAGGATCGTTGCCCCGGCGACGAAGCCGAATGCGCCGAGATCCATGGCGTCGCCCACGACGCGCTTCCAGACGTTCGTGGAAACCGCGGGCCACCGCAACAACATTGCCCCGGCGAGCAGTTCGCGTGCGCCGAACAGGCCGACGACCGTCTTTGCCGAATGCCCACCCACGCCGAGCCAGCGTGCGAGCCGCCTTGGTGCAGCGACTTCCACCAGTCCAAGCCCAATGCTGAAATGCCGAGGCCGGGTCCCAGCTTCTTATAGTCCATCGCGTCTCTCCCGGGGAGCTGGGGCACCGGCGTTCAACGAATGGAGCTGTTCCGCGCGAGGGTCGACGCCGGCCTTGTCTAAGGCAGCGTTCGGCGACTAGGCGCGGGTCGAACCCAAGTTGAGGGAGTGACATGGATATCAAGGGAGCGGCGGCGGTGGTGACGGGCGCGGCATCGGGACTAGGCGAGGCGACGGCGCGCGCCCTCGCTGGTCACGGCGCCAAGGTCGCCATATTCGACCGGGACGGCGAGCGTGGGAGCCGCGTCGCAAATGAGATCGGGGGCGTCTTCTGCGAAGTCGACGTCACCTCCGACGAGAAGGTCGCCCAAGCGTTCGCGAAGGCGCGCCAGGAGCATGGCCAGGAGCGCATTCTGGTCAACTGCGCTGGTGTGGCGACGGCGACAAAGACTGTTGCGCGCGACAAGGAAACGAAGGCGGCGAAGCTCTATCCGTTGCAGCAGTTCGAGATGACTCTTCAGATCAATCTCATCGGCACATTTCGCTGCATCGCCCATAGCGCCCACGGAATGGTCGACCTCGACCCGCTCGCCGACGGCGAGAAGGGCGTGATCATCAACACCGCCTCGGTCGCGGCGGAAGACGGGCAAATCGGCCAGGCCGCCTATTCCGCCTCGAAAGGCGGGGTGCTGGCAATGGCGCTTCCGATCGCGCGCGACCTGATGAACGAAGGCGTGCGGGTGAACACCATCCTGCCCGGAGTGTTCAAGACGCCGATGGTCGCGATGATGCCGCCCAACGTGCAGGATGCGCTCGGCGCCCAGGTTCCGTTCCCCAAAAGGCTCGGGCAGCCGGAGGAATATGCGAACCTCGCCTGCTTCCTGATCGAGAGCCGCTACATGAATGCTGCGGCAGTCCGGCTCGACGGCGGAATTCGGATGGCGCCGCGTTGACCATCGATTACCGGCGCCTTGTCGACGAACTTGCCGTGGCTGCTCGCGAGGCTGGCGAGGCAATCCTGGAAATCGTCCGCCGCGGCTTCGATGTGGAGTCGAAGCAGGATGCTTCTCCGGTCACCGAGGCCGACCGCGCCGCCGAGCTGATCATCCTCGCCGCGCTCGCGCGCGCCGCACCGGGCGTTCCGGTCATCGCGGAAGAGGAGGTCGCCGCGGGCCGCATCCCCGCGCACGACGATCTCTATTTCCTCGTGGATCCGCTGGACGGCACGAAGGAATTCATCCGGGGCGGCGATGACTATACGGTCAATATCGGGCTGATCGAGCAAGGCAGGCCGAGGCTCGGCGTCGTGTTCGCGCCCGCAACCGGGCGGCTCCACGGCGGCTGCGTGGGTGAGGGCGCATGGCTCGACGAAGGCGAGGGCCGCACCCCAATTGCGACTCGGCCGCGCGGTGAACTCACCACCGCGGTGGCTTCGAAGTCGCACCTCAACCAGGCGACCATCAACTATCTCGAAGCGGCGGTCGGCAATTGCAGCTATGTCTCGGTCGGCTCGTCGCTGAAATTCTGCATCGTGGCCGAGGGTAGGGCCGACATCTACCCGCGCGCGGCGCCAACCAGCGAATGGGACACGGCGGCGGGGCATGCGGTGCTGCTCGCGGCCGGTGGCCTGGTCGATGGTCCCGACGGAGAGGCGCTCGGATACGGCAAGCGCGCCTTCCTCAACCGCGCGTTCGTTGCGACGTCGGGGTGGAAGCCGCCGCTGCTCGAGCCGTTCATCGAGCCCTTCTCCGGCGGCGGCGAACTCCCGGCGGGGGTTTAGGCGCTCCGTTTCCATGGAAGGGTTTCGCGCCAGTCCGGATCGAAATTCCTGCCGCCGCCCGACATGCGGGTCAGGCGCATGGCCTGAATTTCCAGCCGCACTGCCTCGATTCGCGCGTAGAGCTCGACTGCCTCGATGCGGCCCTCGGCGGCGCCTAGCTCCTTGGTCAGCCGGCGTGCCTCGTCCAGAGCCGCGGCAAGCTCCGCCAGCCAGTGTGTGCGCCTGACGGCGGCTTCTTCATTCCGGACTCGAATCACGCACACCCCCCCGCCGGTCACGCCGCACAGTGTATCCCAGCCTGTTAGCTTTGCGTTATGACATCTCCATTCTGGAGCCGAAATCGTCTGACTTTTGTCCAGATTGCGCGTTACTCCTGCCCGTGCTCGGTCCTGTTCACTTGTCAGGGGACATCCCGATGGACGCGATCCATACCGAGCCATTTGACGTCAGCTATTCCGATGGGCCCCCGATCCTGATCGGGGCGAGCAGCGACGCTGCGATGGAACGGGCGATGTGCACGGCCCAAGCGGCGGGGTGCCGCATCGCTGAAAGGATGGAGCTCGGATCGGCCCGCGAGCGGATCGAACGCCAGATCGCCGCGGTCGCAATTTGGCTCGAGCTCGATTGCGACGGCGGCGCGCCGATGGACGAAACCCTGGACTGCGTCAGCCGAGGAGTCGCCGAGGGCCGCTTTGCCGCAGTTGTGTCGAGCACCCGGGAGCTGATCGACCCTATTGCGGCGCGCATTACGGAGGTGGCGGTCGAGCTTGTCATCGATGCGAACGAGGCCGATCGTGCTGCCGCGCTGGCAGTCGCCACGGCGTGCGTCGGGATCGGCGAGCGCCTTTCCGACATCGCCTCCGATCAGAATGCCGAACGGCTGAGGCAGCTCAGCGAGGAAGTGAGTCGAATCGCGACCACGCTCGCGCGGCTTTCCGCAGGCCCGGGGGGTGGTGCCCGCCGGACGGAGCCACTGCCGAAGCTTGATGCGCCGGAAGTGTCGGGGGAGACGGTGCAGGCGGTCATTCGCGCACGGCGACTGAGGACGCGCTATTTCCCAGAGCATCTGTTCGCCGATCCCGCGTGGGACATGCTGCTCGACCTGCTCCAGGCGGAGATCGCCCAGCTCAGGGTTCCGGTGTCGAGTCTTTGCATCGCCGCCGCGGTTCCGGCGACGACGGCGCTGCGCTGGCTCAAGTCCATGGTGCAGGAAGGCCTCTTCGTCCGCCGCGCCGATCCGCACGACGGCCGCCGCGTCTTCGTCGAGCTTGCTCCGGAAACAAGCCGCGCGCTGCGCAGCTATTTCGCCGAGGTCGGGAGCCCCGCGGTTGTGTAATCCTGCGCGCCGTTCAATGCTCATGGCTCGATATATTCAGATTAATCTAACATGCTTGTCAAGGCATTTTGCTCATTTCCGGCATTGCGGGAGCATCCAGCTGCCGGGATAAGCTCGATGCATGAGAGCACGGGACAGTTCGGCGATTTACGACGACCTCATGCGATTCAAGCCCGACGAGCTGACGCCGAATGCATGGGCGATGAAAGCGGGAGTGAACCGTACAGTCTGGGCCGACATGCGGCGCCACGGCAATCCGTCCCGACGCACCCTCGAGAAGTTGCTGAAGGCGGCGGATTCGTCGCTCGCGGAGTTCGAAGCGCTGCGGATTACCGCCAGTGAGTCACCAGATGCCGTCTCCCGACCCGGGCTGGCTGATCATCGGCGAGCTGCGTGGGGTGGGGCCCCTCTCGTGCCGCTATCGGTGTTCGCGACGGCAATGGCGGGCGAGTGGGGGAATGCGGGGGATAGAATCGAATTGACGGAGCTCCGGACGGGCGAATTGATCGACCGCGTGGCAAGGCCGGCGAGCCTCGCGGACGATGGAAGCGCCTATGCAATCACGATGGCCGGCGAATCCATGTTCCCTCGATTTCGCTCGGGACGACGCCTGGCGGTTTCCGCGAAAGCACCCATCGCGGCGGGAGATGACGTGATGGTGAAACTGAATACTGAGGCAGGAGCCGCCACAGTTCATGTCCTCATCAAGGAATTGGTCCGCCGAAGTTCCACATGCGTGCAGCTCAGGCAGTTCAACCCGGACCTGACATTCCAGGTCCCAACGGCCGAAATCGCGTCGATCGAGAGGGTCCTCGGCGAACTGATTTAGGAGAATTCGTGACACTTGCCCGCCCGCTCCCCTCATGGCACGGGAAGGGCTGCGCGGGCGGTTAGCTCAGTTGGTAGAGCATCTCGTTTACACCGCCCGTTCTCTTTGAAAAACAACGATTTTTTCACCGATGATCAGAGAAAACTTCGCGAACTTCGCGTGAACATAACCAGATTTGCTGTCCATTCGCTGTCCAGACGCCAAGGCTGCTGTCCACGCTCGGCCGCCGCTTGAACCGACCTCGCTGATGCGAGCGCCACTACGTCACGGCGGTTATGACCAGCTTTATTGATCGCGGGTGAATTTTTAACAGCCGCAGCGGTGGAAGCGACATGATGGCGCCACCATATTCGGTGGTTCGAAGGCGCAAGTCGTCGGGAGGGCTCAAGAATGGCTACATCACTGCAGTATTCCGGTCGGCCGCGGATCGGGATCGCTGACGTTCTGCTAAAAGATATCGCGCGGCGGATCCAACTCTCGCCGACCAATTACCGCATCGCCGTGCAGCGTTACGAGACTATCGACGCGTGGCTTAACCGCGAAGGCGGTTTGCTTGCGCCGCACATGGAGCGGCTATATCCTCAAGGCTCCATGGCCATCGGCGCCACCATCTCATCCCGGCTGAAGAACGACGAATTCGACATCGATGTGATCGCCGAATTGAACCTGTCGCCCACGATCCAGCCAGCGACGGTGCTGGACGCCCTCTTCGAGACGATGAACGGCGAGAAGGGCACGCGTTACCACGGCAAGGTGAAGCGTCGCACTCGCTGCGTGACGGTCGAATACGAGGACATGCACTTGGACATCACGCCGGCCGTGCTCCTGCCGCATCGGCAGGATCGGACCAGCGTCATCTTCCATGCGCACGAGAACGAGCCGCCGGAAAAGCATCGCCGTATCACCGCCAACCCGTGGGGGTTCGCCGACTGGTTCGAGAACCGCACGCCGGCGATCCACGAGATCGTTGAAGCCGTGCTTCGCAAGACCGCGGAGCCAGTGCCCGATCAGGATGAGGTAATCGAGAAGTCGCACCCGCTGGTCGCTCTGCAGCTTCTCAAGCGTTGGCGTAACAAGTGCTACGACGATAGGGAGGGCCGCTCCCCGCCCTCTGTCGTGCTCGCTTTCATCGTGGCCATGAACCCCACCGGCCAAGCGGATCTCTATGGGGAGTTTCGCGCCCAAGCCGACCGGCTGCACCAAATCTTTGCGGAGGCCGACGACCGGGGAGTGCTTGTAAGCGTTACCAACCCGGCGTGCACGCCCGATGATGTATTCACCGACCGTTGGCCCGGCAATCTGGCGACGCAGCGCGTGTTCTTGCGCGACCTGGAAGCGCTGCAGGCGAAGCTCGACAAGATCGAGGCCGACCCGACCGTCGAGACTTGCGCCGAGGTGATGAGCGACCTGTTCGGCGAAAATCCGACTCGGGTGGTGGTCGAGGACTTCCAGAAGCGATTCGCGGCAAAGGCTCATGCAGGCGGTCTGTATGGGCTTGGCGGCGGCAGCGCCGGCCTCGCTCTTGGCTCCTCCGGCCTCGCCGCGAAGCCGCTGAACGAGAGGGCCTATCCGATTCCGCGGCACACCGACTTCGGGTGCGATGGGTGAGCTTCTAACAACAGAACAGCAGATTGCATTAGTCCGGGAGCGCTTCCCGGAGTTGAGGGTCGTGTGCGGCTGGCCCTGGCTCGTTATATGGGAGGGGCCAATCCGCAGCATCTCCCGCGCGTATCAGGTTCGTATCTTCTGGCACCTGTTCTGGCCGGGCAAATCGGACTTCGAAGTGCGGAACGTCGCGCCGAAAATATTTGTGCTCGATCCGCCACTACAGGATCGACCGGATGAACAAGTGCCGCACATGTATCGGTCGCCGGGCCGGCGGAACAGCGTCTGTTGCTGGGATCCTACGGCCGGCGAATGGAGCTTTCGGAAATCCATCGCGGACACGGTCGTTCCGTTCATCGTGCGGTGGCTCTGTAGCTATGAGTTTTGGCGCTGGAGCGGCGAATGGCCGGCGCCGGGCCGACACCCGGAGGTGCAATGTCAAAGCGAGACCAGTTCGTCGTCGCCCGGTCCGCCGGCACTCAATACACGCGCCGCGTTCGTCAGGATTGGCCGGCTGACCGGGACTTTCGTGTCCTCAGCCTTGATGGCGGCGGCATCAGGGGGATCCTCCCGCTGGCTATCCTCGCAGGATTGGAATCCGCCTACCTTCAGGGCGGATCAGTCGCCGATCATTTCGATTACATCGCCGGCACGTCCACCGGCGGCATTATCGCACTGGCTCTCGCTAGCGGCCTAAGTGCCGCGCAGATCCTGGATATCTACATGAGGCGCGGTGGTGAGGTTTTCCCGGATTACAGCCGCGCGTCGCAGTGGGTCATGGGAAAGCTGCAGCTGGTGCGTAACCGCTGCGACACGAGGGCGCTGCATCGGCTTGTCGATGATGTTCTGGCTGACCGAGCGCTTTGGCAAAGCACCAAGCGTCTGTGCATTCCCGCGGCCGAAACGATGCACTTTGAACCTTATCTGTTCAAGACGCCGCACCATGCAGACTACCGTTTAGATTGGTCGAAGCCGATGGCTTTGGCGGCGAAGACGACTTCGGCTGCGCCGGCGCATTTCAAGCCCGTAATCAGCGAAGAAGGCCACGAATTCATCGACGGGGGCGTTTGGGCTAACAATCCAATCATGCTGGCGATCGCCGATGTCCTCGCGTGCTGGAATATTAGGCGCGAGCAGATCAAGGTTCTCTCTTTGGGGTGCGGCCAGGAGCACTACCGCATGGGATGGGCACGCCGCGTGTTTGGCGGCCTAGCGACATGGACCACGCTCGTGTTCGAAGCGATGGATATCCAGTCACAGAATGTGGTCGGCCAAGCGCGCCTGATCGCTGGCGCTGATCGCGTGTTTCGTGTCGATGCCGCAAAGACGGACAACCCCATCGAGCTTTGGAATTGGGCGCGCGCGAAGGCCGAATTGCCTGCTGAAGCTGATGCACTGTTGGTCGCCCATGCCGACAGACTCCGCCAGGAATTTCTCTACGCGCCGGTCGCGCCATATGTGCCGACCTACACACCGCAAAACCCGCCAGCGTGAGGTGCTTCGAGCAGCCGCCGCAAATGCTTACCGGGATGCCCAGAGCATTTCGAATGCGGGCGGTAGGTCACTGCCACGCGGTGCTAGGGCATCTCGGGTCCAACGAGACGCCGAGCTGCATTTCGCTAGTGTTTAGCCCTGCACAAGGGCCAGTGTTGTCGAGCATATATTAGCTAAGCCACTGACAAGGCTGGAATATCTTGAGTTGCACGACACACACATGCAGTGTGCTGTCAGTGTTTCGCTGTCGAGCCCCAGCCCAAGCTAAAGGGTTGAAAAGAGGGTGAGATGACGTCAGTGACACGACACACAAACGCACATGCTGTCCATTTTGCTGTCCAGCTTGTCTGTGTAACACACTGTAAAACGATCAAAAATCGTTCAAAATCAATTACTTGGGCGGTTAGCTCAGTTGGTAGAGCATCTCGTTTACACCGAGAGGGTCGGCGGTTCGAGCCCGTCACCGCCCACCGTTCCCGAGCAAGGCACTTCGGAGGACTTCCGGCGTCGTCGATCGCGCCGCCCATCCGGGGCACCGGCGAGCATCGCCATGCGCAGCGCCGTCGAGCGACCAGGATCCGTCGCCCCCAAGCGATCGTCAGCGGGAGTATAATGGTAAACGCCAGTCCGGTTTCGGCGTGGGTCGAAACCGGTTTTGAGCGCCCGGCCGGAAGGTAGATTTCCCGGAAAAACCGTAGCAGCTTCCAAGGCTTACGAGTCGACTGGAATCGCGACGGCGGGGTGGGGAATGGTCAGTTCTGTAAAGGCGCAAGCCAATCATTACGAGGCGCTGGGGATAGCGCCAACGGCCAGCGGTGACGAGATCGGACGAGCGTTCGCGGCGCAAATGCTCAGCGCGAGGATGCGGCCTGACATCGCGGTCGCGCACATGGCCAAACTCAGCGTCGCCTATGAAACTCTCCGCGATCCGCTCAAACGCCGTGCCTATGACTCATCGGTCGGATTGAACCCTCCGGCCACCACAGCAATTCCGGCGAGCGTGGCCCCGTTCATCGGCTACTCCACGCTGGACCGGCTGAGCCGGCTCGCGGCTCCGTCGCCACCGCCTGTTGAGCCAATCCGGCCGCGAACTGCCGCCGAAGTGCCCGCGGAACCGCGGGTCGCCGGCTTCATCGCGGCTTCGCTTCGGCCGCCGCTTCAGCAGCGCGAGCCGGAGCTTCGGCGGGATCCGCCACCGCCGCATCCTGCTCAGGCGCTGCCTCAGCAAGTTCCGCCCGAGCCAACACCTACAGCCGCCGACCACGAGCTGGATTTCGAGGATGGCCGCTTCGTCATCGGCCGTACCGGCGCCACGCTCGGGGCAAGCGTGATCGGCGTTGCAATCATCTCTGTTGCTCTGGCGGTGCCGGCGCCCAATCCCGACCGCCTGCCTGAGCCGGTGGCCCGCGCGCAGCCGGCCGTCACTGTTCCTCTTCCGTCGCCGGCGGCGAACGAGACGATGGTTGCCAAAGCCGAAGCTCCCGCCGCGACCGCCGACACCGAAAGCCGCCCGCAAGCTGCTCCCGAGCCGGTCCGCATGGCCGCGAAGGCGCCGTCAGCGCCATCCGTTCAGGTCGACGGAAAAGCGCTTGCGGCGGCCGCCACTGCCCTGTCGATCAGCCAATCCGCGGCGGTCCAAGGACCGGCGGTGGAGACGGCTTCGATGTCTGCGGCGGTTGAGGCTGCGACGGGCAGCGGAGCGGAAGGCGTGCCCCTTGCGACCGCCTCGAGGCTGCCGCTGCCTGACGCCACTGTCGCGCGCACGATCCACCGGATCGGCTATGCCTGCGGCCGTGTCGTTTCGACCAGCGGCGTGGATGCCGCCGCGGGCGTGTTCAAGGTCACCTGCTCTTCGGGGGATTCCTACCGGGCGGCGCCGGTTCGCGGGCGCTATCATTTCCGCCGCTGGAGCAGTCACTAGAGCCTAAGGCCGATCCCGCCCATCAGGACGAGCAGAAGCAATGTGCCCGCGGCGCTGACGAGGAGCGAGAGCAGGCAGCCGGTCCGGTTGGAGAAGAACAGGAACACCGATGGCTGCAACGCCCACGCCGATCACAGGCTCCGCACCAGCCTGATCGCGACTCCGAGCCACGGCGGATTGGCGACGACCTGCTGGCGTCCGCCCGGCTCCAGCGGAAGGATTTGCAGCTTTTCCTCGTCACGGTTGATGAGACGGCCGAACAGGAACCGGCCCGCGGGGCGGGGAACGAGGACGTCGCGATTGAGCGCGCGCGCATAATTTTCCGGTGACAGCGTATCGCACCAGATTTCATCCCCGGCGCGATAATCGCCGACACTTGCGCCGACGAGTACCGCCAACTGCCCGTCCGCGGTGCGCGGCGGCACGACGATGGCCGCTTTGCCCGGTGCGCGGGCGCCGCCGGCGCCGAGGATCGCCGCGACCTTGAGCTCGGCCGTCTCGCCGCCTTCCACCAGGTCCTGCGCCTCGACCCCGAGTGCCTTGGCGATCCGGTTGAGCCAGCCGACCGAGACGGTGCGGGTCCCCGTCTCGAGGCGGCCGATCGTCTGCGGCGTGGTCGGCGGGTCGCAGCGCTGCGCCACTTCGTCGAGCGTCAGGCCGCGTGCCCGGCGCACCTCGCGAATGCGTGTGATCATCCTCTCCCCCACTCACGTCTGAACCAGATCGGTTTTCTTCTGTCCTACAGATTTGCCTTTGTGGCAAGCCGTGCACCGACTCAGGACGAGAGGATGGAGCAATGGGATCGAAGAGGCAGTCACGCCTGCTCAGCGAACGCGCGATCGAACGGGGAATTGCGTCGGACCTCGAAAAGGCGGGCTTTCACCCGGCGCGCTCGGTGACGGTCAATGCCGCGGAAGCGCCGCTCGGCTGGCTGTTCGCTCGGGGTCTGGTCAGCCGCCGGCAATATGATGCGGGCGAGCGGCTGCGGTGCGACTGGGAGCGGGCGCAGCTCGCGCCGCGCGTGACGATGTCATGGGATTCGGCCCCGGTGGCGAGCGGCCGCGGCGGGTCCGCCCC
>NZ_WJSQ01000081.1 GCF_009720245.1 Sphingomonas segetis | reverse complement strand
CTTTTTCGAGGGCAACAGCGAAGAGGTCGGGACCCGCACGACCACCGCCGTTGTCCAGTCGATCTCGGCATCGAGCCCGGCGGCCTCGAGCGCCCGCGCGGTGCGCTCGGCGAGCGCCGGATCGGCCTTGATTGCACCGCCGCCGCGGTTCAGAAGGACGTGAAGTCGAGCCATTGCTGCGCGGCTAACGAACGATCGGCCGTCGCCTATCCGTCCTTCTCGGTACATTCGCCGACCCGCCTGGCGTCGACATGCATCTTCATCGTCATTCCCGATTGCTGGCCGCCCGTAGCGTTGCTCGCCATGTCCATCGAGTAAGTCGTCGGCGTGTAGCTGCCGGTCATGGTCGTGTCCTGGGTGCCGCCTTCCTGCTTGCACTGCATGCGGATGTCGATCTTGCCTCCGCCCATCGTGAAATGCTCGTAGCGGCACGACTTGTCGGCCCCGAAAAAGTCCTCCTTCGGGCGCTTCACTTCCTCGGGCGTGAGGCAGCTGCGCGACGCGTCCGGCTGGTGCTCGGCCATCGTCTGCTTCATCTTCTGCGCGAACTCCGGCGGCATGCCGGGGATGTTCATCTCGTGAACCGTGACCTTCGATTCCCACAGGCCGGGCTCGACCATCGCGCCGCCGGTCATCACGCCGGACTGGCGCACGGCCTTGGTCACTTCATTCCCGCTCGCGTTCTTGAGGTCCACCTCGGGCCCCTTGTTGCACGAAGCCAGAATTGCGGCGCCGGCAATCATAAGAATCATCTTGTTCATCGAAGCCCCCCGTTTGGAGCGCAGCATAAGCGCAAGCCGCACGCCGCACTAGCGCCGGCCGTGGGTCGGCGCGTGGAAGTCCGGCTCCTTGTTCGCGATCCACTCAAGGAAAGCGCGCGATCTCGGGTGTCGACCGAAAGGCCGCGAGATCGAGCCGCTCGAGCTCCTTATTCGAAATGCTCTTGTGCAAGGTGCGGTGGCAGATCGGATGGACCGCCACCAGTAGCCGTTCTGGCCGTCTCCCGGACGGCCCGCGTGCGGCTACTGCCCGCCCGCCGCGGCTCTTCGGCACCGGGTGATGATATTCGATGCGGTCGCCGAGCGGGCGGGTGCAGAACCAACAGATTTCAGTCACTCGTCAGATCGTTGCCACAGCGCGAGCACTCGGCCTCCGGCCACGGCAGCGTGTGCGTAGTCAACAGCCAAGCCGGACTAGTTGGAGGGAGAATGTCGCGGCGGTAGACATTCTTGCCGCAGACGGGGCAACGCAAGCTCAACCTCGCAATCAGGAACAATACGGCCAGCGGCAAGAACAGCGCTAAGACGATGAATCTCTCTTCCGGCACGGCGGCGAACCAGGCGATGAGGGCTGCGCTGGCAGCAAGATAGCCAATGCTGAAGACGCACGCTCGGCGCCGTACCGTCAGTTTCAGCACGCTTGGTCCCGTCGTCGAAAGATTCGGCGGGGCAGTGTCAATCGGGGCAGGGTAGAGCGTCAACCCCGCCTGAACCATGCCGCGGCCATGCCCGTAACGGCTGACGGACGGCCGAGCGGACGGGCGCAGAGCCAGCAGCGCTCGTCAGTCGGCACAGCGGATGCAGCGGGTCGCCATCGGATCGGCCTCGAGCCGGCGCTTGCCGATGGGCTCGCCGCATTCGCTGCACCAGCCATATTCGCCCTGTTCGATTCGCCGAAGCGCGGCGCCGATTCGGGCAAGGTCGTTCTGCCGCCGTCTTGCTTCGGCGTCGGCCATGGCTTGCTGCTGCAGCGCGTCCATGCGGCTCAAGCGGCCGACCGATTGCTGGTCGAGTTCGACCGGACCCCGGGACTCCGCCGCTATCGCGTCCTGCGCCCGCAGCTCTTGCCTCAGCGCCCGCATCCGCTGTGCGAGGGCATGGATTTCAGCTTCCGTCAGTCCGTCTGCTTCGCTGGTCATTGTTCCAATCCCGCTGCTGACCATATTGAGCGCCGATGCCAATTCAAATCCGCACCGGTCTTGCCGAGCCGGAAACCGCCGACACGTTCGTGCCGCACAAGCCGGCGCGTCCCGACAAGGCTGAAGGCGGCAAGCGCTTCAAGATCGTCGCCGATTATCAGCCGGCCGGCGACCAGCCGCAGGCGATCAAGGAGCTGGTCGAGGCGACGCGTGAAGGCGAGAAGAGCCAGGTGCTGCTGGGTGTCACCGGCTCGGGCAAGACCTTCACGATGGCCCAGGTCATCGAGACGGTGCAGCGGCCTGCGCTGGTGATGGCGCCGAACAAGATCCTCGCCGCCCAGCTCTACGGCGAGTTCAAGAGCTTCTTCCCCGACAATGCCGTCGAATATTTCGTCAGCTACTACGATTACTACCAGCCCGAAGCCTACGTCCCGCGCAGCGACACCTACATCGAAAAGGAGTCGAGCGTGAACGAGGCCATCGACCGTATGCGCCACTCGGCGACGCGCTCGCTGCTCGAACGCGACGACGTGATCATCGTCGCCTCGGTCTCCTGCCTCTACGGAATCGGCTCGGTCGAGACCTATTCGGCGATGACCTTTTCGCTGAAGAAGGGCGGTTCGGAGGACCAGCGCGAGGTGATCCGCAAGCTCGTCGCGCTCCAGTACCGGCGCAACGACGCCAGCTTCACGCGCGGCAGCTTCCGCGTGCGCGGCGACAGCCTCGAGATTTTCCCCTCGCACTATGAGGATATGGCGTGGCGAGTGAGCTTCTTCGGCGACGAGATCGAGGCGATCAGCGAGTTCGATCCCCTGACCGGCAAGACCATCGCCGCGCTCGAATCGATCAAGGTCTACGCCAATTCGCACTATGTGACGCCGGGCCCGACGCTCAAGCAGGCGATGGAAGCGATCAGGCACGAGTTGGCCGAGCGGCTGAAGGAGCTGACTGCCGAAGGGCGGCTGCTCGAGGCCCAAAGGCTCGAGCAACGGACCAATTTCGACCTCGAGATGATCGCCGCGACCGGCTCCTGCGCGGGGATCGAGAATTACAGCCGTTTCCTCACTGGCCGGCTGCCCGGCGAGCCGCCGCCGACATTGTTCGAATATCTGCCCGACAACGCTCTGTTGTTCGTCGACGAGAGCCACCAGACGGTGCCGCAGATCGGCGCGATGGCGCGCGGCGACCACCGGCGGAAGATCACCCTCGCCGAATATGGCTTCCGCCTGCCGAGCTGCATCGACAACCGCCCGCTGCGCTTCAACGAATGGGACGCGATGCGACCGCAATCGACCTTCGTCTCGGCGACGCCCGGTCCCTGGGAAATGAACGAGACCGGCGGCGTGTTTTCCGAGCAGGTCATCCGGCCCACCGGCCTCATCGACCCTCCGGTGGAGATCAAGCCCGTCGAGGACCAGGTCGACGATCTGGTCAACGAAGCGAAGAAGACGGCGCGGCAGGGCTACCGGACTTTGGTCACGACGCTGACCAAGCGGATGGCGGAGGACCTCACCGAATATCTGCACGAGGCCGGCCTGAAGGTCCGGTACATGCACTCCGACGTCGAGACGCTCGAGCGCATCGAGCTCATCCGCGAGCTCAGGCTCGGCGTCTACGACGTGCTGGTCGGGATCAACCTGCTGCGCGAAGGCCTCGACATCCCCGAGTGCGGGCTCGTCGCCATCCTCGATGCCGACAAGGAAGGCTTCCTCCGCTCCGAGACTTCGCTGATCCAGACCATCGGCCGCGCCGCGCGCAACATCGAAGGGCGCGTCATCCTCTACGCCGACACGAAAACCGGTTCGATCGAGCGGGCGTTGGCAGAGACGGACAGGCGGCGCGAGAAGCAGCTCGCCTACAACGAAGAGCACGGGATCACGCCCGAGAGCATCAAGCGCAACGTTCACGACATCATGGCGCATCTCGCCACGCGCGACGGCGTCGTCGTCGACACCGGGGACGAGGAACGCCCGCACCTCGTCGGCCACAACCTCAAGGCCTATCTCGCGGACCTCGAGGAGCGGATGCGCAAGGCCGCCGCCGACCTCGAATTCGAAGAAGCCGCGCGGCTTCGCGACGAAATCAGGCGGCTGGAGGAGGACGATCTCGGAATCCCGCAGCCCGACCGCGTGGCCCCGCGCCCGCTCGGCAACTCGAGTGAAGGGAAACCGGGGACGCGGAAGGGCCGCTTCGGGAAGCAGAGCAGGGCGAGGTTCGGCGGGCGGCGCGGCTAGCAACACCCGACCAGGTCGCATTATCTACGCAAGTCATTTTGCGGCGGCTCTCGTGTACGGAGCGGCCATGGCTATGCGAACGAACCTACAACCAAACGCCAACCTGCATAGAGTGGCGGCATGACAAAGCCGTCGAAACTCTCCAATCGCGTTGACTCTCGCGAGTCTGTCCTCTATAAAGGACAAGCATTCCAGCTGACGCAAACACACGAATTCCACCGCTGGCTCGGCTCGCTTTCCGACCGGCGTGCGATCGCTCGAATCGTCGATCGGCTCAAGCGGGCATCGAATGGCAATTTCGGCGACGTGAGGCCTGTGGGCACCGGCGTCTCCGAGATGCGGATCGATTATGGGCCGGGTTATCCCTTCTATTTCTTCCGGCTCGGGAAGGAGCTTGTCATCCTCCTCTGCGGAGGAGACAAGAAGGCGCAGGATGCCGATATTGCGAAGGCGAAGCGGCTGAAGGACGAGATAGAACAGAGTGGTAAAGCTAAGCCCGTTCGACCCAGCTGAACACCTCCAGACTGAGGAGGATATCCTCTATTATCTCGAAGCTGCGATGGAGGGGAATGACCCCAAGCACATCGCCAGCGCGCTCGGCGATGTCGCTCGCTCAAAGGGCATGAGCGAAATCGCTCGCAAGACGGGCCTCGGGAGACAGGCGCTCTACAACGCGCTTTCGGAGAACGGGAATCCAACGCTGGAGACCCTTCTCGCAGTTCTCAATGCGCTTGGTCTGGAGCTGAGCGTCCAGAAGCGCGCCGCCTAAGCCGCAGCGCTAGAAACTCGCCCTCAGCCCCACGTGTGCGCCCGTCTCCTGGCCTCCGTCGCGGCCGAGCGTGCTGGTCACCGCCGCATCGAGGCTCGTGCCGCCCATGATCGTCGCCGCGGCGCCGACCGAGACGCGCGCATAGGTCTCCTTGTCGCGGGTCACGTCCCAGCGGTTGACGATGAGCGGCGCGTCGGCCTGCGCGAAAGAGATGACGCGCCCGTCGCCGGAGAATTCGTGCTCCGCCGTCAGCGCGAAGTAGGGGCGGATGCCCTGGAGGTCGGCGCGCGCTTCGATCCCGATCTGCCCGGTCAGCGACTTGAGGCTCTGGCTGCCGACATTGAGCGTCAGCACCGGGTCCCCGCTCTCGGTGTAGCCGTCGACCTTCGCGCGCGCATAGTCGAGCGCGACTATGGGGCCGATCCGCGCGACCCCGAGCGGCAGCAGATAACCGCCCTTGGCGCCGGCCGTGACGTGGCTGCCGTCGGGGCGTGCGCTCAAGTCACTGACCACGCCGCTACGCGACAGTCGGTTGCGGTCGCGGCCGTAGCCGAGATGGGCCTGGCCGAAGAGCGCGTCGGCGGCGACGCTGCCGTAGGCACCGATCTGCCAGCTGTGCGCATTGATGCGCGCCGAATCATTGCCGAAGCGTATTTTTGGCCGGCTGTAATTGGCGGCGATTCCGACCGCGCCCATCGGCAGGCCGAATTCGGCGCCGATCGTGCCGCCGCCGCCGCTGATGTCGAACGCGGCATTCTGGTCGCTCGCGGCGAAATCCTGCGAGAAATAGTCGCCGATCGCGAACAGCTTGAGGCCTGCGGCCACGCCTCCACGCCCGTAAAAGTCCGACCGGGTCGACAGCGTTCGGCCGAATTGCCGCGCGGTCGCCAGGCCGAGGTCGGCGGGCGCCTGAAGCGTCAGCGGCGCGTCGAGCTGGCGCGCGACATATTCGGCGAGGATCGCATAGCCTTGCGACGTCAGGTGGAGCGCGTCGCCGTAAAACAGATAGCCGCTAGAATCGACCAGGCAGGTCGGGTTCGGCAGGATCGGGCAGACCAGGCCGTTGGTGATGCCGTACGCGCTTGGGTTGGCCGCGATCTGCTGAAGCATGACCTGGCCGTCAAGATAGTGAACGATCGAGCCGCCCGCCGCATAGCCGGCGAGGGTCGGCTGGAGCGCGCTGAAATAGGCGTTGGAAAAGACGCCGCGGATTTGCTGGGCGGCCGGATCGTTGGCGACTTCGGGCGCGACGGCCCCGTTCAACGCCAGGAAGCTGATGGTGGGATTGCCCAGCGCAACGAGCCGGTCGAGCTGAGCGGCGGTGCCGGCGGCCGAGGCAGTGCCGGCCGCCTGCGCTCCGGCAAGAGTGCCGCCCGCCTGCTGGTAGAAGCGCGCGTCATTGCCGCCGATCGACACCGCCAGAAGGTCGCTGCGGTTGAGCGTCGTCGATCCAGCCGGGAACACCGACGACTGCGCCCCGACATTCAGGAACTGGTCGACCTCATATTGCAGGCCCTTGCCGCACAGCGGCGACGTGCCGGGCGCGTAGAAGGAATCGAAGCACAGAGTGCCGTTGTTGACGCCCCCGAACGCCCCGCCGATTGCGAAGTCCTCGACCGGCACCTGCAGCAGAGCGGCGAGCGTGTCGATGTAATTGGTGCCGCTGGAGAAGCGCTTCGTCGGGTAGATAGCCAGCGCCTGCGGGTTGGCATAGCCGAGTGCAAATGCATTGCCGGTGTCCGCATAGCTGTCGCCGACTGCGACGATCCGGTCGATCTGCTGTGCCGCCGCGGGTGTTGCAGCCGCCGCAAGAGCGGCGAGCGACGCGCGAGCGAGAAAGCGGCGGAAATTCCTGCAGGCCATGAACATCCTCTCCCTCGCCGATCCGTTCGACCGGCCCCGGAAAGCATCGTGGCGAATATTGACATGGGTGCAAGCGCGGCCGCGGCGCCCAGGCACGGTTCGCCGGACAGTGCGGCAGTCGGGCAACAGCAATCGCGGCGGGGCCGCGAGGCCGCGGCGCCCGATGCTGTTACCGAAGCACGCCTTTCTTCTCCATCGCCCGGGCGTAGAGGAACAACGCGAGCGCGACCAGGAGGATCACCGCCGGCATCGCCTTCATCATCGGGCTCTGCGTCGCGCCGGGCATCGGCGGGGCAAGCAGCATCTGATAGCCGAGGCTCAGCACCGCGCCGATCAGCGAGAAGCCGAACGACCACACCGCCCAACGGCTGCGCATCAGCAGGAGCACGGAGCCGAGCAGCCCAAGCCACACGCCCAGCGCCCAGCCGACATGCGCGTACAGCGGCATGTCCTCAATCCAGGCCAGCGCCACGTTCGCGTCGACGCCCGGCATCGTGCTGGCGATATACTCGGCGCCTTTGGTCTTGGTCATGGTGTAGTCGAACGCCCCGAAGCAGTTCCACAGGAGCGACAGGATCCCGACGATCCACAGATGCGCGGGAGTCCGCGCGGACACGGCTTGCTGCATGTCATTTCCCCCACCATCCCGCGCTTCCTTCGATCGCGGCGAAGCGATGAGGCTCCCGTTCGGGGGCACCTGTCAAGGGCGCCGAGCCAAGCCCCTCAGCTGGCGGCGATTTCGATCTTCAGCAGCTTGCCGAGCGCGCCCGCGAGCGCGTCCATTTCGTACGGCTTCTGCAGGATTGGGAAGCCGTGGACCTGCGCCACCTGCTCGCTGTAGCCGGTGGTCAGCAGAATCGGCAGCTCGGGGAAGCGCTCGCGCACCTTTCGCGCCAGCTCGACCCCGCTGATCCCTCCGGGCATGACGATGTCGGAGAAGATCAGCCTCGGCTTCTCTCCGCCCGAAAGCCGCTCGAGCGCTTCCTTCGCGCTATGGGTGACCGTCGCTTGGAACCCGAGCTCGTCGAACATTCCCGCCGCGAGCTCGGCGACCAGCGTGTCGTCCTCGACCACCAGCACCCGGCCGAGCGTCTCGCTTCCCTTGTTGCGGCCGCCGCTGGGCTCGCCGCTGCGGCTAGCTGGAATGTACATCGTGAACACCGATCCCTTGCCGGGCTCGGACTCGACCGCGATCGCGCCGCCGATCTGCCTCGCGAAGCCGAACACCTGGCTCAGGCCGAGGCCGGTGCCTTCGCCGAAGCTCTTGGTCGTGAAAAACGGTTCGAACACCCGCTCCACCACCTCGCGCGACATCCCCGTTCCCGTGTCGGCGACGCGCAGCGCGACATGCTCGCCCCTGAGGCCGTCCGGCTCCCCGGTAAGCACCGCGTTGTGCGCGCTGATCCTGAGCGTCCCTCCCTCCGGCATCGCGTCACGCGCGTTGAACGCGAAATTGAGGATCGCGAGCTCGAGCGCTCCGGCGTCGGCATCGACCGGCCACAGCTGGTCGGAGAATTCGGTCACCACCTCGATGTTCGAGCGCAGCGACGGACGAAGCAGCGTCGCGACGTCGGCGAAGAACAGCTTCAGGTCGATCTGCTTGAGTTCGAGCGGCTGGGCCCTCGCGAAGGCGAGCAGCTGTCTGGTCAGGCTCGCTCCGCGCTGCGCCGAATTGCGCACGCCGTCGAGCATCCTCCTGACCTTGTCCGGATCCTTGATGTTGCGCAACGCGAGTTCGCAGGCGCCGAGGATCGCGGTCAGGAGATTGTTGAAATCGTGGGCGAGGCCGCCGGTCAGCTGCCCGAGCGCCTCCATCTTCTGCGAGCGGAACAATTGCTCGCGGCTTTCCTCGAGCCGACTCTGGGTCTCGCGCTTGTCCGTCATGTCGCGCGTGATCTTGGCAAAGCCGATCAGCTCGCCGTCCTCGTTACGGATGGCGTCGAGCACTACGCTCGCCCAGAAACGGGTGCCGTCCTTTCGCATCCGCCAGCCCTCGGCTTCGTAACGGCCGGTCTCGCGCGCGATCTCGAGGGCGCGGTGTGGCACGCCGGCCTCGAATTCCTCCGGCGTATAGAAGCGGCTGAAATGCTCGCCGATAATCTCCTCGGGCGCGTAGCCCTTGATCCGCTGCGCCCCCGAGTTCCAGTTCGTCACCTTCCCCGCGGGGTCGAGCATGAAAAGCGCGTAGTCGGTGACTCCCTGAACGAGAATTTGGAAGCTGCGTTCAGCCTCCAGCAGCGCCTGTTGCGCGGCCCGCTGCTCCGTCATGTCGCGCGTGATCTTCGCGAACCCGACCAGCTTGCCCTTCTCGTCCTGGATGCGGTCGACCACCACGCTGGCCCAGAAACGCGCGCCGTCCTTGCGGACGCGCCACCCTTCGCCTTCGAACCTGCCCTCTCGCTTCGCCGTCTCGAGGACGCTCTGGGGCATCCCCGCCGCGCGGTCCTCCTCGGTGTAGAATTTCGAGAAATGCTGGCCGACGATCTGTTCGGTCTGATAGCCCTTGATTCGCTCGGCGCCGGCGTTCCAGCTGGTCACGAACCCCTTGGGATCGAGCATGAAGATCGCATAGTCGAAGATCGACTGGACGAGCAGCTTGAACGGCTCGGAAGTTGTCTTGTCCCCCTGATCCAGAAGCCCCTCCTCCAACGCGTGCGCTCCTGCGGAAACTACACCCCCGCGCAAAGTCTAACACGCGAGCCCGCCCGCCGGTTGCATGACCGCTGCGGCAGAGCCGCTCAGCGATGCTCCGCGGCGAGGCGGCTCATCAGGATCGCGGCGCGCTTGGCCTGCTTGAAGATCGACGGAACATCGACGGCTTCCTTGTCGGTGTGCGAGCCCGAGCTTGCCGGGCCGAGCCCGATCAGCCCATCGATGTCGGCGGCGACGAAGCTGATGTCCCCCGCCCCCCGCTTCGCCGGGTCGAGCTCGCCCATCTCCGGAAGGCCCATGTCGCGGTTGACGGCGTTCAATCGCGCAAGCAGCGCGCGATTGCCCTCGGTCGGCGGCATCGGCGGGTAGGCGTCCGCATCGAAGCTGATTTCCGCCTTCGTGCCCGGAAGCGACTGGGCGACGATCGCGCGCATCCTGGCGCGGACGCGATCGATCTGCTCCTGGCTGATCGCGCGCAAATCGCCGCGCGCGACCGCGACCGGCGCGACGATGTTGGTCTTGCCGGTCGCCTCGATCCGAATCTTGCCCGCGTCGAGCGCCGCGGTCTGACCGCCGCCGACCAGGCCCACATTGTAGGTCAGCTTGTCCTCGGGAAGCTCGCGCCGGAACTGGTCGACGATCCGCGCGAGCTCGTAGATGGCGCCGTAGCCGACGCCCGGATTTCCCCAACCTGCCGAGTGGGCGCTGTTGCCGCTGACGGTCAGCGTCCAGCTGCCCGCGCTCCGCCGCGCGATCGAGCCCATGTCCTTGCCGTCGACGACGGAAAGGTTCTCGAAATCGAGCGCGACGTCGGCTTTCCTGCCTTCGGCGACGAGGTCGCGGCGGGCGAGCGCGATCGGGCTTCCCGCATCCTCCTCGTCGCCGCTCAGGAAAACGGTGATGTTGGCTTGCCTCAGCGTGCCCGCCGCCTGCATTGCGCGCAGTGCCGCGACGATCACCGCGATCCCGCCCTTGTCGTCGCCCGCGCCGGGCCCGTGCGCCCGGTCGCCTTCACGGGCCCATCGCTGGAATGGCGAATCGGGTTCGAACACCGTGTCGAGGTGAGCGATCAGCAGCAGCCGCTTCCCCGTCCGGCTGCCGTTGTGGCGCGCGACGAGGTGCCCTGCCCTACCCGCGGCGCTCATGTCGATCCATTCGGTCGTGAAGCCGAGTGCCCTAAACTCCGGCACGACCAGGTCCCGGACGGCTTCGACCCCAGCCTTGTTCAGCGTCCCGCTGTTCTGGTCGACCCAGCGCTCGAGCAGACCGACGGTGCGCTGCTGCTCGGCATCGACGGTGCGGACCATGACCTGCTCGGCGCGGCTGAGCGCTGCGGCAACGGGCGCTGAGAGGAACGCGAGAGCGGCGAACGCGAACAGGAATCGTGGCTTCATGGCGTCAGCCTAGCGGCGGCGCTCACCATCGTCATCCCCGGACGCACCGGTTCGGACACTTTCCTACAGCGTGCCTATTTGGTTACACGTATGCGACTCGGGGAGAGGAGTTCATGGTGGACGAGACAGTAGATGTGGACACGCTGATCGACGGGTTGATCGAGCGCGAGGGTGGCTATGTCGCCAACCCGGCGGACAAGGGCGGGCCGACGCGTTTCGGGATCACCGAAGCGGTTGCTCGGGCCAACGGCTATCGCGGCGCGATGCGCGACCTGCCGCGCGAGGAAGCGGCGGCGATCTACCAGCGCATTTACTGGCTCCGCCCGCGGCTCGACGAGATCGCCCGGCGCAGTGCGCGCGTCGCCGCCGAACTGTTCGACACCGGCGTCAACATGGGGCCGGCGGTCGCCGTCACCTTCCTGCAGCGCGCACTGACCGCGCTCAACCGCAACGGCAAGGATTATCCGGACCTCGTGCCCGATGGCCGCGCCGGTCCGCAGACGCTCGCCGCGCTGGATGCATTCATGGCGATTCGGGGCCGAACCAGCGGCGAGACCGTGCTGCTTCGCGCGCTCGAGGCGCTCCAGGGCGAGCGGTACCTTCGCCTCGCCGAGCGTCGTCCAGCTAATGAAGCATTTCTGTACGGCTGGCTCGCGAACCGGATTGGTGATCGCTGAGCCGCGCATTCGCCGTCACTACGAACATTCGCGAACATTCGACTGGAGAATATCCATGAAACCCCTGCCCCCGCCGCGGACTTTCGCCGAAGGCCAGCGCACCATCTACGGCCTGCTCGCGGCGGCCGCCGGCGTGTTTTGCGGCGCCTGTGCCGTCGCGATGGTGGCGCTCCTGATGTGGGGCGGCTGGAGCCCTGCCGAGGAACATACGATCGTCGTCATCTTCGGCTCGGCACTCGGCGGCTTCATCGCAGCGATGGTGGTGGTCATCGTCGGCCTGCTGGCCGGCGGGCCGGTCGGCCGCTTCAAGGTCGAGGCTAGCCGCGACGGCGCCTCGTTCGAAGCCGAAGGCCGCATGCCGTGAGCCTGCTTCGGTTCCTCGGCCCGCAGGGGATCGCCGGCCTCGCCCTCAGCCTCGCGCTCGGCCTGCTCCTGATGATCCAGAAGAGCGAAACCCGTCACTGGAAGAGGCAGAGCGCTCGGTTCGAACAACTCTATGAGAAACATCAGGCCGCGCTCGCCGGCACGGTCGCCAATTACCGCGCCGCCGCCGACGCCGCGCGCGCCGCGGATCGCGCGAACCTCGGCCGCGTCGCCGCCGAACA
>NZ_WJSQ01000080.1 GCF_009720245.1 Sphingomonas segetis | reverse complement strand
GCAGCGGCGTCGGGCGTCGTCACCGGGGGCACGAGATTGGGCATCGCGATCGCGCGTGCAAACTGCCGCGCCGTCCAGGGCGCGACCGCGCGCAGCATGGCGCCGTCGCGCAGATGCACGTGCCAGTCGTCGGGTCGGCGGATAGTCAGCGTTTGCGATGCCACGCGCCGCTCCCTAACTGAGACCCATGGCCGCTACCACCCTGACCGACCGCGCCGTCCTCCGCGTCTCCGGAGAGGATGTGCGCGGCTTCCTCCAGGGGCTCGTGACCAGCGACGTCGCGGGCGCCCTCCCGGTCTGGGCGGGGCTGCTGACCCCCCAGGGCAAGTGCCTGTTCGACTTCATCCTGTGGTCGGAGGGCGCGGACCTGCTGCTGGATTGCGAAGCCGAAGCCGTCGATGAGCTGATCAAGCGCATGGCCATATACCGCCTCCGGCGCTCGATCGCGATCGAGCGTGACGGCTCGCTCACTGTGCACTGGTCGAAGGACGCCGGCGAAGGCGTTCCAGACCCGCGCCTCGCCGCGCTCGGAAACCGGTGGCTCGCACCTGCGGACGAACCCGCGCGGGGCTGGCTCGAGCACCGCCTGTGCCTCGGCGTGTGCGAAGGCCGCGCCGAGCTCGGCGACCTGCTCTGGCTCGAATGCAACGCCGCCGAGTTGGGCGGCGTCAGCTTCACCAAGGGCTGCTTCGTCGGCCAGGAAAATACCGCTCGGATGAACTGGCGGCAGAAGATCAACCGCCGGCTGTTCGTGGTTACCGGCCCCGGTGGGGAGCGGTCGCGCGTCGAACATCCCGACATCGGGCTTTCCGTCGTCCACGCACGAATCGACGCGATTCCCGACAACGCGTTGATCCCCGAGTGGCTACGCCGCGCGCTTGCGGCGCCCGAAGATGCGAAGTGATGCGATGGCGCCGATCATCAGCCACAGCACATTGAGCACCGCGCTCGGCAGCGCGCCATGCCACCAGCCGTTGATGACGAAGCCGGCGGCGCCGACGACGTTCATGACCTGGTAGGTCAGCGACTGGCCGGTCAGCCTCCCTGCGGACAGCAGCAGATAGGCGAGCAGGATCAGCACCGCTCCGCCCCAGCCTGCGATCTCGACCAGCCATCTGGTGAGGTCCCAGGCAGGCAGCCCGATCACGCGGCCGCCAGCCTCCGCAGGACGTAGTGAAGTATGCCGCCGGCGTTGAAATATTCGAGCTCGTTGTAGGTGTCGATGCGGCACCGCGCCGTGAACGAGAATTCCTCGCCGTCGTCGCGGTTGACCTTCACTTCGACATCCTGCCGCGGCTTCAGGCCGGCAATGCCGGTGATCGTATATTTCTCAAGCCCGGTCAGGCCGTGAGTCGCGGCCGTCTCGCCGTCGCCGAACTGGAGCGGAAGAACGCCCATGCCAACGAGGTTCGAGCGGTGAATCCGCTCGAAGCTTTCGGCGATCACCGCGCGCACGCCGAGCAGGATCGTGCCCTTCGCAGCCCAGTCGCGCGAGCTGCCGGTGCCGTATTCCTTGCCGGCGACGACGACGAGCGGACGGTCATCCTGCTTGTACAGCATCGCCGCGTCGTAAATCGGCATCACCTCGCCGGTCGGCGCGTAGCGGGTGAACCCGCCCTCGACATTGTCGAGCATGCGGTTGCGGATGCGGATGTTGGCGAAGGTGCCGCGCATCATCACTTCGTGGTTGCCGCGGCGCGAGCCGTAGCTGTTGAACTGCCCGCGGCTGACGCCGCGTTCGAGGAGATAGCGGCCGGCCGGGCTGTCGGGCTTGATCGCGCCGGCGGGCGAGATGTGGTCGGTGGTGATCGAATCGCCGAAGATCGCCAGCGGCCGCGCCCGCTCGATGTCGGCCGGCGGCACCGGCTGCATCGTCATGCCGGTGAAATAAGGCGGGTTCTGGATATAGGTCGATTCCGCCGGCCAGACGTAGGTGTCGCCGCCGGTCACCTCGATGGCCCGCCAGCGCTCGTCGCCCTGGTAGACGTCGGCATAGCGGCGCCGGAACATCTCGGAATGGACGTGCGCGTCGATCAGCGAGCGGATTTCCTCGTTCGACGGCCAGATGTCCTTGAGATAGACCGGCTCGCCGTTCGAAGCGGTGCCGAGCGGCTCCTTGACCATGTCGGAACGCACGGTGCCCTTGAGCGCATAGGCGACCACCAGTGGCGGCGAGGCGAGATAATTGGCGCGGCAGTCCGGCGACACGCGGCCTTCGAAATTGCGGTTGCCCGAAAGCACGCTGACGGCGACGAGGTCGTTCTCGTTGACCGCTTTCCTGATCGGCTCCGGAAGCGGACCGGAATTGCCGATGCAGGTCGTGCAGCCGTAGCCGACGAGGTCGAAGCCGAGCGCGTCGAGGTCGTCCTGCAGCCCGCTTTCCTTGAGATAGTCGCTGACGACCTGGCTGCCGGGGGCAAGGCTGGTCTTCACCCACGGCTGCACCTTGAGGCCTTTTTGCCGTGCGTTGCGGGCGATCAGGCCGGCGGCGATCATCACCGACGGATTGGACGTGTTGGTGCAGCTGGTGATCGCGGCGATGGCGACGTCGCCGTTGCCGAAATCGAACGCTTCGCCCGGGACCGCAACGCGCGGATCATTGGCCTTGTGGTACGTGCCGTCGAGCTCGGCGTTGAATTGCTCGTCGACCTCGCTCAGCAGCACCCGGTCCTGGGGCCGCTTGGGACCGGCCAGCGACGGCTCGATCGAGCTCATGTCCAGCTCGAGCGTGTCGGTGAACAAAGGCTCGGGCGAGCTCGCGTCGCGCCACAGCCCCTGCGCCTGTGCATAGGCGCGCACCAGCGCGATCTGCGCCTCCTCGCGGCCGGTGAGCTTGAGGTAATCGACCGTGCGCTCGTCGATAGGGAAGAAGCCGCAGGTCGCGCCATATTCGGGTGCCATGTTGGCGATCGTCGCGCGATCCGCGAGCGGGAGATTGTCGAGGCCGGGGCCGTAGAATTCGACGAAGCGGCCGACGACGCCTTTCTGGCGCAGCATCTGCGTGACCGTCAGTACGAGGTCGGTCGCGGTGATCCCCTCGCGTAGCTCGCCGGAGAGCCGAAAGCCGACCACCTCCGGGATGAGCATGCTGACCGGCTGCCCGAGCATCGCCGCCTCGGCCTCGATCCCGCCGACGCCCCAGCCGAGCACGCCGAGACCGTTGACCATGGTCGTGTGGCTGTCGGTGCCGACAAGCGTATCGGGATAGGCAATGGCCTCGCCGTCCGCGCCTTCATTCGTCCACACGCATTGCGAGATGTGCTCGAGATTGACCTGGTGGCAGATCCCCGTCCCGGGCGGAACCACTGCGAAATTGTCGAATGCGCGGCTGCCCCACTTCAGGAATTCGTAGCGCTCGCCGTTGCGCTCATATTCGAACTCGACGTTCTTCTCGAATGCGCGCGGCGTGCCGAACTCGTCGACCATCACGCTGTGGTCGATGATCAGGTGCACCGGGACGAGCGGGTTGATCTGCTGCGGGTCGCCGCCGAGCTGCGCCATCGCGTCGCGCATCGCGGCGAGGTCGACCACCGCCGGAACCCCGGTGAAGTCCTGCATCAGCACGCGCGCCGGCCGGTACTGGATCTCGCGGTTGATGCGCCGTTCCTTGAGCCAGTCGACCATCGCCTGGAGGTCGTCGCGCTTGACCGTCACGCCGTCCTCGAAGCGGAGCAGATTCTCGAGCAGCACCTTCATCGAGAACGGAAGGCGCGAAACGTCCCCCAGGGAATCACCCGCCTTGCTCAGCGAGTAATAAGCGTAGGTCTTTCCGTCGACGTCGAGAGTCGAACGCGTGCGGAGGCTGTCCTGGCCGGTGGGGATCATTGCTGTCCTTCAAACCGTTGGCCGAGCGGCGGGAATTTGCCGCTGGCGGGGTTGCCCCAGCCCTTAGCAACCCGCTCCCGAGCCCGCAAACCGGCGCCCCCAGAAGTGAATTGCGACGAACCGAACAGCAGTGGGGGCAGGCCGACCGAGCCCGACTCCACATTGTCTCGCACGTGCAATAATGTTGGATTTGCGGGAAAATTGTAGAAGGAGCATGGCTAGTGACGGGCAAGGCCCACGACAGCGACTATTTTCGCCGCCGCGCCGCGGAGGCGCGCGCAGCAGCCTATTCGAAGGGGAATGAGAAGGCCGCCGTCGCTGGCGAACTGGCGCTTGCCTATGCCGCCCTTGCCCGCCGCCGCGCCGCCGCGGACGGCGAGACGATCACCCCGATCATGACCGTGGGCGAGCCCGGCTAAATCCAGCCGCGCTTCTTGAAATAGAGATAGGGACCGATCGCGGTCGCGAGCATCACCGCGAGCGACGCCGGATAGCCGTAGTGCCAGTCCAGTTCCGGCATGTAATGGAAGTTCATTCCGAAAATTCCCGCGACGAGCGTCGGCGGTAGGAAGATCACCGCAGCCCACGAGAACAGCTTCATGGCCGCATTCTGCTCGATGCTGATCAGGCCGAGCGACGCGTCGAGCAGAAACGTGAGATTGTCGGACAGAAAGCTCGAATGCTCGCTGAGCGACGTCACGTCCGCGGTGAGGCTGGTGAGGTGGTGCCGGAAATCGGGCTTGCTTTCATCGTGAGCGAGATTCGAGCCGCCCAGGAAGCTCAACATCCGCTGGGTGCTGACCGCCGAGTAGCGAATCTTGGCGAGCAGAGTCTGCGTCCGCCCGATGCTGGTCAGCAAGGCGGTCAGCTTGGCCGCGGGGATGCGCCGCTCGTCCTGCTGTTCCTGGAAGATCTGCTGCGAGAGCCCCTCCATCCTTGCGCTCACGTCTTCGATTTCGTCGGCAAGACGATCGATGATGGCGTCGAGCAGGCGCACGAGCGCGGTCGGCCCGTCGCGCACCAACTCGGGGTCGCGGCGCGCGTGGTTTTCGAACGTCCGAACCGGCTTGGGCGTCGCATAGCGGATCGTGACCAGCCGGCTGCCAGCAAGCACGAAGCCGATCGGAGTCGTCGTTGGTTGCGCCTCGTCGACTCCGCGCAGCGCGTTGGCGGTCATGTAGAGCGCGCCGTTTTTCTCGTAGAGGCGGCTCGAGGGCTCGATCTCGGCCATTTCCGCCTGGGTCGGGACATTCACTCCGATACAGCGCTCGACGAGGCGCTCCTCCTCGTGAGTCGGCTCCTCGAGATCGATCCACGTCGCTTCGTCGGGAATGCGCTGCAGCTTCGCATCGATGATGCGGCCGTCGCAGCCGGGCCCGTACGCGCGAAGCATGCGCGCGTGCATCACGCCAACGGCTGATCTTTGCAAGCGCCAAGGCTCTGCTAAGCGTGTGCACGAATGACCGTCCGCAAAGCCGCGCTGGCGGCCATCGCCATCGCCGCCGTAGCGGCCGCGATCGAGCTCGCCCTGGGCCGGCACTTGCTTTGTGCCTGCGGCTCGCTCGAGCTGTGGGTCGGCGCGCGCGACAGCCCGAAGACGAGCCAGATGCTCGCCGACTGGTACAGCCTCAGCCATGTCGTCCACGGGCTGCTCTTTTATGCGGTATTTTGGTTCCTGTTCCGGCGGTGGCCGGTCGGCAAGCGGTTCGTCGCTGCGGTAATGATCGAAGCGACCTGGGAAATGATCGAGAACACGCCGGTGGTGATCGACCGCTATCGCGAAACCGCGGCGGCGCTCGG
Source organism: Sphingomonas segetis (assembly GCF_009720245.1). Classification (GTDB taxonomy): domain Bacteria; phylum Pseudomonadota; class Alphaproteobacteria; order Sphingomonadales; family Sphingomonadaceae; genus Sphingomicrobium; species Sphingomicrobium segetis. The sequence goes on along the minus strand of NZ_WJSQ01000080.1, from coordinate 6,514 downwards.
CTACAACGGCGACAGCATCGTCAATTCGATGTCCGACATCGCGATGATGGCCCTCGGCTTCCTCGCCGCGCGCAAGCTGCCGGTCTGGGCATCGCTGCTTTTGGTCGTCCTGATCGAGCTCATCCCGCTGTTCGTGATCCGCGACAACCTGACGCTCAACGTGTGGAACCTGGTCGCTCCGAATGACGCCGTCGCCGCCTGGCAGGCGGGGCACTGACGGCACGAATTCACGCGCGAAGCATTGGTACGCCCATTCCCCCCCCCCGAGGAGAGACTTGCCTGTGAGACTCGCAGCCCTTCTGTGCCCCGTCCTGCTCCTGGTCGTGAGCGCTCCCGCCGACGCGGGGGAAGTGTTCGGCGGCGCCTACGCCCATGACGTCAAGCTGCCGACCGACAAGAGCGGCCTCGAAAGCGGCGCCGACCTGATGCTCGGCTATCGCGGCGGAAGCATCGGCCACACGCCGCTGCAACCCTATGTTTTCGGCGCGCTGAACACGGCGGGCGAGACGAGCTATGCGGCGGTCGGGCTTTCGGCAAGATTCGGACGCACCATCTACTTCCGGCCCGGCTTGGGAATCGCGATCCACAACGGGTCGGCGGGCAAATTCTACCGCACCGACAGAATCGCGTTCGGCAGCCGCGTGCTGCTGGAACCCGAAGTCGCCGTGGGGACGCAGATCAACAACCGGCTGAGCGTCGAGGCGAGCTGGGTGCACATGAGCCACGCCCAACTGTTCGGGCGCGAGAACCCGGGGATCGACAATCTCGGGCTTCGGCTCAACCTTGCCCTTTAGAGACAGCGGACCAGCTTCGGCGCGACTCCCCGCTGGAGCCGGACGCTTCTGACCGGATAGGCGCGGGCAATCGCAATATCGAGCCACAGCACGCCGCCCGGATCCAGCCTCCCGCTGATGTTCGCCGGGACGGGCATGGGACCGCGCACCGTCTCAACGCCCGTTCCGCGCGTGTAAGTTCCTGCCGTGAGGAAATGACCGCCGACGTCGAGCTTCACCGGGCCGGTGAAGTCCGCGGAGCCGCAGGACAGGCTTACGTGCCCGTGGCCATTGGCCGAGATTTCAAGTTCGATCTGATCGCCGCCCCATTGTCCCGGCGGGATTGTCCGCCCGTCTCCCGGCGCTCTCCCGGAATGGGCGCAGCCGGCGCTCGCCAGAAGCAGAGCAAGCCCGGCATGACGGCTCATCGGCCGACCATGCCCTGCGGCTTAACCACTCGGTCGAACGTCTCCGCATCGACCAGCCCGAGCTCCAGCCCGGCTTCCTTGAGCGTCTGGCCTGTCTTGTGCGCGTGCTTGGCGATCGCCGCGGCATTGTCGTAGCCGATTTCGGGGGCGAGCGCAGTCACCAGCATCAGCGACCGGTTCATCAGCTCTTTGATCCGATCGATATCCGGCTCGGCGCCGTCGAGCATCCGCGTCGTGAAGCTTTCCATGCCGGTCGACAGCAGGTTGATCGAGCGGATCACGTTGGCGCCGATCAGCGGCTTGAAGACGTTGAGCTCGAGGTGGCCCTGAAGGCCGCCGACCGTCACCGCGACGTGGTTGCCCATCACCTGCGCGGCGACCATGGTCAGCATCTCGGCCTGGGTCGGATTGACCTTTCCCGGCATGATCGAGCTCCCGGGCTCGTTTTCCGGGAGCTTCAATTCGCCGAGGCCGCAGCGCGGGCCCGAGCCGAGCAGGCGGATGTCGTTGGCGATCTTGGTCAGCGCGACGGCGATGACGTTGAGTACCCCCGACAGCTCGACGAGGGTGTCGTGCGCGGCAAGCTCGGCGAACTTGTTGGTCGCCGAGGTAAACGGCAGCTGCGTCAGATTCGCGACCTCCTTGGCGAATTCCTCCGCGAAGCCCTTCGGCGCATTGAGTCCGGTGCCGACCGCCGTCCCGCCCTGCGCAAGCCGCATGAGCCGGGGAAGCGCGTCGTCCACCCGCTCAATGCACGCGTCGAGCTGCGCGGCATATCCCGAGAACTCCTGCCCGAGCGTCAGCGGCGTCGCATCCTGGAGGTGGGTTCGGCCGATCTTCACAATGTCGTCCCAGCGCTTCGCCTGCTCGGCGAGCCGATCGTGCATCCTCTTCAGCGCGGGAAGCAGCCGGGTGTGCACGCTCATCGCCGCGGCGATATGCATCGCGGTCGGAAAGCTGTCGTTGGACGACTGGCTCTTGTTCACATGATCGTTGGGATGGACGGGCGACTTGCCGCCGCGCTTGCCGGTGAGGATTTCGTTGGCGCGGCCGGCGATCACCTCGTTGGCGTTCATGTTCGACTGGGTCCCCGATCCGGTCTGCCAGATGACCAGCGGGAACTGGCTGTCGAGATCGCCCCGCGCGACCTCGCCCGCGGCCTGCTGGATCACCTCTGCGACTTTCGGGTCGAGCCCGCCGATGCGTGCATTCACCCGCGCCGCCGCCTGTTTGATCACCCCGAGCGCATGGACGATCTCGAGCGGCATCTGCTCGCGCGGTCCGAACGGGAAATTCTCGACGGAGCGCTCGGTCTGCGCCCCCCAGTAAGCGTCCGCCGGAACCTGGATCGGCCCGAAACTGTCGGTTTCGGTGCGGGTAGCGGTGCTGGGCATGCTTCTGCTTCTTCCTTCGTCATTCCCGCGGCAGCGGGAACCCACCATGCTCGAGCCGCTAGGAGGAAGGTGGATGCCGGATCAAGTCCGGCATGACGAACTATTTCTTCCGCGTGAAGTCCACGCTGACGACGTTGGAGCCGTCGCCTCCGCTCTCGTCCTTGGCTTCCATCGCGGGATCGTTCTCCGCTTGCTCATGCTCCTCGGCCGGCGCCTCGGCGGAGTCGGCATGGAAGGTCAGCGCGAACTCGACCGCCGGGTCGTGGAACTGCGTTACCGCCGCGAACGGCACGTGGAGAGTCGAGGCCACGCCGCCGAACGACAGCCCGACGGAGAAGGAATCCTCCTCGACCTTGAGGTCCCAGAAGCGGTGCTGGATGACGATCGTCATCTCGTCGGGGAAGCGCTCCATCAGATGCTTGGGGATGGAGACGCCCGGCGCCCTTGTCTTGAAGGTGATGTAGAAATGGTGCTCGCCCGGCAGCCCGCCCGTTGCCTCGACCTCGCCAAGCACGCGCCCGACCACCGCCCGCAGCGCGTCCTGCACGATCTCGTCGTACGGAATGAGGCTTTCGGGAGTCTCGTCGCTCATGATTTCCGGTGGTAGCGGGCGAGCGACCACGGTCAAGCGGAGTCGGACATGGCCATCGACGCGACGCAACCCTATGACGACAGTAACATCTTCGCCCGCATTCTCCGTGGCGAGCTGCCGTGCCGGAAGGTATTCGAGGACGAGCATGTGCTCGCCTTCGAGGACATCAACCCGCTCGCGCCGACCCACGTCCTCGTCATCCCGAAGGGCGCGTACGTCTCGTGGGACGATTTCTCGGCCAGGGCCTCGGGTGCCGAGGTTGTCGCGCTGGTGCGCGCGACGGGTCAAATCGCGCGCGAGGCCGGGCTGGTCGAGGACGGCTATCGCCTTCTCGCGAACACAGGCCTCAATGCCGGCCAGGAAGTCCCGCACCTCCATGTCCACATCTTCGCCGGCCGCCCGCTAGGCCCGATGCTCGCGCGTTAATCGAATTCGCCGTTGCGCCAGCGGCAGCAGCCGCTAGGTTCCGCCGCAATACGATCTCGGAGGGGAGTTCAATGGCGACTGCAGCACCCAAGGGGGGCATCTTCGGGCGCGTCAAGCCGCTCGACGCGATCCTCGCGACGGCCGAGAAGAAATCGCTCAAGCGCACGCTCGGGGCGATCCAGCTCACATTGCTGGGCGTCGGCTGCGTCATCGGCACCGGCATTTTCGTGCTGACCTCGGTCGGCGCACAGAAGGCTGGACCGGGCCTCGTCGTGTCGTTCGTCATTGCCGGCGCTGTCTGCATCGTCGCCGCGCTCTGCTACGCGGAAATCGCCTCGATGGTGCCGGTCGCCGGGTCCGCCTATACCTACAGCTACGCCGTCCAGGGGGAGTTTCTCGCCTGGACCGTCGGCTGGGCCTTGCTCCTCGAATATGCGGTCGGCGCGGCGGCCGTTTCGGTCGGCTGGTCCAATTACTTCACCGACACCGTCCTTGCCCACTCGCTGGGAATACAATTACCGCCCTGGCTCACCGCCGGCCCTCTGATTCTCGGCGGCCTGCCCGGCGGATTCGTCAACCTTCCCGCCGGGCTGATCGCGCTGCTGATGACGTGGCTGCTGATGATCGGCACGACCGAGAGCGCGCGCGTCAACGCGGTCCTCGTCACGATCAAGATCGTTGCGTTGACCGCGTTCGTGATCCTGACGATGCCGGCGATGCACGGCAGCAACTTCAGTCCGTTCATGCCGGGCGGCGTGTTCGGCGGCTTCGGGTCGGGCATCGGCGTGGTCGGCGCCGCGGCGACCATGTTCTTCGCTTATGTCGGCTTCGACGCGGTCTCGACCGCGGCCGAGGAGACCAAGAACCCGCAGCGCAACGTCCCAATCGGCCTGATCGGAAGCCTTCTCATCTGCACGGTCTTCTACATGGTCGTGGCTGCGGGCGCGGTCGGCGCGATCGGCGGCCAGCCGATCCTCGATGCCGCCGGAGTCCCGCTGATCACCGGCAGCCCGGAGCTGGCCCGGCAGTGCGCGCTTCCGCAATATACCGAGATGCTGGTGTGCTCGCGCGAGCCGCTGGCTCACGTCCTCAGGACGATCGGCTTTGGGGCCGTCGGCAACGCCATCGGCTATGCGGCGTTCATCGCCCTTCCGTCGGTGGTGCTGATCCTGCTGTTCGGCCAGACCCGGATCTTCTTCGTCATGGCGCGTGACGGGCTGCTTCCGGAGAAGCTTGCGACCGTCCACCCCAAATGGCGCACCCCGCACATCGTCACCGCGATCACCGGTGTCGGCGTCGCGATCGGCGCGGCCTTCTTCCCGGTCGGGCAGCTTGCCGACATCGCCAACGCAGGGACGCTCTATGCCTTCCTGATGGTGGCGATCGCGGTGTGGCAGCTGCGCAAGAAGGATCCGACGCGGCACCGGCCATTCCGGGTCCCGGCAATGGGGCTGGTGGCGCCGCTGACGATTCTCGGCTGCCTGTTCCTGTTCTTCAACCTTCCGGCACCAGCAATGCTGGTGCTCCCGGTCTGGGGCGTGATCGGCGTCGTGATCTATTACGCCTACAGCTACCGCCACAGCTACGTCGGGCGCGGGATCATCGAAGTTCCGGAGCTTGCGGCGGAAGCGCCGGCGAACATCGGGATCTCACCGCTTCCGGGCGCCCCGGTCCCGCCCGACGACCGGGACTAGGCGAACAGTTCGCCGGCCAGCGCCCTGAGGTCCGCCTCGGGGCGCGCGCCGTAATGCTGGATCACTTCGGCCGCGCAGATCGCGCCGAGCCGCAGCGAGCGTTCGAGGCCAAGCCCGCGCGCTTCGCCGACGAGGAAGCCGGCAGCGAACAGGTCGCCCGCGCCGGTCGTGTCGACCAGCGCGTCGATCGGCTCGGCGGGAACCTCGACGCGCTCGCCGCCGCGGGTCGCCAGCGCTCCGTCCTCGCTTCGAGTCACCACCAGCGTCTCGACCTTGCCGCTCACGGCGGCGATCGCCGTGTCGAGGTGGGGAACGCCGGCGAGCGCCTCGATCTCGGCCTGGTTGGCGAACAGGATATCGATCCGCCCATCGTCGAGCAGTGCGCCGAACCCATCACGGTGGCGGTCGACGCAGAATATGTCCGACAGGGTGAAAGCGATTTTGCGGCTCGCCCGCCGCGCCACCTCGATCGCCCGGATCATCGCATAGCGCGGCGTCTCGGGGTCCCACAGATAGCCTTCGAGGTAGAGGATTGCGCTCCCGCGGATCTGCTCCTCGTCGAGTGCGCTCGCGGGCAGATGCTGGGCCGCGCCGAGGAAGGTGTTCATCGTCCGGTGCCCGTCGGGCGTCACCAGGATCATCGACCGCGCGGTCGGCACGCCGACGTCGGCCGCCGGCGTGATGAACTCGACGCCGGCCGCGGTCAGGTCGTGGCGGTAGAACTCGCCCAGCTGGTCCGGGGCCACCTGGCCGATGAAGCCCGCGCGCCCGCCAAGCGCTGCAACGCCGGCCGCCGTGTTCCCTGCGGATCCGCCGCTCACCTGGCGCCCGGGGCCCATGTGGGCATAGAGCCGCTCCGCCTCTCCGGCGTCGATCAGCCGCATGGTCCCTTTCACCAGGCCTTCATCGGTGAGGAAATCGTCGGTCGCGTCGGCGATCACGTCGACAATGGCGTTGCCGATGCACAGCACATCGAGGCTCGGGTCGGGCATGGAATCTCTTGGCATAAGGCTGGAAAGGCGCGCCTAGCCGCGCGCTCGCCGACGGGCAACCTTGCCTAGCAGTCGCGCGGCGGGCATCGTCCGGCCATGCGCCGCTTGTTTCTCGCTTCCGCTTTGTTCGTCGCCGGCTGCGCCACCAGGCCCGAGCCGCCGCCTCCGCCGCAACAGGCGGTCCACGCCGCGCCGGTCCAGCGCGAGGCGAAGCG
>NZ_WJSQ01000008.1 GCF_009720245.1 Sphingomonas segetis | reverse complement strand
CCGCGGCCTGCGCGGGCAGCGCCGTCGCGCAGACCAGCGGGCCGTTCGCGCCGACGTGGCGATCGCTCGCGAGCCGCTACCGCGTGCCCGACTGGTTTCGCGACGCCAAGTTCGGGATCTGGACCCATTGGGGCCCGCAGTGCCAGCCCGAATGGGGCGACTGGTACGCGCGGTTGATGTACGTGCGCGGGCGCCAGCCGTGGTTCCCGGCGGAGACGGCGTACGAGCATCATCTCGAGCATTATGGCCATCCGAGCCGCACCGGGTTCATCGACATCATCGGCCAGTGGAAGGCGGAAAGCTGGCAGCCCGAATATCTGCTCAAGCGCTATCAAGCCGCCGGCGCGCGCTACCTGATGGCAATGGGCTGCCACCACGACAACCTCGACCTGTTCGCGAGCCGCCACCACGCGTGGAACAGCACTCGCGTCGGACCGAAGCGGGACATCCTCGGGACGTGGGCGCCGCTGGTGCGCGACGCGGGGTTGAAATTCGGCGTCTCCAACCATTCGGGACATGCGTGGCACTGGTACCAGGTTGCGTACGGCTATGACGCGCAAGGCCCGATGCGCGCGCGGCGGTACGATGCCTATTGGCTGAGGAAGCGCCACGGGAGGGGCAAGTTCTGGGACGGGCTCGATCCGCAGGAGCTTTACACAGGGCCCTATTACGTGCCGCCCGACGGGATCGTGTCGGACGAGGTCATGTTCGACTGGCACGATAAGCGCGACGGGCAATGGCTCGAAGGGGTGCCCACGGGCAACGTTGCGTTCGTCGGGAAATGGCTCGCCCGGCAGAAGCAGATGGTCGAGGATTACCGGCCCGACATCGTCTATCTCGATCACCAGCAAGTGCCGTTCGGCGAGTACGGGCTCGAGGCGGTCGCGCATTATTACAACCAGGCGACGCGGTGGCACGGGACGCCGGACGTGGTGATCACGGCGGGACAGGCGGGCCCGTTCGAGCGGCGCGCTTTGGTATCGAATGTCGAACGCGGCACGCTCGATGCGATCCAGCAGGAGCCGTGGCAGACGGCGACCTGCATCGGCAACTGGCATTATTCGCGGCGCATTTACGAGGAGGGCAGCTACAAGAGCGCCAGGCAGGTGGTGCAGATGCTCGCCGACGTGGTGTCGAAGAACGGCAATTTGCTTATCAGCATTCCGATCCGCGGCGATGGAACGATCGACGACAAGGAAGAGGCGATACTCGACGAAATCGCGGCCTGGACCCGGCGCAATGGCGAGGCGATTTTCGGCACCCGGCCGTGGCGCATCTTCGGAGAAGGGCCGACGAAGCCGCCGCCCGCAGGAGCGTTCGGCGAGGACAAGGCCAAGCCGCTGACGAGCGAGGACATGCGCTTCACGGCTAGAGGCGGCGCGGTCTATGCGATCTTCATGGAATGGCCCGAACGCGAAAGCGCGATTGCCTCGCTCGGCGTGCGTAACTTGCCCGGTGCTGTGATCGAAGGGGTGGAGCTGCTCGGCGGGCCTCCGCTCCAGTTCCAGCGCGATGCCGATGCTTTGCGCGTCACCCTGCCGCGGGATGATGGCTTCACGCCGGCCATTCGCATCGTCGGCCGCGGCTTAGTATGACGAACCGATGCGCAAAATCGCACTGCTGCTTGTTCTCGCGGCTATGACCACCGCCGCTCGTGCCGAGCACCGCCCTCGCGCCCGCGAAGCGGGGATTTCGTTCGGCATTCTCCCCACCGGCCCGCTCAACGCGATTACGGACGTTGGCGGCGTGCGCGTCGGGCAAGTGACGATCGTCGAGGGCGCGAGCATCCGTACCGGCGTCACCGCGATCCTCCCGCACGGCGGCAATCTCTACCAGGACAAGGTTCCCGCCGGCTTCTCAGTCGGCAATGCCTACGGCAAGTTCATGGGCTCGACGCAGATCGAGGAGCTCGGCGAGATCGAGACTCCGATCGTGCTCACCAATACGCTGAACGTGCCGGAAGCCGCTGCGGGCGTCATCGAGTGGACTCTGAAGCAGTACGGCAACGAGGAAGTGCGCTCGGTAAATGCGGTCGTCGGCGAAACCAACGACGGCACGCTCAACGACATCCGCGCCCGTCGGGTCAGGCCCGCCGATGCGATTGCGGCCATCGAGCAGGCGCGCGAAGGGCCGGTGCAGGAAGGCGCCGTCGGCGCGGGAACGGGAACGATCGCATTTGGCTGGAAAGGCGGGATCGGAACCAGCTCACGCAGGCTTCCGGCGAGCCTCGGCGGATGGACGGTCGGAGTGCTCGTGCAGACAAATTACGGCGGCGTGCTTCAGGTCGCGGGCGTGCCGGTCGGGCAGGCGCTCGGGAAATATTTCCTCAAGGATGAGCTCTCGACCGCGAGCGGCGACGGATCGTGCATCGTGGTGGTGGCGACGGATGCGCCGCTCAGTGACCGCAACCTCGAGCGGCTGGCCCATCGCGGCCTGCTGGGCATCGCACGCACCGGCTCGCCGATGACCAACGGCTCGGGCGAATATGCGATCGCTTTCTCGACCAACGCGGATGTGCGCCGGACGCCGGAGCGGCGGGGGCAGCCGAGCGCGATCATCGACCTTCCCAACGAGCAGATGTCGCCGCTGTTCGAAGCCGCGATCGAGGCGGCGGAAGAGGCGGCGATCAACTCGCTATTCGCGGCCACGCCGATGGACGGCAACGGCCGTCACATCGAAGCGCTGCCGGTCGATGCGGTGGTGAAGCTCTACAAGCGCGCGCGGCGCTAATCAGCGCATCGTGACCGTGAGCGGCGCGCCTGTATAGGTGACGCCGGCATCAGGCTTGGCATCGAACGACAGCGTGCGTGGGCTTCCCGGCCTCATCCAGCGAATGTTGATTTCGCGCTTGGTCGCCATGCCGTTGTAGCCGCTGCCCGCGCGCCCGCCGATGGTCAGCGTGTTCGTCCGCTCATCCCACTTCAGCGGGATGCGCGAATATTGGCCGTGGAGATATTGGCGGCTGGTGCCGTCGTCCTCGTAGAGCGAGAAGCTGCCGTCGGCGCCGGTGTAGACGTTGAGGGTGACCGGGGCGCCCTTGGCTTCGCCGGTATGCTGGATGGCGGGGCCGGTCGGGACGATCGAGCCTGCGCGGACGAACAAGGGCATGCGCTCATACGGCGCGGCGGCGGTTATTGTCTGCCCGCCCTTCGTGCTGCGGCCGGTGTAGAAGTCGTACCAGGTTCCCGCCGGCAGATAGACCGTGCGCGACCGTGCCTTGTATTCGGTCACCGGTGCGACGAGGAACGCGGGGCCGAACAGATATTCGTCGTCGATGTCCCAGGTCTTCTTGTCACTTGGGAAATCCATCACCAGCGCGCGCATGATCGTGCCGTCGTCGAAGTAGCTGTTGGCGCCGAGCGTGTAGATGTACGGCATCAGCCGGTAGCGAAGCCGGTCGTACCAGACCATCGATTCGTACGTCGGCGAGCCGGTCGGCGATAGCTCGTAAATCTCGCGCTTGATGTTCTCGCCATGGCTGCGGAAGATCGGCGAGAAGGCACCGAACTGGAACCAGCGCGTGTTGAGCTCGCGCCATTCGGCGAGATCCGCCGCGGTCGGTTTCTGGAATCGCGGCTCCATCGTGTAGCCGCCGATGTCGTGGCTCCAGTTCGGTCCGCCCGACAGCGAAAAATTGAGGCCTGCCGAAATCTGCTCGCGCAAATTGTCCCAGCGCGACGCAACGTCGCCGGACCAGACCGCGGCGCTGTCGCGCTGGATTCCGCCGAAGGCCGAACGGGTGAGGATGAAGGGGCGCACATCGGGCTTGTCGACGAGCTGGTGGTCGTGGACTCCATCGACGTGCACGATCGGAAATGAGTTGAAGTAGGGCTCCGCTGGGCCGATCGCGGTCGGGCCCATCCGGTACGCGGTTTCCGCAGGCGAGATGTTCGAGTGGAAATCGGGCTCGTCGGAATCGAGCCACCAAGCGTCGAACCCCTTGCTCTCGATCCCCTCGCGCACCTGCTTCCAGTAGAGGTCGCGTGCGGCCGGATTGTAAGCGTCGTAAAAGGCGTTGAAATAGCCGGGCCCGACCCAGTCGAGGTACATCCACTTGATGTAATTCGAGTCCTTGGGCTCGTCCGGACGCGGGTTCGACATGCGCTCGTAAATGCCACCGATCCCGTTCAAGGCATCATAGTTGGGCAAGCCCTTGTAGTATTTGGCCCAGACCGAGATCATCACGTGCGCGCCGCTGTCGTGGATCTCGTCGACCATCGCCTTGGGATCGGGGAAGCGCGCCGGGTCGAAGCACTGGCAGCCCCACTGGTCCATCGGCCAGTAGAGCCAGTCCTGCACGATATTGTCGAGCGGCAGCTTGCGCTTGCGATATTCGCGAAGGACTCCGAGCAGCTGGTCCTGCGTCTCGTAGCGCTGCCGGCTCTGCCAGAAGCCGTACGCCCATTTGGGCAGGATCGGCGCCTTGCCGGTGAGGTGGCGATAGCCGGCGATCACCTCGTCCATACTGCTGCCGGGGATGAAATAATAATCGACCGCCCGGCCGAAATCGGACGTGAGGGTCAGCGAATGGCGGTCGGGCTCGGGGCGCGGGTCGTTGTGCAGAAGCGCGATGTAGCCCGAGTCCGGCTCCCACTCGACACGCAATTTGTGCGGCGTTCCCGCGGCAAGCGCGACGTCGAAATTATGGTACCAGGGGTTCCAGTTCTGCCGCCAGCGGTCTAGCACTTCGTTGCCGTCGACGAAGACCTTGAAATAGCTCGAGCCGTAGAGCCGGAAGCGGTGCAGGCCGCCGTTGCGCGGAGTCACCGTGCCTTCCCAGGTTACGTGGAGGCCGTCGACCGTGCTTTGCATGTCGGGCTTGCGCGTGCCTGCGGGCCAGCGATTCACGTCTTCGAGATATTGCAGCTGGATCGTCGGCTCCTGCCGCGTCGCGATCGTCTTGCCCTTGACCGAATAGGTCGCGGTCCAGCCGCTGCCGCCATTGACCCGCAACCGGTCGTCGGGCGCGCCGGCGTAGGTGTAGGGCTCGGGATCGCCGAAGCGCGTGATCGAGTTGTTGTCCCACAGCAGGCCGTAATTGCGCGTCGACACGACGAACGGAATCGCGACGTCCATGTTGTGCTGCATCAGCTCGACGTCTTCGCCGTTGTAGTTCATCTGGCCGAACTGGTGCTGGCCAAGCCCGTAGAAGCCCTCGTCGGTCCCGCGGTTGAACTGCTGCGAGATCGAGAGCCAAGGCGTGCCTTCGGCGGTCACGGGCTTGAACGTCGGCGGGCCGCTTTGTTCGAGCACCGGCTTGCCGGCTGCATCGCGGAAGCGGACCTTGCCGGTCGCGAGGTCGACATCGGCGAAGGCGCTGCCGGTGCCGAGCGTGACGGAGCCCGGCCCTTCGCTAACGGTAAAACCGCCAGCGATCGGTGTGGCGCGCACCATCAGGCTCGCCGGAAGCTTCACGTCCGGCGACGGCGCTTCGGTGACACGAATGACTCCCTCGCCGTACGATTGCAGCTGCACGACCGGTCCGGCGGTTGGGGTGACGAGGATGCCGGTCTCGGTGCGGCGGTAGCTTTGCGCAAGCGCGGCCGAGCTCACTGCCGCCATGATGCACGCGAACACTGCTTTTCTCATCGGTACGTCCCCATCCGAACCTTGAGCAGCACCGGCCGCGTCAGGTTCAGTCCGTAGTCGGTCTGGTCGCCATTCCAGCGGCGCTTCATCGCCCAGCGGCCGTTCTCGAACGTGCCCTCCTCGACGTCGAGGAACTGGACGTTCTCGCCGGCTGCGGGCTTGATGAGACCGAAGCGGATGCGGACGTCCGATCCTGCAAGCAGGAATTCGTCCGGGCCGAGCTGGATTACCGCGGCCCCGCCGACCGGCTTGTCCTTGTTCGGGTGCGGCGGCATGTCGATCCAGGTCCAGTCGCGCTCGCCGAACTCCCACATCCCGTACATCGCCGTGACCTTCCAGCGGCCGAGCGCCGCGGACTGGTCGGAGCCGTCCTTGGGCTTTGCAAAGCCGATCGCCGGATGCTCGAACGCCAGGCGCGCCCAGTCGCGCGCGATCGGCGCGAGCAGCGCATATTTCGACGCGAACGCCTCGAGCGTCTCGGCGTCGAGCTGCTTCGCGCCGAGCGGGAAGTTGGAATAGCCGGTCGCGTCCATCCCGAACGGCGCCCAGCCGATCGCGCCCTTGCCGAGCGCGAGCCACAGGAAGCGGGAATATTCGGGGGCGTTGCCGTTCTCGGGGACGAGGAGCGCGTTGTCCGACCTCGCATAATGGTCGAGCTGGGCGCGATAGACCTTCTCGTCGCGGTCGTAGATGTCGGGCGCGACCAGCGCGAGGTGCGGCGCGGCGGCCTTCCAGATGTCGATCACGTTCCAGTTCGGCCCGCCGCTCGCGCCGTACTGCGCGCCTTCTTCCTTGAACGGATCGCTGAGCGACGCATTTGCGTACATCGGCAGGTTCAGCTCGGCCTGACCCGCAGCAGCGACCTGGTCGACATAGCGCGCGGTGTGCCAGGCGTTGAACGCCTGGTCCGCCTTCCAGCCGTAGGCTTGCGCCCAGGTTCCGCTCTTGCCGAGCTCGCGAGGGACGGGCTCAGCGAACAAGCGGTTGGACTCGGGCGAGAAATCGCGCGGCGACTGATAGCTTCCAGTCTCGTTTTCGACCTGCACCATCACCACCGTGTGTTGCGGATCGACCTCGCGAATGTGGCGCATCAGCGCGCCGAAGGCGCGGCTGTCAGCGGCGAGAGTCGAGCGCGCCATGGGGGACAAGACGTAGTGAGTCTTGCCGGCCTTGGTGACCATGCGCGGGAAGCGCCTGGTGTCGCTCTTCACCCATTCGGGCGCGTAGCTCGGGGAAGTGTTCTTGGACGCTCCGAACCATAGCAAGACGAGCCGCACATCATGCTGCCTCGCCTGCGGAAGCAGCGCGTCGATGAAAGAAAAGTCGAATCTGCCTTCCGTCGGCTCGATCTGCTCCCAGGCGACGGGAATCTCGACGGTGTTGGCGTGGAGCGGATCGACGACCTGCCAGACGTCAGCAAGCATCGCCGGATAATTGCTGCTGTTGTTGACCTGCGCGCCGAGCATCAGAAACGGCTTGCCATCGACGAGCAAGGCGTGCCTGCCGCCGGATTCGACGACGCGCGGGAGCGGCGCTGTCTGCGCGTAAGCGGCTGCGCCGGCAACCGTCAGCAAGGCCCCGATCAGCAGCGCGCGCAAGCCGGTCATGATTCTCCCCTCGCGTCCGGCATTGCCGTTTGGTAGCGCTAACGCAAGACCCGAAGGGGAGCTTGGGAGGGGGCATGTCTCGCATCGTGAACTTGATGGTCTCGGCAGCGGTCGCGGCGACTCTCACCGCGGCGCCGGCGCTCGCGGAGACCACGCAGGAAGTCGTGAACAAGGCGCCGAACGGACTCGCGCTCACGCCGCCGATGGGGTGGAACAGCTGGAACAAGTTCGCGTGCGACGTGAACGAGCAGACCGTCCGCGATACGGCCGACGCGATGGTCAGCTCGGGGATGCGCGACGCCGGGTACCAATATGTCGTGATCGACGATTGCTGGCACGGGCCGCGCGACGCCAACGGCTTCATCACCGCGGATGCCAAGAAATTCCCGTCGGGTATCAAGGTGCTTGCCGACTACGTCCATTCGCGCGGGCTCAAGTTCGGAATCTATTCGGACGCGGGCCGGCTGACCTGCGGCGGGCGCCCCGGCAGCCAGGGGCACGAATATCAGGACGCGCTGACCTACGCACGCTGGGGCGTCGACTATCTGAAGTACGACTGGTGCAGCACCGGCGATCGCAACGCGCAGGAGGCCTATGCGCTGATGGCCGACGCGCTCCGCCAGAGCGGACGCGAAATTGTGTTTTCGATGTGCGAATGGGGTACCGCCAGGCCGTGGCTATGGGCGCAGAACGTCGGCAATCTGTGGCGCACGACCGGTGACATTTTCGACAGTTTCTCGGCCAAGGACCCCAAGCGCGACTGGGCTCACCCGATGACCGCGATCGTCGATATGAACGAGCCGCTGTGGCCCTACGCCGGGCCGGGGCACTGGAACGACGCCGACATGCTCGAAGTCGGCAACGGGGGGATGTCACCGGCCGAATATCGCGCGCATTTCTCGCTGTGGGCGATGATGGCGTCGCCGCTGATGGCCGGGAACGACATCGCGCACATGGACGAGAGCACGCGCTCGATTCTACTCAACAAGGACGTAATCGCGATCGACCAGGACAAGCTCGGCGTTCAGGGCCGCCGGGTGTGGAAGGACGGCGACCGTGAAGTGTGGGTTAAGCCGCTTTCAGGCGGCGGACGCGCGGTGCTGCTGTTCAACCGCGGCGACGCGTCCGCATCGATCCGCGCGAGTGCCGACGAACTCGGCTGGCCTGCAAGCGTCCGCGCGAATGTGCGCGACCTGTGGGCGCACAGGGATGTCGGCAGGTGGACCGGCTCGATCGAAGCGACAATTGAGCCGCACGGAGTCGCGATGTTCCGGATCGCGTCCTAGGCCCTATCCGCGTTCGCCCTTCGCGGACTGCGCAGGCGCCGCCTTCGAGGCACTTGCGTAATCGCGGATCACCGCCTGCGTGGACGCGTCGACGTCGAAAACGCTGTACCAGCCTTGCGGTTCGTGCGGCGGGTCGCCGACATAGCGGGTGTCGCCGCGCACGAAACGATGGTCGGCATGCTGCGCGCGCCCTTCGCCGCCCCAGCCCCAAAAGTTGCTGCCCTGGAGCGGCCCGCCCGAGCGGACGCTGTCGAGAACGGCCGCATAGATGAGCTGGTAGAAGCGGTCCTTGTAGGTCGTCGGCGTGCCCGGATCGAAGCTCCCGCCGTCGCGCGGGAACCCGAATTCCTCGATCACCAGCGGCTTGTTCAGCCGCCGCGCGATGGCGAGCTGCTGGCCGATATAGTCGCGCGTGTTGCGCTCGACCGTCGGCCAGGTGCCGGCGAGATCGTTCGGGTCCGCCCAACTCCAGTTCTGCGGCCAGATGTGCGCGGTGACATAATCAACCGACGGCGAGCTGTGCGCGTCGACGACGCACTGGGCATCGTTGATGCAGCCCTGCGTCCCCTCGCTTCCGGTCGACACCATGTGGTGGGGGTCGAGCGACTTGATGAGGCGCGCGGTGGCGCCGATCCACGCGAGGTAGGCAGCCATGTGCCGGCGTCCCGCCTCCTCGCTGCCGCCGGGCCGAGGCTCGTTGGCGAGCTGCCACGACATGATCGCGGGGTCGTCGCGATAGAGCCTTCCGGTCACGGTGTTGCGGCGGCCGACGACGGCGCGAACATAATCGTCGAACATCTTCACCGCGGCGGCCTGGCCGTAGAAATCGGAAGCCATGTCGGGGAACTCGGGCCACGGGTGCCCCGGGTCGTTCATGTCGATGTAGCGGCCGCCGTTGGTCCAGTAGAGATAGGTCATCATCCCTCCCGACCACTCCCAGAAATTGGTCAGGTAGATGACGGCAGTCATGCCGCGCTGGCCCATTTCGGCGAGGGCGTGATCCAGGCCGCGAAGCAGCGCCTCGTTGAACTTCGGTGTGCGGTCGCGGAACGTCGGGCGAACCGAATTCCTGAGCGGCGAGAGTTCGCTGCTGCCGAGGATCCGGATGTTGTTGACGTCGAGCGCCGCAAGCCGGTCGAGTTCACGCTTCAGGCGGTCGCGGTCGCCGACCGGTGCATCGGCGCCGAGATAAGCCGCGTACCACATGTTCGTGCCGGCGACCCGGTACGGCGCGCCCTCATGGGCGAACCGCATCGCTTCCGCCCGGACGAACGCCGGCCGGCGCGGCCCGCCGATCGCTGCAGACGAGGCGAGCAATGCCGAAGTGCCGACGAGCAGGCCCCGTCGCGTGATCCTTGCGGTCATCTGTCTCTCCCTGTTTGCGCACGCTATTTCAAGCGGCGGCGGCGGCGGCGCAAGATAGCGCTAACAGATCGTGCGAACGTCGGCTCCCCAACATGCACGCGGCCACCTGTTGCCGCTGCGCAACGACGGGCGCCCAATTTCGTCGCGCCTCATGGACGGATTGACTGACGCCACAGATTGCATACGAATGCATGCTGCTCACGAGAGTGGGTTGGGGAGAGTTGCGACAACCACGGTCTCGCGCCGCGAAAGCATAAAAATATGCACCGCGGCGCTTGTTAGTAGGTCCTTTTGGTAGCGCTACCACTTCCTCCGACTCGGGGGCCCCGGAAACGGGATCGAGGGGAGAAAAGTATGTTCGGATGCTCGGCTCGGACTGCGCGCCTATTGCGTTGTGGTGCATCGACACTGGTTCTCGGCGCAGCGATGCTTCAGGCCGGGCCAGCGCTGGCCCAGACGGAACAGCAGCAGGAGCAACAGCAGCAGCAGGAGGACCAGGCCACTCCGCTGAGCCAGAGCACCAACACCGACAAGACGACTCCGCCGAGCGCCCCCGAAAAGAACGCGATCATCGTCACCGGTCAGCGGCGCGCATTGCGCACGTCGCAGCAGATCAAGAGGAACGCCGACACCGTCGTCGACTCGATCACTGCGACCGACATAGGCGCATTCCCGGACAAGTCGGTCGCCGAAGCGCTGCAGCGCATCCCCGGCATTACCGTCAACCGCTTCGCTGCCACCAGCGACACGGCGCACTTCTCGGCCGAGCCGTCGGGCGTCATCATCCGCGGCCTTCCCCAGGTCCGCTCCGAATTCAACGGCCGTGACACGTTCAGCGCGAACAGCAGTCGCGGGTTGAGCTGGACCGACATCACGCCCGAGCTCCTCGGCGGCGTGGACGTCTACAAGAACCAGACCGCCGACATGATCGAGGGCGGCATCGCCGGATCCGTCGACCTTCGCACGCGCGTTCCGTTCGACGCGCGCGGCCAGCTGATCCAGGTCGGCGCGCGCGCCAATTACGGCGATCTCGACAAGAAATGGACGCCCGATGTCAATGGCTTCTACAGCAACCGTTGGCAGACCGAGGGCGGCGAATTCGGGATCATGGCCAACGTGGCCTATTCGCACGTCAAGACGCGCTCGCAAGGCATCCAGTATGGCCGTACCGCAATCGTCGAGAATGGCGCTCCGGACTGGCCCGAGCTGACTTTCTTCCCGGCGTCGATCAACTTCCTCAACAACGAATATGACCGCAAGCGCTACGGCATCGCGGCTGCCGGTCAGTGGAAGAGCAACAGCGGCAAGGTGCTCGCCACGGCGCAATATTTGCGCTCGCTTTACAAGAACAACTGGCGCGAGCGCTCGTTCGGCGACTGGGGGCTCGGCCCCGACCTTTACGGATTCAACGTCCGCACCCGGATCGAGGGGCCGCTCAACGGGCCCGGCAATCTCAGTGGGCGCGTTCCCGTGCCGGCTCCGGGGTCGCCCGACTTCACGTTCGACTCGAACGGCAATTTCCAGAGCGGCACCGTCAGTCGCGATGCAAGCAACGGCCAGTTCTGGTGGGGCAACCCGCCGGGCACCACCGGCTTCGGCGCCAATGACCAGGGCGGCCCGATGTTCCCGGCCTGCTACAGCTGGGGGTCGGCGCCGGAGTGCACGTTCTACGCGCCGGGTCACCCGAGCTATGCGCCGGAAGTCGGCACCGGAAGCCGCATCAACCAGAACCGCAACATGACGCAGGACGCTGCGCTCAACCTCAAGTGGGACCCGACGAACGACCTGCACTTCAACTTCGATGGGCAGTACGTGAAGTCGAAGGTCGACAATTACGATATCTCGATTGAGATGCATTCCTTCGCCGACGTGGCGTTTGACGCGACCGGCGACTTGCCGCGCATCGAGCACCTCCCGCCGACCAACGTCAATCAGTCGGCGGGCGGCCTGGAGAACCCCAACAATTGGTATCTGCGTTCGGTCATGGATCACCTTGAAGACAGCAAGGGCCACGAGCTCGCGCTGCGCGGTGACGGCCAGTACGACTTCCATACGGAATGGCTCAGCAGCCTCAAGTTCGGCGCGCGATATTCGGACCGCAAGCAGCTAGTCCAGTGGAGCACCTACAACTGGCAGAACGTCGCCAATACCTGGACTGATTGCGGCGCAACGCATCCCTATTGGAACATCGACAGCCCCGCGGGTGGCACCTGCCCCGCCACCGGGGAAACATTCAAGGGCTATCCTGCCGGCTTCTATGAGATGGACAATTTCGGCACGTCGTTCTTCGGCGGCCATCTCGGCAAGTTCCCGTTCGTACCCTTCGACTTCCTCAACGATCACAAGGCCGACCTGTTCAGCCAGGAGCTGACTGGTGTTGGTACCTTCATTCCGATCTGTCAGCGGGACGGACAACTCGGAGCAACCCCCGTGGAGTTGCCGAACAGCTGCTTCTCGCCGGATGAGATCGCCGACGTCAACGAGAAGACGCAGGCCGCCTACGCAATGATCAAGTTCGGTGGTCCGGATGCCTTGCTCGGAACGATCAAGGTTAGCGGGAATATCGGATTGCGCTACGTCGGCACGCGCGATGAGAGTGCTGGTTTCGTCCGATACGCGACCATTCCGGGCCTCAATCAAACTCTGTGCCCGAGAGTGCCGGTTGTTACTGGTGGGTTGCAGGGCTCGGCGCCCATTCCGGGAGATCCGGATTTCGAAGCGCCGCCGACCGGCGGTGCTTTCTATCCCTCCTTTTGCTATCTCGGCGCTGAGGACCTTGCCTTTGCAAGCGGTGGCGGAACGTCGGTCAACGCGAAGAACAAGTTCCATCACTTCCTGCCGAGCTTCAACATCCGCTTGGATTTCTCTCCGAAGTGGTTGCTGCGTTTTGCGGCATCCAAGGCGATCTCGCGGCCCGACATGGGGCTGCTCAAAAACTTCACGGCGATCGGCCTCGGCTTGCCGAACGGAAGCGATCTGAGCGATTCACGATGGGTCCTGGGCACCAACGGGCAACCGATCGGCGTCAATCCGTTCTACACGGCCAACGCCTACAATCCCTATTTGAGGCCTTCGGAAGCGTGGCAGTTCGACCTCTCGCTAGAAAACTATTTCGGGAATGTCGGGCAGTTCAGCGTCGCCGCCTTCTACAAGAATTTCACCAACTACATTCAATACGGCACCTTCGACGAGCAATTCGCCAATGGCGGCACGACGCGGACGGTACAGGTTACCGGGCCGGCGAATGGCAAGGGCGCGAAGATCAAAGGCTTCGAAGTCGATTATCAGCGCTTCTTCGACTTCCTGCCGGGCGCCTTCAGCGGTCTCGGCGTGCAGGCGAACTTCACCTATGTGAAGAACAGCGGCGTTCCAAACTCGGGACTGACTCCAGTGGGAAGCACTGGAGGCAATCAGACCAACCCGGGCAACGCCGGTACGGCATTACAGCCCGGCTCGCTCGAGGGCCTGTCCAAGTACACGTACAATCTCGTGGGCATGTACGACAAAGGCAAAGTGTCGGCGCGCGTCGCCTACAACTGGCGGTCCAAGTATCTCGTGACGGTCGTTGACTGCTGCGTCTATCTGCCGGTTTGGCAGAAGGCGTCCGGATTCCTCGATGCATCCGTCCGGTACCGTCTGAACGATGCGATCGAGTTCAGCCTAGAGGGCAGCAACCTCCTGAACACCAAGACCGTGCTGCAGCAGCAGCTCACCGATGTCGACAGCCTCGAGGGCAAAAACATTTTGACGCCAAACGGCTGGTTCCAGAACGATCGGCGGTTCATCGTCGGCGTCCGCTGGAAGATGGCTTCCGGCGAGGGGCCGACGCCACCGGCGTTCGTTGCGCCGCCTCCGCCGCCGCCTCCACCGGTGGCTCCGCCGGCGACACAGACGTGCGCAGATGGATCGGTAGTGCTTGCGACGGATGCGTGCCCGGTCCCGCCGCCGCCTCCGCCCGCCGCGATGCCGGAGCGCGGATTCTAGCGCCGACGATCGCGGCGGGTCGGGCAACCGGCCTCTGCGATGGTCAAGTCAAAGGGGGCGTCGCTCGATTGAAGCGACGCCCCATTTTCTTGTGCTCAAAAGAGCGTGACCGGAACGGCGTCCTCAAGTAGCCCTTCGACCTGGTACGGGACAAAAGCAGAGCGTGAACCAACCCCTCGAAATCGTGATCCTCGGCGGTGGCACCGCGGGATGGATGGCGGCTGCGGGGCTGGTCTCGCTCCTGCCACCGAGCCGCTGCCGGATCACGCTCGTGGAATCGGACGAGATCGGGATCGTCGGGGTCGGCGAGGCGACCCTGCCGCACATCAAGAACTTCAATGATTCGATCGGCCTCGACGAAGCCGAGATGATGCGGGCGACCAAGGCGACCTTTAAGCTCGGCATCGATTTCGTCGACTGGGGCGCGAAGGGCTCGCGCTACATCCATCCGTTCGGAATCCACGGGAGCGCAGAGGCGGGCCTCGGCTTCCACCAGCAGTGGCTGCGTTCGCTGGCCGCCGGCCGAAACTGGGACCTCGAGGAATTCTCGTTCGCGTGCATGGCCGCGCGCGCCAACCGCTTCGATTTCCCGCCGACGGGCAAGAGGACGATCAACTCGACCTTCGCCTACGCCTACCATTTCGATGCGAGCCTCTATTCGCAATATCTGCGCCGGCATATCGCCGAGCCGTGTGGCGTCACCCGCATCGAGGGGAAGGTCCGCGACGTCGAGCAGGACGTCGACACGGGCGACATTCGCGCGCTGCTGATGGAATCGGGCGATCGCGTCACAGGCGATTTCTTCATCGACTGCTCCGGCTTCCGCTCGCTGCTGCTGGCCAACAAGCTCGGAGTCGGCTGGGACGACTGGTCGCGCTGGCTCCCCTGCGACCGCGCGCTGCCTGTCCCGACCGAGCGCTGCGGCGACCTGACGCCCTACACGCGCGTCGCGGCGATGAATGCCGGCTGGCGCTGGCGAATCCCGCTGCAGCATCGCACCGGCAATGGCTACGTCTTCTCGAGCCGCTTCATCGACGAGGACATGGCGCGCGAAGAGCTGCTCGAAAGCCTCGACGAGCCGCTGCTCGCCGAGCCGCGCCTGCTCAAATTCCAGGCCGGCCGCCGGCTGAAGTCTTGGGAGCGCAATTGCGTTGCGCTGGGCCTGTCGAGCGGCTTCCTCGAACCGCTCGAGTCGACGAGCATCTACCTCGTCCAGATCGCGATCATGCACCTGCTGCCACTGCTTCCGACAAAGCGGCACGACCAAAGGCTGACCGACGAGTTCAACCGCAGGATCGACGTGGAATATGAGCGCATCCGCGACTTCCTGATCCTTCACTACCACCTCAACAGCCGCGACGACACGGAGCTATGGCGCTACTGCCGGACCATGGAGGTGCCCGACAGCCTGCATCGAAAAATGCGCCTGTTTCGCCATTCGGGCATTCTCGAGCAGTACAACGAGGGGCTGTTCACGCCGCCGAGCTGGCTCGCCGTCTATCTCGGCCAGGGCCTGAGGCCGGAGCATTACAACCCCCTCGCCGACGCGATGCCGCTCGACCGGCTCCTCGGTGAGCTCGACGAGCTACATGGCGACATTCGGGATCGGGTCGACGAAATGCCGAAGCACGCGACCTTGCTCGCGCGTTACGCCAGTGCCGAGCCGGCGAGCGACGCACTGCTCCACGAAGTCGAAGCGCGGCTGTGAGCGGGCGGGTCCAGACCGTCGCGGTCGTCGGCAGGGATGCGCCGGTGTGGCTTGCCGCTGCCGCCGTGCAGCGCGCGCTCGGCCGCACCGGCGTGACGGTTCGTGTGGTGGAGCAGGAAACGCGCCTTGCCGACGTCGACGTCTATGCCGCCGTTCCCTCAATTGCTTCGATGCATCGGCTGCTCGGCCTCGAAGAGCGGTTGGTCCTCCAGGTCTGCAATGCCGTTCCGATGGTGGCGCAGCGGTTCTCCAACTGGGCGAAGGGCGCGCCGCCCTATTTCGTCGCCTATGACGACGAGCCGCCGCCAGGCGGCGACCTGCCGTTCACCCAATATTGGGCCAAGGGCATGCTCGAGGGGCTGCGCGTCGGGCTCGAAGACTTCTCGCTCGGGACCGCCTGCGCCCGGCTGAATGCCGTGCCCGTTCCGCCGAGCGAGCTGGCGCCGCCTTCCGCGAGCTACGGCTATCATCTCGATGCCCCCCGCTATGCCGAGCTCGCGAAACAGCTGGCGCTCCGACTCGGCGCGCAAGGGGCGCCCGCCGGCCTGCGCAACGTCGATGTCGAGGGCGACCGCATCGCCGGGATCGACCTTGCCGACGGGACGCGCATCGCCGCCGACCTGTACATCGACGCGTCGGGTCCCGAGGCGCGGCTGATCGGCAATCTCGGCGGCGCCGGGTTCGAGCCGTGGAGCGAGTGGCTGCCGTGCGACAGGCTTCTGACGGCGAGCGGGCCGCGGTTGCCGAGCCTGCCCGCGTTCAGCCAAATCTCCGCTTTCAAGTGCGGCTGGGTTGGCCTGTTCCCGCTGCAGGACCGCACCGCCATCGTTGCGGCCTACAGCTCGGGCGCGATCGGCGATGCGGAAGTGGTCGAGCTCGCGAGCGTGGTTTCGCGCATGCCGGTCGGCGGGGATGCGGTAGTGAGCGAGCTTCGTCCGGGCATGCAGCAGAGGCCATGGATCGGCAATTGCGTCGCGGTCGGTCAGTCGGCAATCACGCTCGAACCGATCGACGCGCTCGACCTGCACACGACCCACGGCTGCATCTCGCATCTGATGGCGATGTTCCCCGCGGCCGCCGGCGAGTTCCCGGAATCCGAGGCGTACAACCGCTCGGTCAATTCGTTTGCAACCAATCTTCGCGACTTCCAGGCCGCTCATTATTGCCTCAACCGTCGTTACGACGACCCCTTCTGGGACGAGGTTCGTGAAACCCGGATGCCGCCGGGGCTCCAGCGCAAGGTCGATATGTTCGACGCGCGCGCGCTGGTTCCGCTGACCGACGACGAGAGCTTTTTCGAACAGGCGTGGGCCAGCCTCCTGCTCGGAAGCGGCATCATTCCCAAGGGCTACGATCCCCGTGTCGATGGGCTTCCCGAT
The DNA here is from genome assembly GCF_009720245.1 of Sphingomonas segetis. Classification (GTDB taxonomy): domain Bacteria; phylum Pseudomonadota; class Alphaproteobacteria; order Sphingomonadales; family Sphingomonadaceae; genus Sphingomicrobium; species Sphingomicrobium segetis. The sequence goes on along the minus strand of NZ_WJSQ01000008.1, from coordinate 17,638 downwards.
GAAGCGCATATCCAGAAGGTGCAGGAACGCTTGCGCGGCGTTGCGGCGATCGCCAGGCAAATGCCGTCTGTCGAGCATTTCCTCGGCATCGATCAGCCGACGCCGGCACGAGTGAGCGGGCAGGCATGAACACGCTGCGCGACATCGTCATCGTCGGCGGCGGCACGGCGGGCTGGATGGCCGCCGGGGCGCTCGCCAAATGCGTCGGCACGCAGCAGCATCGCATCACGCTGATCGAATCCGAAGAGATCGGCACTGTCGGAGTCGGCGAGTCGACGATCCCCCCAATCCAGCTGTTCAACAAGCTGCTCGGCATCGACGAGGACGAGTTCGTCCGCGAAACCAATGCGACGTTCAAGCTGGGGATCGAGTTCGTCGACTGGCGGAATGTCGGCCATAATTACTTTCACAATTTCGGATTGCTCGGTGCCGACCTGAGGACCGGGATTTCGTTCATCCAATACTGGCTGCGCTGGGCGCAGTCGGGCGGCGATCCCGATCAGCTGCGCTTCAGCGCCGAAGCCCAGGCTGCGCGGCTCGGCAAGTTCGGCCGCACTCCCCCATCGCAGGGCGGCAATCAACCCAACGTGAATTACGCCTTCCAGTTCGATGCCTCGACTTATGCCGCTTACCTGCGCCGCTATTCGGAACGGCGCGGGGTCGTCCGCAAGGAAGGCAAGGTCGTCAACGTCCGCCAGGACAGTCAGACGGGCTGCATCGAAGCGGTCGACATGGCCGACGGAAGCAGTGTCCGCGGCGACTTCTTCATCGACTGCTCGGGCTTCCGTGGGCTGTTGATCGAGCAGGTCTACAAGGCCGGGTTCGAGGACTGGAGCCATTGGCTTCCGAACGACCGCGCGGCCGCCGTGCCGGCCGAGCGCATGACCGATCCGACACCGTTCACCCTCGCCCGCGCGCGCGACTCCGGCTGGCAGTGGCGAATCCCGCTCCAGCACCGCACCGGCAACGGCTACGTTTTCTGCAGCAGCTACATCTCGGACGACGAAGCTACAGCCCAGCTCATGGAGTCGCTCGGCGAGTCCGCGCTCGCCGAGCCGAAGGTGCTCCGCTTCAAGGCGGGCCGACGCAAGGCGCACTGGGTCAAGAACGTGCTCGCGCTCGGGCTGTCGAGCGGATTCCTCGAGCCGCTCGAATCGACCAGCATCCACCTCGTGCAGGCGGCGATCACCAAATTCCTCGATTATTTCCCGCAGCGCGAGCCGGACCCGATCCTGATCGACCGGTTCAATGACGAGATGCGCTTCCAGTACGAGACCATCCGCGACTTCATCATCGCGCATTACAAGGTGACCGAGCGCGAGGACACGGAGTTCTGGCGCTACTGCAAGCATATGAGCATCCCCTGCAGCCTCGCCGAGAAGCTCGAGCTGTTCATGGCGCGCGGCGAGGTGAAGCCCAGATGGGCCGACATCTTCAGCGAGGTCAGCTGGTTCGCGATCCTTTACGGGCAGGGGCTGGTGCCGACCGGGCACCACCCGCTGGCGGACGCAATGTCGGAGGATGATCTCGAACTGACTTTGTCGCGCATCCGCTCGGCCATCAGGCAACGCGTCGACGGCCTGCCGTCGCACGCCGATTTCATCCGCAGCTGCTGCGCCGCGCGGCCGGTGACGACGGCCGCTTGACCTACGCGGGGGTCGAGCTCGGGGGGACGAAATGCGTGGCGATTCTCGCCCCAGGTCCCGGCGAGGTGCTTGCGCGCGAGACGGTACCGACGACCAGCCCCGAGGAGACGCTCGGCGCGATAGCGAATATCCTGTCGAGGTGGCAGTTCCAAGCGCTCGGCATCGCCAGCTTCGGGCCGGTCGATCTCGATCCGCAATCCGCCACCTACGGGCACATCACCAGTACGCCGAAGCCCGGTTGGGCGGGAACGGACGTGCTCGGACCGCTGCGGCACGCTGCGGGAGTGCCGGCGGCGTTCGACACCGATGTGAACGGCGCCGCGCTGGCCGAGATGCGCTGGGGTTCGGGGCGCGGCTTTCAGGATTTCGCTTATGTGACCGTCGGCACGGGCGTGGGCGTGGGACTGATCGCCAATGGCTTGCCGATGCGCGGCTTCGCACATTGCGAGATGGGACACATCCGCGTCGCCCGCTTGCAAGGCGACAAGTTCGCTGGCTCGTGCCCGTTCCACGGTGATTGTGTCGAAGGACTCGCCGCCGGGCCGTCGCTGATCGCGCGCGTCGGTACGGAGCACGTGGCCGGACTTGCGGGTGACGATCCGTTATGGAAGTCGGTCGCGTGGGCGCTCGCTCAGCTCTGCCACACGATCGTGTGCGCCGCAGCGCCGCGTGCGATCGCGGTCGGCGGCGGCGTTCTCGACAACCAGCCGCACCTGCTCAGGCGCATCGAGACGATGCTGGTCGAGAGCCTCAACGGGTACATGACATTGCCGGCTGGAGCGCCCTATTTGCGGGCGCCGGCGCTCGGCCGGGATGCAGGACCGCTCGGTGCAATTGCGCTGGCGATGACCGTCAGGCCGTAGCGCCGATCAGCATTCGTCCGTCGGATTCGAAGCGCTCCCCCGGCTGCAGCAGCAAGCAGTTGCCGGCGTGCGCTCCGTCGAGCGGAATTACCCACCGCTCCCGGTCCTCGAGCGCATCGCTGTCCGTGTGAACCAGGACGAATTGAGGGCCATCGACAAGCGTCCGCCGGTCGTTCGGCTCCACGTGCTGCGCCAAGGTTTCGGGATAGGGCTCCGAGCGCGCCACGGCGATGCCATCGTCGAGATGAAGCTCGCGCGGGCGGCCGTAGTCGTAGAGGCGGTAGGTCACGTCCGAATTCTGCTGGAATTCGAGCAACGAAATCCCGGCGCCAACGGCGTGGATCGTCCCTGCCGGGACCATGAAGAAGTCGCCGGCGCGAACCGGCCGCCAGTCCATCAGCTCCTCGATCGAGCCGTCGAGTGCGGCAGCGCGGAGCTCGTCGGACGAGACTTCGAGCTTCAACCCCAGGCCGAGGCTGGAGCCGGGCTCGGCATCGAGGATGGTCCAGCACTCGCTCTTGCCACGCGCCAGCCCGCGCTCGCGCGCCTGCTCGTCGTCCGGATGGACCTGGATCGACAGCCGCTCGCTGGTGAAGAGATATTTGACCAGCAAAGGCTGCTCGCCCGCGCCGGTGAACCACACCTCGCCGATCCGCTTGCCGCCTGGCGCGTCGAACATCGGCGGAAGCTGAGTCCTGCCCCACGGCTTTTCGACGTAGCGCCGCTCGAGCTTCATGCGAGCACGCGCCGCAGGATCGGCTCGACGATGGTCGCCATCGCGTCATAGCCCGCTTCGGTCGGGTGAACGCCGTCAGAGGCGAGGCCGGGCTTGATTGCGCCGCTGCCGTCGTCGAGCGCAGGATGGTAGTCGACCCACGTCGCGGCGGTCTCATGCGCGACGCGGTGGAGGCGCCGGTTCAGCTCCGCGATCGCGCCGCGCGTCTCGATCGCCGGCGCCCACGGGAAATTCGCCGCCGGCGGTACCGACGCGATGAGCACCTCGATCCCATGCCGCTGCGCGATGTCGGTCATCGCGCGCGCATTGTCCTCGCTCATCTGCGCGGTCATCGGCCCGGTGTTGCCCGCAATGTCATTGGTTCCCCCCATGATGTGCACTGCCCGCGGTTTGAGCGCGACCACGTCACTCATCATCCTCAGCAGCATTTGCGACGTCGTCTGCCCGCCGATGCCGCGGTCGATGCGCCCGCGCGTGAAGAAGCCGGGGCGCTTGTCGGGCCACCCTTCGGTGATCGAATCCCCGATGAAGACAACGTCGACCGGCGCGTTCGATGCGATCAGCGCTGCATTATCGTCGGCGTAATAGCCGACCATTCCGAAGTCGCGGCCGAACCAGCCGTGGAACCAGCTGTTCCAGTCTGCGCCCGGCGGCATCTTCTGTTTGGCCCAGGCCGCGCCCGATGCCAGTATCAGCGGCGCGGCCAGCGCGATGCGGATCAGATTGCGCCGGTTGAATGGCATCACAGCCACTCCGTCAGCGAACAGATTTCTGGCCGAAGCGCGCCGAGCGGAGTCACGCTGGAATCGTCGAACAGCACATGTGCCGGAGCGGCGGGCGTGAATCGCGGCCAACGCGGGAGGTCGCCACCGTTCGGATCGCCGGTGCGGATGAAGTTGATCCAGTAAGGCTTGAGCTGAAGGCCATTCGCGAAGTGAGAATCGCCGAACGCATAGGGGATCTCAGCCGCGTGGGAAGTCTTTCCCCTATGGGGCGCCGCGTCGAATTCGTAGCGCCACACCGGCGCGCCCTTGCCTGAAATCAGTTCGGCCACATGCTGCGCCGGACAGCGGAAGGTGATGTCCGTGCCGATCTGCTCGTCGAGGCTACCGAGGCGCGGATCGTCGGGCGGGTTGGGTTTGTCGGCATGGTAATAAGCTCGGGCAGCCGCCTCGTTACGGCGGAAGGTCAAGGCGATAAGCTGATCGCGATGGGCGCGGTCGGACCCGAACTCGAGCCGATTCGTGCCGACGATCACCGGCCGCGGCGGCGCTTGCTCGAGCAGCGTGCGCGGGTCGTTCGGCAACAGCTTCCCGTCGACGGTGGTGCGAAGCCACATCATTGCGTCCGACACCGCCGCTTCGTCGTGCAGCTTCAGGTCGATGGCGAGCAGCGCCGGAACCGACATCGCCCGCAGCTTCTCGATGCTTCCGGCGGCCTTGAGCAGGTCGTCGGCCTGCATGCCGATCCGCTCGGCATCTTTGAGTGATCTGAACGGCATTCCGAAGCCAGGCGTACCGCTTTCCATGATCGCCTTCTGGAACAGGCCGCGGGCGGCGGGCGCGGCGAGCAGCAGGCTGACGTCCTGCGATCCTGCCGACTCCCCGGCTATAGTGATGTTCGCCGGATCGCCGCCGAACCGGGCAATATTGTCGTGCACCCAGCGCAGCGCGGCGACCTGGTCCATGATCGCGTAATTGCCAGACCCGCCCTGCTCGGCGGTCAACGCCGGGTGCGACAGGAAGCCGAAGATTCCGAGCCGGTAGCGGACTCCGACGATCACCGCCTGCTTGCCTACGTCGGACAGCACGATGTCGTTCGGCCCGCCGGCGCGATTGCTGCCGCCGTGGATCCACACCAGCACCGGCAGCTTGCCGGTCATCGACGGCGTTCGGACGTCGAGCGTCAGGCAATCTTCGTTGCCGATCAGATAGTCGGAATAGTTCCAGTCCTGGCTGTTCTGGATGCACGAGGGCGGCTGAGCCGTGGCGTCGCGCACGCCCTTCCACGGAATGACCGGCTGCGGCGGCTTCCAGCGAAGTTTGTCGACTGGAGGAGCGGCGAAGGGGATGCCGCGGAATAGATGTCCGCCGTTCCACTCCGACCCGCGGACGGAGCCGCCGTCGACCGGCACCACTTGCGCCCGTGCCGGCACGCTCATCAACGTTGCCAAGACCGCAAAGAGAAGATGTCGCATAGGGCAGAGTTAGCGCTAACCGCGCCGCTTGTGCGACCCATTTTTCGCTGCCAATCTGCCGCGCAAATTCGAGAGGGATCAACGTGCAGCAAGAGCGGCAATCGGCCGGCGTCACCGGCGCCTTCATCATCGTCACATGCCTGTTCTTCGCCTGGGGTTTCATCACCGCCTTGAACGATCCGCTGGTCGCGGCGGTGAAGGGCATCTTCACGCTAAGCCGCTTCGAAGCGCAGTTCATCGCCTTCGCCTTCTTCATTGCCTACGGGATTATTTCATTTCCCGCCGCGGTGCTGTTGCAGCGCTTCCGCCCGATGCCTTCGATCGTCGCCGCGCTGGTGACCATGATCGTCGGCTGCCTGATCATCCTGATTGCCGCCAACGTCGCGATCTTCCCGCTGGTGCTGGTCGGATTGTTCGTGCTGGCGAGCGGAATTACGATCCTGCAGGTCGCTGCCAACCCGCTGGTCGCGGCGCTCGGCGACCCGGCCCGCAGCCACTTCCGACTGACGCTGAGCCAGACCTTCAACTCGCTCGGAACTTTCATAGCCCCGATCCTCGGAGCGCACCTTTTCCTAAAGGGCGTCGAGGTCAAGGAGGGGGTGGTGGTCACCGATGCGGTGCGCGCCAACGCGCTCGGGGGCATCGACACGGCTTATTTCTGGCTGTGCGGCCTGATCGCCGCGCTGACCCTGTTCATGTGGCTGCTTCGCCGTACCGTCACTGCTGCCTTGCCCGAGGAGCGCGACGCGAACCGCCAGGGCCTCGGCGCGGTGATCGCCGACGCCTTCTCGTCGCGCTGGGCGATCTTCGGCGGCATCGCCATCTTCCTCTACGTCGGCGCAGAGGTCGCGATCGGCACCCAGATGACCGCATTCCTCAACGACAACGCGATTTGGGGCCTTTCGGATGCGCCGTTCCGCGTCCCGCTGCTCGGCGCGACCATGGGCAGCGACGGCGTTCATGGCGTTTCGGTCGAGGAAGCGGGCAAGGCCGTCGGATTTTACTGGGGCGGCGCCATGGTCGGACGGGCGATAGGCTCCGCGCTTCTGGCACGTGTCTCCGCGCCCAAGCTGCTCGCCGCTTTCACGGCCATCGCAACGCTGATGTGCCTCTACGTGGTCTTCGTCGGCGGCGTCGGTGCCGGCTTCGTCGCGCTGTCCATCGGCCTGTTCAACTCGATCATGTTTCCAGTGATCTTCACGATCACGCTCGAGCGGTCGAGCGCGAGCGTAGAAGCAACGTCCGGCCTGCTGTGCACGGCGATCGTCGGCGGCGCGCTCATCCCCCTTGTCGTCGGCAAGATGTCGGAGCTGACCAGCTACCATTTCGCGCTGATCGTGCCCGCGGCCTGCTACGCGGTGCTGTGCGCCTTCGCGCTCGCCTCCTACCGCGCGCGCATTCACCTGAGCGAAGAGCCGGCGGCAGCGACGATTCACTAGCCGGCAGCGATCCGCCGCTCGATATACTCGCTCGCGAGCGGAAGCCGCTCGGCCGCGCTTTCGTATGAGCCGCGCAGCTCCGCCATTGCGCGCAGCACCTCGGACTGGGGCAGCGCGGTCGCGAGCGGGTCGGCCCTGGCGGGGATGATGTTCTGGCCGAGCATCACGGCGACCCAGCTTGGCACGTCGAACAATTCTTCGTTGTAGCGGAACACGCGCCCGTGCTCTCGGAACAGCTCGATCTTGTGCCGGAGCGAGTCCGGAAGCTCCATCTCGCGCATCCGCCTCCAAAAAGGCTCGCCGCGCATGTTCGCGAAATAATGCAGAATGATGAAGTCACGCGTTGGCTCGTAGCTGCTCGCCATCGCGCGGTTGTATTCGTCGCGCTCGACCGGGCTGACGCCATGGCTCGGGAAGAGGCTGAGAAGCTTCTGGATGCCGTGCTGGATCAGGTGGATGCTGGTCGATTCGAGCGGCTCGAGAAAGCCGGAAGAGAGGCCGATGGCGATAACGTTCGCTTCCCATGCCTTGCTCCGCCGACCCGCCTTGAAACGCAGCAGCCTCGGTTCCGCGATCGGCGGCGCGTCGAGCGTGTCGAGCAGGATCCGCTCGGCCTCGTCATCCTCCATGAAGGCGCTGCAATAGACATGACCGTTGCCGGTGCGGTGCTGGAGCGGGATTCGCCACTGCCAGCCGGCGGGATGCGCCGTCGTCCGCGTGTAGGGGAGGAGAGGCTCGGTCCGTTCGGACCCGACCGTCACCGCGCGGTCGCACGGAAGCCAGTGCGACCAGTCCTCGAACCGCACGCCGAGCTGCTGCCCGAGCAGCAGGCTGCGGAAGCCCGAGCAATCGATGAACAGATCGCCGCGCACCCGTCGGTCGTCTTCGAGGGTGACGCCGGTCACGATGCCAGTTTCGCCATCCTGCTCGACGCCGACGATGCGGCCTTCGATCCTCTCGGCGCCGCGCGCTTCGGCGTAGCGGCGGAGGAACTTGCCGTAGGCGGTCGCGTCGAAGTGGAAGGCGTAGGCGATCTGCGACAGCGCATCGGACGGATCGGGCGACGGATGGCCGAAGCGGTGGCGCGCGGCAGCGGCCGCCGTCATCGAGTAAGCGGCGAGCGGCCCGACCGAGGGCTCGCTCCGATGAGCGAGCCACAGCTGGTGGAGCGGTACGCCGTTGAGCGGACGGCCGATCTGCCCGAATTGGTGGAAGTAGCGCTCGCCCGGAATGGTCCAGCCGACGAACTCGATCCCGAGCTTGTACGCCGCGTGGGTCTCGCGAAGGAACTCGCTCTCGTCGAGCCCGAGCTGGAGGTTATATTCGAGGATCGGCGGGATGGTGCCTTCGCCGACGCCGACCGTGCCGATGGCTTCGGATTCGATCAGTACGATGCGCCGGCCGCTCCCCCCGAGGAAGCGCGACAGCGCCGCGGCGGTCATCCACCCTGCGGTACCGCCGCCGACCACGACGATGCGCCGGATTGCCCCTGCTTCAGCCATTCGCGATCACTAGGGCGTTTGGGGGCGGATGAAACCCCTCGCTACGGCCGCGTGTACGGCACCCAGTCGCCGAGCACGCAAGTCGGGCCGGGGATGATGGCTCCCGGCTCGAGCGCGCGGATACGGTTGTTGCGGCAATATTGCATCCCGTCATCGGCCTCGACGATGATCGTGTTGAACATGCTGAGGCCCGGGCATGCGGCCGGCAGATGGTTGATGTAGATGGTGCGCCCAAAGCCGTAAGCGAGAGTCTGCGGATCGAGCACGCGCAGATTCTCGGATCGGTTGCTCGAAATGCAGGTCTGCGGCGGGCCGGCGACGCGTCCGGCGGTTTCCTGCGCAAGCGCGGCTCCGGGCGGCGTGACGGGGCGGGAGCAGCTCAGCGAAAGTGCGGCGGCGGCGATGATCATCAAAGCGCGCATGGGGGGCCTCCTGCAGGTGGAACGCACGACGGCTGCCGGCCGGTCCCCGGGGTCAGGAAGCCTGGCACGGTATCGAAGTGAATCGCCTTATACCAGTTTAGATCGCGATGCGGCGCGCGGGTTCCCGCGGGGAGCGGCAGATGGGAGACGCTCTGCCAGTAAGCGATCGAGGCGTCGCGCCACCATTGCGCTTCCACGGCTTGCCGGTCGAGCTTCGCGGCAACCGCGATGTGGCGGGAAGGATCGACCAGCGGGCGGATCAGATTCCACTCGCGCTTTATCTCCTCGACCGCCGCCAGACCCTGGTCATAGCGGCCGATGAGTTCGTTCCAAAGGCTACTTCCGGAGCGCATGCGATAAGTCCACGGCACATGATGGAACCACAGGAGATCGTCGTCGGAGACGCATTTCAAGTCTGCAAAGCAGCGGCCAACCGCTGGCGCATATTGAGCGACGGCATCGCTGCCGCTGGGGGTGCGGTCGAAGCCGATGCCGCCTGCATCGGCGCGGTTGTAATAGGTCGGGTTCCACAGCGCTGCGGGCTGGTCGCTGACCCAGGGTCCGGGACCATAATGATGGTCGCTCGCCATCTGGTGGGAGAGGCCGAGCGGGGTCATGGTGTCGACCACTGCCTGCCGCGACTTCATCATCATGGCGACGACCGGCCTGACGAGCCGCGGGTCGTTGCCCCAGGTCATTCTAGTCCAATCCTCGGCGATCCCCGCCGGATCGGCCGATGGATCCCACGCAAGCCTCCCAAGCGCGTACCAATTGGCCTGGTCGAAATCGGAACCGCTCCAGTTGCGATAGCTCCCGACGTTCGCAACTCCGGCGATCGCCGACAGCGAGTCCACCACCATGGACGACGGATGGGGGCGCGCGGTGCGGCTGCGCAGCACCTCCGACCACATCGTGCCGAGGTAGGCGAGGTGCGTGCTCTCGCCGAGATATTCCTTGGTGATCTGCACTTCCATCGCGAGCCGCGTGTTCGGCATCGCCCCGAACAAGGGATGGAAGGGTTCGCGCGGCTGGAAGTCGACCGGGCCGTTCTTCACCTGGACGATGACGTTCGGCGCGAACTTGCCGTCGAGCGGCGCGAACTCGGCATAGGCCTGCTTCGCTCGGTCTTGCTCGGACGCGTCGGAATAGACGAACGCGCGCCACAGCACGGTGCCGCGGTGCGGCTCGAGCGCGCCGGCGAGCATGTTGGCGCCGTCAGCATGGGTTCGGCCGTAGGTCTGAGGCCCCGGCTGGCCCTCGGCAGTGGCCTTGACGAGGAAACCGCCGAAGTCGGGAATCAGGCGATATATCTCGTCGGCCTTCGTTCGCCACCAGGCGCGCACGCGAGGGTCGAGCGGGTCGGCGGTCGTCAGGCCGCCGATTTCCTCGGGCGCCGAAAAGCGCGCCGACAGGTACACGTGCAGGCCGTACGGCCGCCACGCTTCGGCGATCGCCGCGACCTTGCGCAGATATTCGGGCGTGAGAATTCGCGCGTCGGCGTTGACGTTGTTGAGAACCGCGCCGTTGATTCCGATCGAAGCGTTGGCGCGAGCATAGTCGATCAGCCGCGGTTCGATCGCGGGCAGCCGCTCCCAGTCCCACAGCGAGCGGCCGGAATAGCCGCGTTCGACCGTGCCATCGAGATTGTCCCAATGGTCGAGCATGCGCAGCGGGACCGCCGGCGCGTCGCACAGGTCGAGGCGGGCGGAAAGCGAGCGCGTCTGCATTAGTCGCAGGAGCGCGAAGGCGCCGTAAAGCAGACCGATGTCGCGGTTCGCTGCGATGAAGGTGACCGGGTGACCGTCAATGCGCGTGCTCTTCAGGCAATAGCCTTCATCGCCGGCTCCTTTGAGCCGCGAGGGCGTGGAGGTACGGAGAATGATCGCGCCGTCGCTCAGCCGAGTGGCCGGTGGACGTCCGAGCATTCCGAGGAGGCCGCGCCGAAGTTCTTCTGCTGCGGCGCGTGATGTCGGCGAACGGGACTCGTCGACGATCGATGTGGCATGGGCCGCATATGCGGCGCGCCACTGGGCTTCGACGGTCCGGTAGCGCAGCCACAGGTCGTAGCCGTCCTCCGCCGCTGCCGCGCCCGGCGCCAGGACGAGCATCACGAACGGCAGCAGCCGAATTGGAGTCGTTGACAACACCCGCGGCAGCCTAGCATTGGTAGCGCTATCATAGGAGGGGTGATGGAGCTCAGTCGCCGCCAGGCGCTCGCCGGCGGAGCCGCGCTGGTCGCGAGTGCTGCCGTCGCGGCGCCGGCCGCGGCTTGCCGATGCGCGGCGGGGCCGCAGCCGCGCCGATCGCCGGGCCGGCGACAATCAGGCCGAACGCGAACAACAGGGCCAGGCGAGGCGTGGACACGATGCGTCCCCTTGGACGGGCGATACGGATGCTATGCCTCGCGGCGACGGCTTGCCATGCAAAGTCGACGGATGGCCGCCACATTCGACCGGAAGGCACTGCCTTGTCGAGCATGGCGGATGGTCGCGCCGGGCGGACAGCCGGAACGGAACGGCCATCCGGTGCGTTTGTGACGGGGACGAAATTTTCCGGGAATTCAGATGCAAACGCCGCACATCATCGAACGCGCCTTCCAGCTCGCGCCGGACTTCTCCAGCGTCGAGGAGATCAGGAAGGCGCTGAGGCACGAAGGTTATACCAACATCGACGCGCATCTTTCGGGCGCCTCGATCCGGGCCGACCTCAAGAAGCGGTTCGCGCAGCCGCCCGAGGCCTGATCGCAGGTCCAAGCGGATAGGAACGGCGCCCCCGAACGGCTATAAGCCCGCCGAAGCAGCGCATTCCCGCGCCGCAGGAGAGCAGCCATGGCCAAGGGCCAGCAGAGATCGAGCAAGGAAGCGCGAAAGCCCAAGAAGGCCAAGGTCAAGACCAACGCCTCGCAGCCATCGCAGAAGGGCGGCCAGCGCGGCCTGGAGAATCTGAAGAACGATTAGGAGCGTGCGGTCTGTTTGCCTGCTCAAGTCCGAACGGCGATTTCCACTTGCTCGGGACGGACGCGATATCGGAGTGCAACCGCTCGCCTGGCTTCGTCGATCGACAGTCCGGCCAAGGCGGAGCCGCGCGCGCCCTTTGGCGCTCGTGGGATGGCCACCGGTGTGAAGGTCACCTGACGGCGCGTGAGGGACAGCTGCTCGGTACGCCAACCCTCGTCCAGCCATGCATTGGCTTGAACATGGCCGCCGCCGACCTGGTTCGCCCACCATGCCTGATATGTGCGCGCGCTCTTGGGTAGGGTGAAGCCGAGGATTGCTTCTATTCGATCGAAGCTGAACGTACGGCTCGAATCCCGGCCAAGGCCGGACAGATGCTCTCCTAAACGATCGTATTTGGGCATTACTGCGCTCCCGTGTTCAACCGACGAAAAGTACATACTTTAGGACATACTATCGCGCAAGAGGCGGATGCTGAGGTGATTCCCATGCCGCTGGAGAACTGGATGAGTCCTCTCCGAGTCCTGGTCGACGCCGATGCCTGTCCGGTGAAGGAGGAGGTCTATCGCGTCGCGTACCGGCGCGGGGTGCCGGTGCGGGTGGTGAGCAATTCATGGCTGCGCGTGCCCGAGCATCCGCTCATCGAGCGGGTGCTGGTGTCGGACGCGTTCGACGCGGCGGACGACTGGATCGTGGAAGCGGCAGACGCCAGGACGGTGGTGGTCACCGGCGACATATTGCTTGCCGACCGCTGCCTGAAGAAGGGCGCGACGGTGATCGGCAATAACGGGAAGCCATTCACGAGCGCGAGCATCGGCGGCGCGATCGCGACGCGGGCGATCATGGCGGACTTGAGGGCCGGGGCCGGCATGACCGGCGGGCCGGCGCCGTTCGCCAGGGCCGACCGGTCGCGGTTCCTGCAGGCGCTCGACAAGGCGCTGGTGCGGTTGGGGAAATGATGCGGTTCTACTTCGCCGGCGGCGCCTTGGCCGGCGTGTCCTTCACCTCGACCAGCAGCGCGATGTAGGGCGTGGTGCCGATGTTGAGCGTGTCGTGGAGCGGGGAGAACTCACCCCAGTAAGTGTCGCCGGTCTTCTCGTCATAATCCTGGTGCGTGCCGTCGGCCTCGGTCACCCGGATCTTCGCGCCCGACAGCACATAGCCGACGCGCGGCGGGTGCGTGTGCCAATGGTCGAGCGCGCCGGGGAGCAGGGTGTATTGGAGGACGCGGACATGCTCGTTCTCGAGCAGCAGCTTGAAGTTGCCGGGTGAGGAGACGAGCCCGTCGACCGGGCCGGTGGTGGCGGGCGGTGGTTCGGCGACTGGTGGCGCGGCTTGGGCCATGGTGGCGAGCGAAAGCAAAGCGGAAGCGGCGACTAAGGCAAGCGTCAGTTTCATAAGACCCCCCGATCTTTCTGCGCCGTGGTGGCGCGCGGCGAGTTTACATGGCGAAGTTCAGCGAGACCATTGTGTCAGGATTTGTCTCCCCCGAATTGCCGGCACCCGCGGTAGATCGGTGCGGCTTGATCAGTGTTTCCAAGGCAGGGAATAGTAAAGTTCGACGACCGCCTGGTACGCAGTTTCGAAGTTTGGGAGCTCATCGACCTCCTGCAAGAGGGTGTCCCATTCGCTCGACGCCCTCCGCCTGACTTCCTCATTCTCCAGAGATGTTTTCGTCGGTTCGATGCCCCGGGAGCGGCATTTCTCTTGAAACGTTTGCAACAGTAACGCCTTGGGGATGGATTCGACGTCGGCGTTATTGATTAGGTAGTAGAGGTCGAAAACGTCCTGCCTCCGGTAACGATCTCGCGTCACCTGCTGGAGAAGGGCTCTGAATTTTTCCGCAACAAGGTCATGCAGAGAATAAACCAATATCTCTGCATCTACGCCCTTCATTTTGACCGACTGAACGCACGATATTGGCTCATTGAAGCTGATGTCTGCATATAAGACATCAGCGCACGTACCGGCGTCGAGACCTGCTTCCTGCTTGGACCCAACATAGGCGTACGCGAATTTCGCTTCGACAGCGGGAAAATCAGACTCGGTGAAGTTGTTTTTACGCGGACGAAACTTAACTGACTGCATTCTGAGTCGAAGTCCGGGAAAGCCTAGCTGCGCCGCGGCGCGAGGGAACGCCTCTTCGAGTTCGTCACTTAGTCGCTCTGGGAATTTGAGGTCCGGCGTGCTTGTTGTTGAAAAATCCAAGTCGGCCGTGTTGCGTCCGCTCGCGTATATCGCTCCTACGAGAATCCCTCCTTTGAGGTAAATTTTATTGTGGCATGTTTTCGTCATGCCTAGCGCGGCGAGAAACACCTCAGTGGCTTCCCGTTCTCGTTCGACCTGCGGGTCTCCAGCTGCCGCAGCACTCCATTCAGTCAGGTCGACCTCTAGTGTTTCTTCCTGTTTCTCCGGATCAGACATTGATCGAGATCATCCACTTTTCGGAATGCGCGGGGCTGAATGGCTTTTGTGGATCGAGAATGCGACTGCCGCCGCGCTGCGCAAATGAGGTCCACTTTTGTACTTTGCCGTCTCGTACACCAAGTCTTTCCTCTAGTATGTAGCCGGCCCGTACCTTGACGATTTGGCTTTCGCCCTCATCGACGTTTTCTATTATTTCTTCGAGATATTTGGGTGCATGGTCTTCGAAGACGTCCAAAACGTGTGGCATTCCCCCGCACAGCTCTGGGCTGGAAAGCATGTCGTAGAATGTCTGCCCGATGGAGGAAATGCGCGCGAACGAGTTTCGCAATTGTGTGAAGCGCCCGAAGCACTTCGTTGAGAGCGTTGATAGGCGCCTACCGCGAACTGAGCTCGGATGGTGCGTTCTTAGCAATTTGAAACCAAACTCATCGTATTCCGGCGAACGCTGAAGAATTTCTGCCCTTGTCGTCCGCCAATATGCGTCATCGGATCGAGTGAGATATAGGTCTGTCGGCCGTCGATTGGTTAGGCCATATGTTTGCATAGCGGACAGATGAGAGATGTAGACGGTCTGGTCGACCAGACAAACAATCTCATCGGCCGAACGATCGGGAACCGTGTTGACGCGCCAAAATCTTCGATAATCGGCGTCTCGGCCGATGATTTTTTCGGCCTTGAGAATTGATCGAGTTCTATCGAAAGCCCCGAGAGTAGGTCGGTCGCCGCGTAAATATCGGACTTTCCCTTCGCCATACACTTCTTCCATTGCGCGAATGATCTCGACATCGGCAACGACAGGCCGACCCGCAGAGCGTAGCTTGTTTGCAACCGCCTCGGCGAGGTTCGTCATCCGCTTGCGGTCAACAAATGGCTTGGCAGTTTCCATGCAGCGTCCTACCCTCACGTCCTTAGGACGTGAGGGTAGGACGCTGCGTACATGTTGTCAAACGAACATGCTTGACAAGTGAGCGTATCCCCATATATACGTCCTTAGGACGTATATATGGGGATACGCGTGTAGAGTTATATGAGTTAACGTGCGTGATCAGACCTTACGGAACGATGGGGACGTACAAATCCCCGCCCTCGCGATAAGACTCTGACATCCTCGCCATCCCGGCTTCCGCTTCTTTGACGGTGAGCGATTGCTTAAGCGGCGCATTCTGCTTCGCAGCAAAATCTCTCACTTCTTGCGTGATCTTCATCGAGCAGAACTTGGGGCCGCACATCGAGCAGAAATGCGCGGTCTTGGCGCCTTCCGCCGGGAGCGTCTGGTCGTGATATTGCTCGGCGGTTTCGGGGTCGAGCGACAGGTTGAACTGGTCGCGCCAGCGGAACTCGAAGCGTGCCTTCGATAGCGCATCGTCGTGCGCTTTCGCCGCCGGGTGGCCCTTGGCGAGGTCGGCCGCGTGGGCTGCCAGCTTGTAGGTGACGACTCCGACCTTCACGTCGTCGCGGTCGGGGAGGCCGAGGTGCTCCTTGGGCGTGACGTAGCAGAGCATCGCGGTTCCGAACCAGCCGATCATCGCGGCGCCGATACCGCTGGTGATATGGTCGTAGCCCGGCGCGACATCGGTCACGAGCGGGCCCAAGGTGTAGAAGGGCGCCTCGCCGCACGCGGCGAGCTGCTTGTCCATATTCTCCTTGATCTTGTGCATCGGCACGTGGCCGGGGCCCTCGATCATCACCTGGACGTCGTGCGCCCACGCCTTCTTCGTCAGCTCGCCGAGCGTGTAGAGCTCCGCGAACTGGGCCTCGTCATTGGCGTCGGCGGTGCTCCCGGGGCGGAGGCCGTCGCCGAGGCTGAAGGCGATGTCATAGGCCTTCATGATCTCGCAGATCTCGTCGAACCGCTCGTAGAGGAAGCTCTCGCGGTGGTGGGCGAGGCACCATTTGGCCATGATCGAGCCGCCGCGGCTGACGATGCCGGTGACGCGCTTGGCGGTCAGGGGCACGTAGGGGAGCCTCACGCCGGCGTGGATGGTGAAATAGTCGACGCCCTGCTCGGCCTGCTCGATGAGCGTGTCGCGGTAGATCTCCCAGGTCAGGTCCTCGGCGACGCCGCCGGTCTTCTCCAGCGCCTGGTAGATGGGGACGGTGCCGATCGGGACCGGCGAGTTGCGGACGATCCATTCGCGGGTGTCGTGGATGTTGCGGCCGGTCGAGAGGTCCATGACCGTGTCGGCGCCCCAGCGGATCGCCCACACCATCTTGTCCACCTCGGCCGCGACGTCGGAAGCCACGGCGCTGTTGCCGATATTGGCGTTGATCTTGACCAGGAAGTTGCGGCCGATCGCCATCGGCTCGGTTTCGGGGTGGTTGATGTTGACGGGAATGATGGCGCGGCCGCGGGCGACCTCGTCGCGGACGAACTCGGGCGTAACGAAGTCGGGGATGGAGGCGCCGAAGTCCTGGCCGTCGCGGGTGACGAGCAGCTCCTCGCGGCCGAGGTTCTCGCGGATGGCGACATATTCCATCTCGGGCGTGACGATTCCGCGGCGGGCGTAGTGCATCTGGGTCACGTTGGCGCCGGCCCTGGCGCGAAGCACGCGCTTGCGGACGTTGGGGAAGGGCGAGACCCCGCCCGACCTGTCGGGGCCTAGCTGGCCGTTATCCTCGGGGCGCGTTTCCCTCGCGTCGACTTCCTCGACGTCCCCGCGGGCGCGGATCCAGGCGGCACGCAATTCGGAAAGGCCAGCCATGATGTCGATTCGGCTGGCCGGGTCGGTGTAGGGGCCGCTGGTGTCGTAGAGGACGACCGGCGGCTCGCCGCTCGACGGCTCGAGGTCGACGGCGCGCATCGCGACCCTGCGGTCGCCGATGTGGATCTTGCGCGAGCCGCGGATCGGGCCGGTGGTGACTTTGAACTCGGTTCTGGCTGGGGCGTCGCCCATCTTCTCTCTCCCTCCACCGGTGCTAGCCGGATCAGGTTCAGCGGGTCGCGGCCGGATTGCCGCCTCTCAGCCAGTAGTTGGCCGCCTCGAAAAATCTCGGCGGGAATGGCTCCCCGGGGAAGAGTCGGCCTTAGCCCCGCGCCGGCGGCGGCGCCAGCCTCGCGTCAGCCGTGGGGGTGCGCGACGCGGACGTTCATCGCCACCGAGATCCGCTCGCCGCCGCCCTGCCAGGGTTCGACGCTGTGCGACAGCCAGCCGGGGAACAGCACCATCAGCCCTTCCCTTGGCCGGATGTCGGCGCGAAGCTCGGGGCCGAGGTTGCGGAAGCGGACGCCGGGCGCGTGCATCCTCAGGCCGGGCATGCGCGGGTCGTGGAGCACGAGCTGTCCGCCTTCGCCCTCGCCGACGCGGACGTAGTAGACGGCGGCCCAGTAGGTCCCGCCGTGGACGTGGGGCATGTTGAACGCGCCGGGGCCGCTGACATTGGCCCATGCCTCGACCTTCCACGGCGGGGCGGAGCCGTCGCCGCGCTGGGCGTGAGCACTCGCGAGATCGAGC